>NZ_JBLVPK010000006.1:0-189581 GCF_048286535.1 Flavobacterium glucosi | reverse complement strand
CTCTTAAGGTGGTTATTGCGGCGGGGCTCACCTCTTCCCATCCCGAACAGAGTAGTTAAGCCCGCCTGCGCAGATGGTACTGCAGTTATGTGGGAGAGTATGTCGTCGCCTTTCTTTAAAGAAACCTATTCATTTATTTGAATAGGTTTTTTTGTTTTATAGTCTCTCCGGCTAACGCCTTTCTTTTATCTGAACTCGTTCAGATTCTTTTAAATCCTAATCATGTAGGGAATCTGGATTTTGTGGTTGATGAATATCTGTGTCTCAACTATTTTAATTGGAAATCAAGTTTATAACCATTTAATTTCTTTATTCGTATAGTATTAAATTTAAATGTATTACTGGTTGTGTGAAATTAAAAATCTCTAAAAATAATTTGAAAAGGTGTTTGTCAGATCAAAAAACAGGATAAAAAAGAATTATTTTGAATGATTTTGTGTTCTTAATCTGTTACTTATTTACTAAAAATTAAGCAACAAAAAAGCAGCAAAATATTTTGCTGCTTTTTTAAATTATGAAATAAATAAACTAATTCATCAAAACGGATTCTGGTGTTAGTATATCCAATTCCATCATACATTTTTTCATCATGTGATAGGTTCTTTCAATGTCATTATCTAAACCAATAGAAAACCGAATTAGACCATCAGTCAATCCCATTTCTATTTGTTCATCCATAGGAATCTCGCTAGAAGTTGAAGTTCCCGGAGCACTAAATAAAGTTTTATAAAATCCTAAACTCACTGCCAAATACCCTAAATTTTTGGCTTGCATCAATTCCATCAATGCATTAGCTTTTTCTAAAGTACCAACATCTAGTGTCATCATTCCACCAAAACCATATTCGGGATTAATCATAGTAGTATATAATTCATGGCTTGGGTGACTTTTCAAACCAGGATAAACCGTTTTTAGCCCGTCTTTTTCAAAACGTTCTGCAAGATACATTGCATTTTGACTGTGTTGTTTCATTCTAATATGTAGCGTACGCAAGTTTTTCATCACACTTGCCGAACGTAAACTATCCATTGTTGGTCCAAGTAACATACTGGCACCATTATTTACATTTTTTAAACTGTCAATAAATTCTTGTGAAGCACATGTTACACCTCCCACAGTATCACTGCTTCCGTTGATGTATTTCGTTAAACTATGAATCACAATATCAGCACCTAATTTTACAGGAGAAACTGATAATGGCGAAAAAGTATTATCGACTACCAATTTCAAATTATGTCTCTTAGCAATTTTTGCCAAACCGGCAATATCAGCTACTTCCAGTAAAGGATTACTCACCGTTTCACAGTACAAAGCTTTAGTTTCGGGAGTAATTGCAGCTTCTACAACGTCTAGTTTTGTGATGTCAACAAATGTAGTTTTAATACCTAATCTTGGCGTAAAATTCTTCAAGAAAGCATAGGTTCCACCGTAAATAGTTCTGCTGGAAACGATGTGATCACCTGTCCCGCACAATTGCAACAATGTAGGCGTAATCGCTCCCATTCCTGATGCTGAAACATTTGCGGTTTCCGTGCCTTCCATCGCAGCCAAGGCTTTGTCTAAGTATAAATTGCTAGGAGAAGAGTGACGTGAATATAAATAACAGCCTTCCATATTGCCTTCAAAAGTATCGAACATTGTTTTTGCCGATAAGAAAGTATAGGTTGAGGAATCTGAAATGGATGGATTCACACCACCAAATTCGCCAAAGTACTGTAAATCCTGAATGTTGTCTGCCGGATTAAAATTTTTCATAATTGTTTTTTATTGTTATTTGAAGCTATTCCTGCTATTCGCTGTATCTTTTACTTTTTAAAGAAAAAAGTAAAAGGATGTAGCTGCTATCAGGGCTATTAGATTTCGGTATGAATAAAATCTATCCAAAATAACAATGTTCTAGATTGATAATCAATCATATTGTTTAATATTAGATTTTAAAACTATTATAATTAAGTTATATAATTTAATTTTCTAAATTAGCCTCTCAAATAGGATTTATATAGATTTTATTTCAATTCAAATTTCAATAAAAATGACATTAGACAGCATTGATAAAAAACTACTTTTTTTATTACAATCCGACAGTAAAAAAACAACCAAAGAGCTTTCCTTAAAACTTAATCTTTCTGTTACTGCTGTTTACGAACGGATTAAAAAACTGGAGAGAGAAGGAATTATCGATAAATATGTCGTGTTAATCAATCGTTCGAAAGTCGAAAAAGGTTTTGTTGTTTTTTGTCACCTCAAATTGATTCAGCATACCAAAGAGTTTATTGCTACATTCGAAAATGAAGTGGTAAAACTAAAGGAAGTCCTTGAATGCCATCATGTGAGTGGTGATTATGATTATATAATTAAAATAGTAGTAAAAGATATGGAAGCGTATCGAGAATTTTTGGTTACAAAACTGACTACATTGCAACACATAGGCAGTACACACAGCACTTTTATGATTAGTGAAGTAAAAAATACGACGGTTGTTGATATTTAGAATAAAGGTGAATTTTAAGTGGTATTCAATGACAAGTAAATGTTAATTACTAAAAAATCGTAACAAAAAACCTTCGGAATTAAACTTTAAACAAAACTTAATTCCTTAATTTTGTGCAACATTTTATAAAAACACAATAAAAAAATATACTATGAGTTCATTTGACGTAGTCATTATAGGTTCTGGACCAGGCGGATATGTGTCAGCAATTCGTTGTGCACAATTAGGTTTCAAAACAGCAATTATCGAAAAATATTCCACTCTAGGAGGAACTTGCCTGAATGTAGGTTGTATTCCCTCCAAAGCATTGCTTGCTTCTTCTCATCATTACAGTGAAATTGCTCATTTTGCAGATCACGGAATTGAAGTTTCCGGAGAAGTAAAAGTGAACCTTGAAAAAATGATTGCGCGCAAACAAGCTGTTGTAGATCAAACTTCGGGTGGTGTGAAATTTTTAATGGACAAAAATAAAATTACAGTTCTGGAAGGATTGGGTTCATTTGTTGATGCTACACATGTTGCTGTTGCAAAAGCGGACGGAACTTCTGAAACTATCGAAGCTAAAAATATCATTATCGCTACAGGTTCAAAACCATCTTCTTTGCCATTTATCAAAATCGATAAAGAAAGAATCATCACTTCTACAGAGGCGTTGAAACTTAAAGAAGTACCAAAACATTTGGTAATTATCGGTGGTGGAG
This sequence comes from Flavobacterium glucosi, assembly GCF_048286535.1. Lineage (NCBI taxonomy): Bacteria > Pseudomonadati > Bacteroidota > Flavobacteriia > Flavobacteriales > Flavobacteriaceae > Flavobacterium > Flavobacterium glucosi. The sequence continues at coordinate 186,389 of NZ_JBLVPK010000006.1, read as the reverse complement.
TAATTGGAATTGAATTAGGGCAAGTGTATTTACGATTGGGAGCGCAAGTTTCTGTTGTAGAATATTTGGACCGAATTATTCCCGGAATGGACGCTTCATTGTCAAAAGAATTGACCAAAGTATTAAAAAAACAAGGCATGAAATTCTACGTTTCACATAAAGTGAAATCAGTAGAAAGAAATGGCGAGAGCGTTGTTGTTCAAGCTGAAAATGCAAAAGGAGAAACAATTACGCTGGAAGGAGATTATTCATTAGTTTCTGTGGGACGCCGTCCGTATACTGATGGATTGAATGCTGATAAAGCAGGAGTGAAAATTTCAGATAGAGGAATGGTTGAAGTAAATGATTATTTACAAACTAACGTTCCTAATATCTATGCTATTGGAGATGTTGTTCGTGGAGCAATGTTAGCTCACAAAGCAGAAGAAGAAGGAGCCATGGTTGCTGAAATTTTAGCGGGTCAAAAACCGCATATTGATTATAACTTGATTCCGGGTGTTGTTTATACTTGGCCAGAAGTGGCTGCTGTAGGACAAACGGAGGAACAATTAAAAGCAGCGGGTGTAGATTTTAAATCAGGAAGTTTCCCTTTCAAAGCTTTAGGTCGTGCAAGAGCTGGAGGAGATTTAGACGGATTTGTAAAAATTCTTGCTGACGCAAAAACGGATGAAGTATTAGGCGTTCACATGATTGGAGCCCGTTGTGCGGATTTAATTGCTGAAGCCGTTACGGCAATGGAATTTAAGGCATCTGCTGAAGATATTTCAAGAATGTCTCATGCACATCCAACATTTGCAGAAGCGATAAAAGAAGCTGCATTAGCCGCTACTGATAACAGAGCTTTACATGTATAATTAGAGAATCTGGAATGGAGAGATAAAATCTCGTTTAAAAATAAAGAAACCCGTTCGATTGAACGGGTTTCTTTATTTTTATAGGGTGGTTACTATTTAGCCTTTAGCCACAAATAAACCTTTATAATTTTCCCAATGGCTGTAAATTAAAAACAGATTCCCTAAAAACAAGAATAGGGCAATTGGTATTCCTTGAGGAGACAAGAAAAAATTAATGAATAAAATGTTTATGGCTATGGGTAATATTAAAATATTGGCTAATGTAACATACCGTCCGGTTATAAAGGATAATCCACAAAGTAATTCCATTGATTTTGCCAAGGGGATCAAATAAGTAGACGCAACTAAGCCGACATTAAAAGCCTTAAAGTTGCCTGTAACTTCTGGTTCTGGTGCTAGTTTTAAAAAGAAGCTAACAGATGCATAAAGTAGCAAAAGCCCAATTAAAGTTCGGATAATAATAATTGCAATTTTCATAGTATATGGTTTTTAGAGGTTACACATTTGAGAATTATTATTTGGGAATAGCACTTTCATCCATATAGAAAATTTCCCATTGATGCCCGTCTAAATCGGCAAAACTATGTCCGTACATCCATCCATGATCCTGTGGCTCCATATAAATTGAACCACCGGCACTAACTGCAGTTTGAATCATTTCATCTACTTTTTCTTTGCTCTCGGCATCTATTGCAAGTAAAACTTCGGTATTTTTATGGGCATTACAAATTTCTTTTTTGGTAAAGTCTTTAAAACGTTGCTCCGTAACTAACATCGCAAAAATATTTTCTCCTATAATCATACAAGTAGCATGTTCATCAGTAAATTGTGGATTGAAAGAAAATCCAAGTGTAGTAAAAAAATCAATGGATTTTTTTAAGTCTTTAACAGCTAAATTGATGAAAATTTTTGAAGCCATAACTGGAATTATTAAATGATTAAAAGAATTCAAAAACATACCTGTAGTATCAAATTTACAAAAAAATAAGCTACTTTTTGTAAAATCAGTTATTGAAGGTTTATTTTTTGTTGTAATTTTGAATTTTAAACACCATCATTTTTTGAGAACTTCAATTTACAAGTCTATTTCTGACCCAAAACTGTTCAAACAGCAACTTTTATTTTGGTCTCAACAGTTTCGAGAAATCATTTATTTAGACAGTAATGACTATCCGCAAAACTATTCCAGTTATGATTGTGTTCTTGCCGTTGATGCATTAACTTCAATAAAAACAGATTGTCACAATGCTTTTGAGGATTTAAAACAATACCAGCAAAGCACCAAAGATTGGCTTTTTGGCTATTTATCGTATGATTTAAAAAATGATATTGAACCGTTACACTCTACCAATTTTGATGGTTTAGATTTTCCCGATTTATACTTCTTTCAACCTAAGAAACTGTTTTTGTTAAAAGGGAATCACCTGCAAATTCAATATCTTAATATGTGTGACGATGAAGTGGAGGAGGACTTTAAAGAAATTAGTGTTCAGTCTTCAGTGTTCAGTAATCAGAATTCGCAAATAACAATTCAACAACGAATCCCGAAAGAGAATTATCTTGAAAAGGTTTCTAAAATATTGGAACACATTCATCAAGGGGATATTTATGAAGCCAATTTTTGTATGGAGTTTTTTGCCGAAAATGCAAAGATTGATCCAATTGAAAAATTTATAAAACTCAACGAAATTTCTCAGCCTCCATTTGCTGTTTTTTTTAAAAACAATAAACACTTTTTACTTTCGGCTACACCGGAACGCTATTTAAAGAAAGAAGGAGAACGGCTTATTTCGCAACCAATTAAAGGAACTGCCAAACGATTTTTGGATCAAATTGAAGATGAAAAATCAAAAATACAATTGGCTTTAGACCCAAAAGAGCGCGCCGAAAATATTATGATTACGGATTTAGTGCGGAATGATTTATCTCGAACGGCACAAAAGGGATCAGTTGAAGTAGAAGAGTTATGTGGTATTTATACTTTTATGCAAGTGCATCAAATGATTTCAACTGTAACGTCAAAGTTAGATGCACAATATTCCGGTGTAGATGCCTTAAAAACTACTTTCCCGATGGGCAGTATGACCGGAGCTCCAAAGATTTCGGTGATGAAAATCATTGAACAGCAGGAAGAAACAAAACGTGGGCTGTATAGCGGTACTGTGGGATATTTTACACCAAACGGAGATTTCGATTTCAATGTGGTTATCCGAAGTATTTTATACAATCAAGAAAAAAAATACGTTTCTTTTTCAGTTGGAAGTGCGATTACGTCACAATCCATTCCTGAAAAGGAGTATGAAGAATGTTTGCTTAAAGCAAAAGCTATGCGAGAAGTTTTAAGCTAAATCAAAATGAATTAATTAAATTTGAACATGCTACAGAAATTCCAAAACCATCTGCTTCATAATTTTCAGTTCTTGAACGGAAAAAAAATCCTTCTTGCTACAAGTGGCGGTAAAGACAGTATGGTTATGGTGTATTTATTTCAGCAATTGGGGTATACAATAGCAATCGCACATTGTAATTTTCAATTGCGCGGTATGGAAAGTTTTGAAGATCAAAATTTTGTTCAGGAATATGCCGCTAAAAATGATATTCCAGTATTTATAACGCAATTTGATACCAAAGCTTTTTCTGAAGATTATAAAATATCTACCCAAGTTGCAGCCCGAGAGTTGCGTTACAACTGGTTCTATGAATTATTGGAAACGGAAAAATTCGACTATATTCTTACTGCGCATCATGCCGATGATAATCTCGAAACTTTCTTGATCAATTTGGGTCGAGGAACAGGATTAGAAGGTTTGACAGGGATTCCGGAACAGAACGAAAAAGTAGTTCGTCCACTTTTGGCCTTTAGCCAAGAAGAAATGGAAGAATATGCCGGATTAAATAACATTCAATGGCGTGAAGACAGCAGTAATGCATCGGATAAATACCTTAGAAATAAAATTCGTCATCATCTGGTTCCGATGTTAAAGGAGTTGAATCCAAATTTCCTTTCCTCGTTTAACAAAACCCAAATGTATTTGCAAGAAGCACAAGTTATGGTTGAAGATGCTTCGATTATGATTTATCAGAAAGTTGCAAAGCAAGAGGCGGATACTATTTATTTTGATTTGCAGCAATTAAAAAAATTACCCAATTACAAATCATATTTGTATCAATGGCTTAAAGAATTTGAGTTTTCGGCTTGGGATGACATTTATGATTTGGTCGAAAGCCAATCTGGGAAATACGTTTTTTCTCCGGAATACCGATTATTAAAAGACAGAGATTCTTTAATCCTAAGCCCGATAAATTTCGTAAATGAAAAGGAAGAATATTTTATTGCTGAAGATCAAAAAGAAGTTAATATTCCCTTAAATCTTACGTTTTGTAAAGTAGCGGACATTAGTATCGTTTCAAATAAAACTATCTTTGTGGACGCTGATAAATTACAATATCCATTGATTTTACGGCATTGGAACGAGGGAGATAAGTTGCAGCCTTTTGGGATGAATGGTAAATCGAAGAAAGTAAGTAAGCTTTTTAAAGATGAAAAATTATCATTGATAGATAAAGAAAATGCTTGGATTTTATGTTCGAATGATCAAATAGTTTGGATTATTGATGTTCGTCAAGATGAACGCTTTAAAGTACAAAATACAACAAAAAACATACTTAAAATACAATTAGAATAATGAAGAAACTACTATTTATACTTATTGCTTTTTTGGCTTTTGCCAATGGAGATGCTCAAATTCTTGATCCTGCAAAATGGACCACCAAAATAGAAAAAAAATCAGATACTAATTATATCCTTACTTTCAATGTTGTCATAGAAAATGATTGGCATTTGTATTCTCAATTCACTCCAGATGGCGGACCACTGCCATTGGAAATCATTTTCAAAAATCAAAAAGGAAATTTTAATTTGGTTGGCAAAGCCAAAGAGAGCAAGACCCGAACAGCTTTTAATGATATTTTTGAAGTAAACGAAACATTTTTTGAAAAGAAAGGACAAATTCAACAAGAAATCACAATTACAAATCCAAAGGTTACTAAAATTGAAGTTAATTTTAATTACCAAGTGTGTAAAGAGGTTTGTATTAATATGGAGAAGAATTTTTCGTTTGCGATTCCTGCGGCTTCAAAAACAGCACCAATAGCTACTTTAGTATCTGATTTAACTACAACAGATTCGCCTAAAGTTGACACTGCAGTTGTAAATACGGATGTGAATAAAGCACAAATTGTTACTCCTGAAAAAGTTCCGGTATTAGATTCTAAGCCTTCCAAACAAAGAGGATTATGGTCTATTTTCTTTATCGCTTTTTTATCTGGATTTGCCGCATTGCTTACGCCTTGTGTCTTCCCGATGATCCCTATGACAGTAAGTTTTTTTACAAAACAAAGTAAAACAAAAGCAAAAGGGATTAGAAATGCCATCATTTATGGAATTGCCATCATATTTATTTATGTAGTTTTAGGATTTTTAGTGACTTGGATTTTTGGTGCCGATGCACTGAATGCGTTATCAACGAATGTTTGGTTTAATATTATTTTCTTTATTTTACTAGTTACTTTTGCGGCTTCATTTTTAGGTGCTTTCGAGATCATGTTGCCTAATTCTTGGGCTAATAAAGTCGATAATCAAGCGGATAAAGGCGGAATAATTGGAATTCTCTTTATGGCTTTAGCCTTAGCGATTGTATCTTTTTCTTGTACAGGACCTATTGTGGGGACACTATTAGTCGAAGCGGCTTCTAAGGGCGGAATAGCACCAATTGTGGGGATGTTCGGATTTTCATTGGCTTTAGCCTTACCCTTTATGTTGTTTGCGATGTTTCCGGGTTGGTTGAATTCATTGCCAAAATCTGGTGGTTGGTTGAATACTGTTAAAGTGGTTTTAGGGTTTTTAGAATTGGCTTTGGCATTCAAATTTTTATCCAATGCGGATTTGGTATTGCAATTGCATTTCTTAGAAAGAGAAGTGTTCTTGGCGATTTGGATTGCTATTTTTGGAACACTGGCATTTTATTTATTCGGAAAAATTACGTTGCCGCATGATAGTCCGATGGCACATATTTCAGTAGGAAGACTGTCATTGGGATTAGTAGTTTTAGCATTTACCATCTATCTAATTCCTGGAATTTGGGGTGCACCATTAAAATTAATTTCAGGTTTTCCGCCACCAATGACGTATAGTGAAAGTCCATACGGTGTAGGGAACTCAAAAGGCGGTTCGATTGCATCAGCTCAAATTTTGCCGGAAGGCGCACATTTGGGACCACATGATCTTATTGCTTTTGATGATTATGAAAAAGGATTGGCTTATGCCAAATCAGTAAACAAACCCATTTTACTTGATTTTACCGGATTTGCTTGTGTGAATTGTAGAAAAATGGAAGATTATGTTTGGTCTGATCCCGCGATTCTTAAAATATTGCAAGACGAAGTGGTGTTGATTTCTTTGTATGTGGATGATAAAAGAGAATTGCCAAAAAGCGAACAGTATGTATCCAAAGAAACGGGTAAAGAAATCATAAGTATTGGTAACAAGTGGAGCGATTTTCAAATCACTCGATACAAAGCCAATGCGCAACCGTATTACATTGTTTTAGACACAGAAGAAAATATGTTATCTGACAAACCAGAAAGTTATAATTCAGATATCAATGCTTATAAAGGATGGTTGAAAGCAGGAATTGATCAATTTAAAAAAATAAAATAACCTATCGTCTGGTCACATAAATTTTAGCCCGAGTATTTAAACAAAATTGCACTAATTTCCACAAATCAATTGCTGGAGATTAGTGCAATTTTTATTTAGTAATAGTGGCGGAATATAATCCACAGTATTAGGGGTATTTTGCTCAAGGTGGGAAGTAATGTGAGTTTTATTCGATTATTTTTTCGATATAATCAGAATTTAAAAGATACAAAGCGCCCATATATCGTATTTGAAAAGCGACTAAATCACCAATTTTGTAGGTCTTTTTAGAATTAGAAATGTCAATAACCAGCATGTCAGAACTTGCATCTACAATAGTAATGTCAATATCGTCAGATTCGATGTATTGGGGTTGCATATCTAATAAACCGATGTCTAGAATGGCTCTCAGGGAAGTAATTCCTAAATCAGTAACCTCATTTATTGAAAAGGAATTTCCGGCAACATTCTCGCCTAATTCACCCGTTGGTGTTTTTGGCTTTTCAGTAATTTCGATAATTTCAGCATATAATTTAAAAACATCATTGTGCATTCCTTCGATGGTATTTCCTGTAAACAAATCTTTGCCAAAAAAGAGTGCTTCTCCTATTCGAAAATGACTCACAGCCATTGGTCGGGCATTTTTCAATAGTAAAGGAATCGCAACAGAGGTTCCACCAGAGACGAATGGAATACTAATGTTAAATTTTGCCTCTATTAATTGTTTATATAAACTCAATTGAATTAGTTTATCCTGGGTTGGCATTACACCACTAAGACAATTAAGATTAGTCCCAATACCTGATATTTCTATGTTAGGCATTTTTAAAATGGTACCGTAAAAGTCTATTAACTCTTCTCCCATAACGCCTTCCCGAAGATCACCCATTTCAATCATGATGATGATTTTATGCGTTTTGTTTTGTTTTACAGCTTCCTCCGAAAGTAATTGAATCGTATAGATTTCAGTGTTAAAACTAATATCGGCATAACGCACTATACTTTCAATACTTCGTTTTGCCGGGGGTTTTATATAAACGGTTTGAATTTCCGGATCCAGTGCTTTAATTTTTTTCAAATTGCTCACTCTGGAATCATGAATTTCCCGGACTCCTAAGGCGATGATTTCTTTGAGATAAATTTTATTTCCGCATAAGAGTTTTGAAACTACCCCCCATTGGATATTTCTTGATTTAAATGTTTGGTCTAAAAATTGATAATTTTCCTGTAATTTTTTTCGGTATAATTTTATAAAGGCCATTATTCTATAATTTTACGTGGAATTGCTTTAGAAATCCGAGTTAATAATTCATAATTGAGTTGATTACTGAAATCACTAAAGGAAGCGACAGAAACAGAAAGTTCTTTTTGTGTGCCGATCAGCACCACTTCGTCTTCTTTTTTTGCCATCTCAATATCAGTAATATCGACGGTCATCATGTTCATGTTTACGGAACCCACTACAACACAACGTTGTCCGTGGATAAGAACACGGCCTTGGTTACTTAAAGAACGACTGTATCCGTGGCAATATCCTATAGGTATCACTGCGATTTTCATTTTCCTTTTGGCCATAAAACTGGTTCCATATCCTATAAAATCACCAATATTTACTTTTTTAACACTCATTATTGCACTTTTCCAAGTGATAACGCGCTGCAGTGGATCTGTTTTATTCTTTTTAGAATTGAGATACGTAACAAATACTTCTGGACTGGGCCACAATCCGTATTGCATTATTCCAATGCGCACCATATCCATTCTGGTTTGCGGAAACATGATGGATGCTGCAGAACATGCTGAATGTCTAATCTCAGGCTTTAAGTCGTTTTTACAAAAAAAGGAGTATATTTCTTCAAACTTCTTGATTTGCTGCTCCACCCTGTAATAATTAGCGATACTTTCGGCTCCGGCATAATGAGTACAAAGTCCTTTGAAATTAAGATGTTGTACGTGTTTCTTTAAAAAAGCAATCACAGTATTCAGTTCATTTTTTTCAAAACCAGTTCGGTTCATTCCCGTTTCTACTTCAATATGCAAAGTTGCCTTTTTATCGAGTTTTTTAGCGGTTTTCATAGCTATCGTAAGGCGGCTTTTATCAAAAATAAAGAATTCAATATCGTTTTTTATTACCCATTCCATATCTTCATCCTGAACGAGTCCCATAACCAGAATAGTTGCTTTGTCCTGTAGTGTTGCTTTTACGACTTTAGCTTCCTGAACATCAAAAACAGAAAAATGAGTTACGCCACATTGAAATGCCATAGCCACAAACGGCTGTACTCCATGACCATAAGCATTTCCTTTTACAACAGAGGAAACCAGTACTTTTTTTCCAAAAGTATTTTTTAAAAAATTAATATTTTTTTGATACGCGGAGCGATCAAGCTCGATAAGTGAATTAGTGTGCATTTGTAATTTGTTTACTGATTTGATGAAAAATAGCTACTCCAGTTGCAATAATTTCATCTGGAAAATCATAATCAGGATTGTGTAAAGCCGGTGTGTGTATTCCTGAACCCAGTCCAAACATGGCGCCGGGATAGTGTTGTGTAAACAAGCCAAAATCTTCACCCCAAGTAAATGGTTTTTCTTTTTCAAATACTTCAAAATTATTAATTTTTGCGGCCTTTTTGATGGTCGCTACAGCTGTTTCATCATTCTCATTAGCTTCAAAACCTTGTGTCCATCGGGTTTTACACTTCAGCTGATATTCTTTTGCGATTGATTTTGCTAAATTTTCTAAAGTCACTTCGGTTTTTCTCATTTGCAAATTACTGTCACTGCGTACAGTAAAATGAATTTCTCCTGAACCAGCTGATACGCCATAGGCTTTCTTGCCTATTTTAGTATAAATGGGGGTAATCAGGCAGTAGTTCTCTTTGGTACTATCTACCTGAATATTAGCGTTGAATTGATTAATAATAGTGGCTATTGCCAAGGCAGGATTAATTCCTTTTTCGGGTTCACCTGCATGAGCGGTTTTGCCTTTTAATTGTATTATAATACTATTTACGGCACAGGTAAAAGTTTCGTTTTTTACTACAATTTGATGTATTGGAAATCCTGGTAAATTGTGTAGCGCAAATACATAATCGGGCTGAATGGAAGTAAATTTGGGATCTGATAATACTTTTTGAGCACCACAGCCATCTTCCTCAGCTGGTTGAAATAATAAAATGACAGTACCTGATTCCGGTTTGTTTTGATGCAATGCAGCAGCCAAACCACAGAGAATAGCCATGTGACCATCGTGTCCGCATTTGTGTGAAACACCATTAATTAGTGAGCGATGTTCAAAATTATTGCTTTCTTCAATTGGCAAAGCATCCAGTTCGCATCTAAATAATACTGTTTTTCCGGCTTTTTCTCCTTTGTAAATTGCGACTACGCCAGTTGTTCCTATTCCGGTAATCAATTCATCAGGAGGGTGATTTTCGAGAAAAGAAATAACGCGTTTGGCCGTTTGAATTTCTTTACCTGAAACCTCTGGATGTTTGTGTAATTCCTTTCGTAACTGCACAAGTGAATCGGTAAACTGGTTTAAATTTTCCATTTTGGACTATTTTATGAGGCGCATTTCCAAATATTTATTTGTAAAGCCTAGTTTTTCATATAGTTTTTTGGCAGGATTATCGGGTTCTACATGCAGTGCAATATTTCCTTCGGCAATCGATATTGCTTTTTGCATCAATTGTTTTCCAAACCCTTTTCCGCGTTGGCTGTTGTCCACGGCAATGTATACCAAAATATTTTCGGGAATAAAATCTTTCATCCCCGTGTTGTTTAAAATCACTACCCCTACGATTTTTTGTTCTTCGATTCCCACTAGAATATTTCCTCCTTTGGCAGGATTCATGACATAATCAATGCATTTTTGAATGTCTTCAATAGTGTCTCCATATTGTTCTAAATGAGTATTAAGGAATAGTGTTACAATTTGATTGGTATAAATGGAATCTTCTCCAGTAATAGCATTAATTTGTTTGAACTCCATTTCAAAGTATTTTAGTGTTAAATATTAGGTGCAATTAGCATATTAGTTTTTCTGAATAGAAAATCAAACAGTTTAATTTTTTCGATTATTTAAAAGCCTGTAAATGGAATTTTTCCAAAAGGCACAAGAGGCAGTAAACTGCTAAAAAGATAATTTTTTTTAGAATGATTTCTAAAATAAGGAATCTTAGTTTATGATTAAAAGTTCGTAAAATGAACTTCAATTAATCGCAACGTATTGATGAGTGTTTCGCAAATATAGGTTAATTTTATTGAAAAATTCCAATTAAAAGTCGTGAATTCTATTTTTTATCATTAAATTAATAATTTCAACACACTTTTTGTAGGCTAAAAAAAAGAAACGGTTAATCATTAAACAAGATTAATTATTAGTTTTCAAAGAAGAATTAATTTTTGTTTTTGGATTATATAGGAATAGGAAATAGGATTAAAAAAAGGAATAAACGCCTCTATTTTATCTAAAAAAGTATAAGTTGAAATTTTTAATTTTATAATAATTTGAGATTAATGTTTTAAAAAAGCAAGTGAAAGAGTACTATATTCGGACAGAATTTTTATCTTTAAAAACTATTTTAATTAAAAAATTCATGAAAAAATTACTAAGTATTTCTCTTTTTTTTATTGGTGCAATTCTTTTTGCCCAAGATAAAGTACCAAATTATGTTGCTGATAATTACACCAAAAAAGAAGTGCATATTAAAATGCGCGATGGTGCAGAGTTGTTTACTTCTATTTACACCCCAAAAGATGTTTCAAAAAAATATCCAATTATAATGCAAAGAACGCCTTATAATTCAGGGCCTTATGGAGAAAATCAGTTTAAAAAAAGTATTTCTCCAAGTGAAACCATGATGAAAGAGGGATATATTGTAGTTTATCAAGATGTTCGAGGAAGGTTCATGAGTGATGGTTTATATGACAACATGCGTGGGTTTATTCCAAATAAAAAAGGGAAGAAAGATACTGATGAGGCTTCGGATACGTATGACACGATTGACTGGCTGGTTAAAAATGTAGCAAATAATAACGGAAATGTTGGAACTTGGGGGATTTCTTACCCTGGATTTTATGCAACCTATTCTTTGTTAAGCAATCATCCTGCATTAAAAGCGGTTTCACCTCAAGCCTGTATTGCTGATTTCTTTTTTGATGATTTTCATCATAATGGCGCTTATTTGTTGAGCTATTGGAAAGTAACACCATTATTTGGACCTCAAAAAACAAAACGTACTACTGAACCGTGGTATAAATTCACGAATACAGGAACAAATGATGATTACCAATTTTTCTTGGATGCAGGACCATTATCCAATTTAGATAAGTATTATGGTAAAGAAGATGAATTTTGGCAACAGCTGAAAGACCATTCCAGTTACGATGATTTTTGGCAAAAACGTGGAATTTTACAACATTTGAAAAACATAAAACCAGCTGTAATGACAGTAGGAGGTTGGTTTGATGCCGAAGATTTATATGGGCCTTTAAACACGTATAGTACTATAGAAAAAAGTAGTAAAAATTACAATACAATCGTGATGGGACCATGGAGCCACGGCGATTGGGCTAGAAATTCTGCAAAACAAGTGATTGGGAATATTAATTTTGGAGACAGTATTTCTGGTTTTTATCAAAAAAACATTGAAGCTAATTTTTTCCGCCATTTTTTGAAAAATAATGGGAAAGGAGAAAATAAATTACCCGAAGCCTATGTTTTTGATTCAGGTGCTAAAGAATGGAAAACTTATGATTCGTGGCCTCCACAAAATACTGAAAAACAAGATTTCTTTTTACAAGACAATCGATTGACAAAAATGGCAAAAAAGAATTTTGCTTTTGAGGAATTTGTAAGTGATCCTAAAAAACCAGTTCCTTATTCAGAGGATATTAAACAACAAGGGCTTACACCAAGAAAATACATGACGGATGATCAGCGTTTTGCTGCTAGACGTCCAGATGTGCTGGTTTTTGAAACGGAAGTATTAAGTGATGATACTACGTTGGCTGGTGAAATATTGGCTAAATTGCAAGTTTCTACTACAGGAACGGATGCGGATTGGATCGTTAAAGTGGTTGATGTTTTCCCTAGTGATGAACCGGAAACAAAAGAAGTTGCTCCTTATTTAAAGATGAGTAATTACCACATGATGGTGCGCAGCGAGGTGATGAGAGGACGTTTTAGAAATAGTTTTTCAAAACCAGATCCTTTTGTTGCCAATGAGAAAACTGCAGTAAATATTAAGTTACAAGATGTTTTTCACACGTTCAAAAAAGGACATAAAATCCAGATTCAGGTTCAAAGTACATGGTTTCCATTTATTGATTTGAATCCGCAAACGTTTGTGGATAATATATTTTATGCTAAACCAGAAGATTTCAAGAAACAAACCCATAGAATTTATAATGATTCAAAAATTGAGTTTACTGTTTTAAAATAAAAATTAGTGTGAATATCAAAACTCAAAAGAGGCTGTCTGTAATAGACAGCCTCTTTTTTATTTATGGCCCTTAAGAGGTTTTGTTCAATTGGTTTTGTGAAATTTAATTCATTAAAATAGCAATTAAAAGTTATTTTTTTTTGAATTCTATTTTTTATTTCTCTTAAAAAAAGATAAAATATGTAGTTGGTAGTTTTTTTTATTCCTTTAATCGAAAATGTATTAAAAATAAGATTAATGTATTCTTAATTATATAATTTAGTATTTAAGTTTATGGAAATTAGACAATTGTAATAATTTTTTTTATTAAAAAGACTTAAAATTAATGATGATTTTATTCTGTTGGTTCTACTTATAGTATTCGTTATTTTATTATTTAAATTCAATAAATATGAAAACATTTCTACTCAAATCACATTTTCAAACCATTGTTTTTCTTGTTGCAAATTTGTTTTTTACAAGCGTTGCTCTCGGGCAGGCTACGGTCACAACGGACAAAGATGATTATGCTCCAGGCGAATACGTAATTATCACAGGAACAGGGTGGACACCGGGCGAAACTGTAACACTTCATTTTGATGAAACTCCCAAACCGGAAACATGTCTGCTTTCGCATGATTTGACCGCTGTGGCAGATTCCAACGGTACTATTTATAATAATCAATTTTTAATAAAAATCAATCATATTGGAGTAGCCTTTTTGTTAACAGCAACTGGGCAAACCTCAGGGCAGGTTGCAACAAGGAATTTTACGGATGGAAATATTAGATTGCAAACAAATTCAGGAAGTATTTCTGTTTCGGCTTATAATCACACTACACTTGCATGTGGTGGAAGTTTTGGTTCAGTAATAATTACAAGTGTTACTACTGCAAATCCGGGAGTGACAGTTGCTGCTGCCAATGGTAGTCAATCATCATTTGTTAAGGCTACTCAATTAAATAGTCTTAATCAGGTTTTTAGTTCATGGACTACAAATGAAGCTTTTACAACTCCAGATAGTAGTAAGCCATATGAAATTTGTGTCGTAGGTAAAAATGGTACTATAGATTTTACTGCAAATTATGTTACTTGTACACCACCTTCCGCTCCAACAATATCTAGTCCTATAACGTATTGCCAAGGAACAACTGCAATTCCCTTAACAGCAACAGGTAGTAATTTATTATGGTATACAGTTGCAAATGGAGGAACAGGAAGTGGTAGTGCACCGACACCATCTACCGCTTCATCTGGTACTTTAAGTTATTATGTAAGCCAAACAATAGGTTGTGAAAGTTCGAGAGCAAAAATTGATGTTGTAATAAACGGAATAAACTCTGGAGTAATAGCCAAAGGAGCAACGCAACCCGGTCCGGGCTGTGGAACATTAGATCCTGGTACTACTTCTACAACAGCTTCTAATGGTTCAGGGGTTCTAACCTATGCTTGGCAGCAAAGTACTGACGGGGGAGCAAGCTGGACAATAGTTTCTGGTGCTACATCCGATCAAAACAATCCTCCTGAATTAACAGTGACTACTTCTTTTAAGAGAATTGTAACTTCAACAGTCAATGGAGTCGCTTGTTCTGCCGAATCGAATAAATTGATTTATGTGGTTAACCCTTTGCCTACAGTCACTCCTATATCACCTGGTGGAACGACAAACGTTTGTGTGGGTTCTGCTATACAGTTAGGTAATACATCTAGTGGAGGTAGTTGGAGTAGTGCAAATAGTGCAATTGCTACAGTAAGTTCGTCAGGACTAGTTGCGGGCATCTCTGTAGGTGCTGTTTTGATCAGTTATACTGTAACTGACGCAACTAGTGGTTGCAGTAGGGCGGTGAATAAAACTGTAAATGTTCTTGCAGTACCGGCAGCACCAGTAGCTGTAAATTACACTGGAGTTTATGATGGTGCATCTCATACTGGATCAGCTATCACCAATGTCGGTGAAACTACTGACTGGTACACTGCGGCATCAGGGGGAATTATGACGAGTGCTCCAACGGGAACAAATGCTGGTATATATTCGGCTTATGCAGAAGCTAAAAATACTACTACTGGTTGTGTAAGTACAACTAGAATACCAGTGTCTGTAACAATAACTAAAAAATCCGCTTCGGTTTCACCGATTGCAAATACCAAAGTTTATGGTTCGCCGAATCCAACTTTGACGGGAGCTTTAGTTGGATTCTTAGAAGCTGATGGAGTTACTGCCGCTTACAGCAGAACTTCGGGAGAAACCGTTCTTGGAAGTCCATATACAATCAGTGCGGTTTTAAGTCCAGCGGGAGTCTTGAGCAATTATAACATCACGTACAACACGGCTGCATTTACGATCACGACAAAATCCGCCTCGGTTTCACCGATTGCAAATACCAAAGTTTATGGTTCGCCGAATCCAACTTTGACGGGAGCTTTAGTTGGGTTCCTTTCAACTGACGAAGTTACTGCCGCTTACAGCAGAACCGCTGGAGATACCGTTCTTGGAGGTCCCTACACCATCAGTGCTGTTTTAAGTCCAGCGGGAGTGTTGAGCAACTATGACATCACGTATAATACGGCTACATTTACAATCACCACAAAAGCCGCCTCGGTTTCCCCGATAGCCAATACGAAAGTTTACGGATCACCCGAACCGGTATTGACGGGAGCTTTAGTTGGGTTCCTTTCAACTGACGAAGTTACTGCCGCTTACAGCAGAACTTTGGGAGAAACCGTTCTTGGAAGTCCATATACAATAAGTGCGGTTTTAAGTCCAGCGGGAGTTTTGAGCAATTATAACATCACGTACAACACGGCTGCATTTACGATCACGACAAAATCCGCCTCGGTTTCACCGATTGCAAATACCAAAGTTTATGGTTCGCCGAATCCAACTTTGGAGGGAGCTTTAGTTGGGTTCCTTTCAACTGACGAAGTTACTGCCGCTTACAGCAGAACTTCGGGCGAAACCGTTCTTGGAGGTCCCTACACCATCAGTGCTGTTTTAAGTCCAGCGGGAGTCTTGAGCAACTATGAGATCACGTACAACACGGCTGCATTTACGATCACGACAAAATCCGCCTCGGTTTCACCGATTGCAAATAACAAAGTTTATGGTTCCTCGGATCCAACTTTGACGGGAGCTTTAGTTGGGTTCCTTTCAACTGACGGAGTTACTGCCGCTTATAGCAAAACTTCGGGAGAAACCGTTCTTGGAAGTCCCTACACCATCAGTGCTGTTTTAAGTCCAGCGGGAGTGTTGAGCAACTATGACATCACGTATAATACGGCTTTATTTACGATCACGACAAAATCCGCCTCGGTTTCCCCGATTGCCAATACGAAAGTTTACGGATCACCCGAACCGGTATTGACAGGAACTTTAGCTGGCTTCTTGACAGCAGACGTAGTTACTGCCGCTTACAGCAGAACTTCGGGCGAAACCGTTCTTGGAGGTCCCTACACCATCAGTGCGGTTCTAAGTCCAGCGGGAGTTTTGAGCAATTATAACATCACGTACAACACGGCTGCATTTACGATCACGACAAAATCCGCCTCGGTTTCACCGATGGCAAATACCAAAGTTTATGGTTCGCCGAATCCAACTTTGGAGGGAGCTTTAGTTGGGTTCCTTTCAACTGACGAAGTTACTGCCGCTTACAGCAGAACTTTGGGAGAGACCGTTCTTGGAAGTCCATATACAATAAGTGCGGTTTTAAGTCCAGCGGGAGTCTTGAGCAACTATGACATCACGTACAACACGGCTTTATTTACGATCACGACAAAATTCGCCTCGGTTTCACCGATTGCAAATACCAAAGTTTATGGTTCACCGAATCCAACTTTGGAGGGAGCTTTAGTTGGGTTCCTTTCAATTGACGAAGTTACTGCCGCTTACAGCAGAACGTCGGGCGAAACCGTTCTTGGAGGTCCCTACACCATCAGTGCTGTTTTAAGTCCAGCGGGAGTTTTGAGCAACTATGACATCACGTACAACACGGCTTTATTTACGATCACGACAAAAGCCGCCTCGGTTTCACCGATTGCAAATACCAAAGTTTATGGTTCGTTGGATTCAACTTTGACGGGAGCTTTAGTTGGATTCTTAGAAGCTGATGTAGTTACTGCCGCTTACAGCAGAACTTCGGGCGAAACCGTTCTTGGAAGTCCATATACAATAAGTGCGGTTCTAAGTCCAGCGGGAGTTTTGAGCAACTATAACATCACGTACAACACGGCTGCATTTACGATCACGACAAAATCCGCCTCGGTTTCACCGATTGCAAATACCAAAGTTTATGGTTCGCCGAATCCAACTTTGGAGGGAGCTTTAGTTGGGTTCCTTTCAACTGACGAAGTTACTGCCGCTTACAGCAGAACTTTGGGAGAGACCGTTCTTGGAAGTCCATATACAATAAGTGCGGTTTTAAGTCCAGCGGGAGTTTTGAGCAACTATGACATCACGTACAACACGGCTTTATTTACGATCACGACAAAATTCGCCTCGGTTTCACCGATTGCAAATACCAAAGTTTATGGTTCACCGAATCCAACTTTGGAGGGAGCTTTAGTTGGGTTCCTTTCAATTGACGAAGTTACTGCCGCTTACAGCAGAACGCCGGGCGAAACCGTTCTTGGAGGTCCCTACACCATCAGTGCTGTTTTAAGTCCAGCGGGAGTTTTGAGCAACTATGACATCACGTACAACACGGCTTTATTTACGATCACGACAAAATCCGCCTCGGTTTCCCCGATTGCCAATACGAAAGTTTACGGATCACCCGAACCGGTATTGACAGGAACTTTAGTTGGCTTCTTGACAGCAGACGGAGTTACGGCTTCTTACAGCAGAACTTTGGGAGAGACCGTTCTTGGAAGTCCATATACAATAAGTGCGGTTCTAAGTCCAGCGGGAGTTTTGAGCAACTATAACATCACGTACAACACGGCTGCATTTACGATCACGACAAAATCCGCATCGGTTTTCCCGATTGCAAATAACAAAGTTTATGGTTCCTCGGATCCAACTTTGACGGGAGCTTTAGTTGGGTTCCTTTCAACTGACGGAGTTACTGCCGCTTATAGCAAAACTTCGGGAGAAACCGTTCTTGGAAGTCCCTACACCATCAGTGCTGTTTTAAGTCCAGCGGGAGTGTTGAGCAACTATGACATCACGTATAATACGGCTTTATTTACGATCACGACAAAATCCGCCTCGGTTTCCCCGATTGCCAATACGAAAGTTTACGGATCACCCGAACCGGTATTGACAGGAACTTTAGCTGGCTTCTTGACAGCAGACGTAGTTACGGCTTCTTACAGCAGAACCGCTGGAGAAACCGTTCTTGGAGGTCCCTACACCATCAGTGCGGTTCTAAGTCCAGCGGGAGTTTTGAGCAACTATAACATCACGTACAACACGGCTGCATTTACGATCACGACAAAATCGGCATCGGTTTCCCCGATAGCCAATACGAAAGTTTACGGATCACCCGAACCGGTATTGACGGGAACTTTAGCTGGCTTCTTGACAGCAGACGAAGTTACTGCCGCTTACAGCAGAACTTCGGGCGAAACCGTTCTTGGAAGTCCATATACAATAAGTGCGGTTCTAAGTCCAGCGGGAGTTTTGAGCAATTATAACATCACGTACAACACGGCTGCATTTACGATCACGACAAAATCCGCCTCGGTTTCACCGATTGCAAATAACAAAGTTTATGGTTCCTCGGATCCAACTTTGACGGGAGCTTTAGTTGGGTTCCTTTCAACTGACGGAGTTACTGCCGCTTATAGCAAAACTTCGGGAGAAACCGTTCTTGGAAGTCCCTACACCATCAGTGCTGTTTTAAGTCCAGCGGGAGTGTTGAGCAACTATGACATCACGTATAATACGGCTTTATTTACGATCACGACAAAATCCGCCTCGGTTTCCCCGATTGCCAATACGAAAGTTTACGGATCACCCGAACCGGTATTGACAGGAACTTTAGCTGGCTTCTTGGGAGCTGACGGAGTTACAGCAACCTACAGCAGAACTTCGGGAGAAACCGTTCTTGGAAGTCCATATACAATAAGTGCGGTTTTAAGTCCAGCGGGAGTTTTGAGCAACTATGACATTACATACAACACGGCTGCATTTACCATCACGGCAAAAGCGGCATCGGTTTCTCCGATAGCAAATACGAAAGTTTACGGTTCACCGGAACCGATATTGACAGGAACTTTGGTTGGATTCTTGGGAGCAGACGGAGTTACAGCAACCTACAGCAGAACTGCTGGAGAAACCGTTCTTGGAAGTCCATACACGATCAGTGCTGTTTTAAGTCCAGCGGGAGTTTTGAGCAACTATGACATTACATACAACACGGCTACATTTACCATCACGGCAAAAGCGGCATCGGTTTCACCGATAGCAAATACGAAAGTTTACGGTTCACCGGAACCGGTATTGACGGGAACTTTGGTTGGATTCTTGGGAGCAGACGGAGTTACAGCAACCTACAGCAGAACTGCTGGAGAAACCGTTCTTGGAAGTCCATACACGATCAGTGCTGTTTTAAGTCCAACAGGAGTTTTGAGCAACTATGACATTACATACAACACGGCTGCATTTACCATCACGGCAAAAGCGGCATCGGTTTCTCCGATAGCAAATACGAAAGTTTACGGTTCACCGGAACCGATATTGACAGGAACTTTGGTTGGATTCTTGGGAGCTGACGCGATTACAGCAACCTACAGCAGAACTTCGGGCGCAACCGTTCTTGGAAGTCCATATACAATCAGTGCGGTTTTAAGTCCATCGGGAGTCTTGAGCAATTATAACATCACGTACAACACGGCTGCATTTACGATCACGACAAAATCAGCTTCGGTTTCACCGATGGCAAATACCAAAGTTTATGGTTCGTCGGATCCAACTTTGACGGGAGCTTTAGTTGGGTTTTTAGAAGCTGATGTAGTTACTGCCGCTTACAGCAGAACTTCGGGCGAAACCGTTCTTGGAAGTCCATACACGATAAGTGCGGTTTTAAGTCCAACGGGAGTCTTGAGCAATTATAACATCACGTATAACACGGCTGCATTTACCATTACTAAAAAGACAGCAAGTGTAACACCGTATGCAGCTAGCAAATATTGTGGTCAGATTGATCCTTTTCCTTTCACTGGATCTTTAGCTGGATTCATTATTAGTGATAATATTACAGCTGCGTTCAACAGAACAGCAGGCGAAATTGCGGGAGGGACATATACAATCAGCGCATTATTAAGTTCCAGCGGTGTTTTAGCAAATTATAACATTGATTATAAAACCGCTTTGTTCACAATAAATGGTGTAAATGTTGACGCAAGTGCTAGTAGTGCACCAGTGGCATTAGGTTCTTCAGCAATTTTAAGCGCAACAGTTACATCAACAGTATCTGGAAATCTTTCTGGAATACCAGTTGTATTCACGCTTGATAATGGGAATGGTGGAATTACAAGTTATACTGCTCAAACGAACAGTAGTGGGCTAGCAACCTTTTCTGTTGTTGGCCTTGCAACTGAGGTATATAAGATTACTGCTATAGCTGGTGCTAGTTGTGCCACAGCAAATGCATATCTTGCTGTATACGATCCAAATGGAGGATTTGTAACTGGAGGAGGATGGATTAACTCGCCGGCGGGTGCTTACACCGCCATACCGACACTTAGTGGAAAAGCTAGTTTTGGTTTCAATGCTAAATACAAAAAAGGGAGCACTGCAGTGGATGGAAATACAGAGTTTCAATTTCAAACAGGAAATTTAAACTTTTCGAGTAGCATTCACGATGCCATGTCATTAGTTATTGCTGGTGCACAAGCTATTTATAAAGGGCAAGGTACTGTAAATGGAGTATCAGGCTATAGTTTTATGGTGTCAGCAATAGATGGGGATAAGAAATCAATAGGTGTAACGGATAAATTTAGAATAAAAATTTGGAATGCATCAGGTATTGTATACGATAACCAGATTGGCTCTGCCGATAATGCCGAAGCAATAACAGCGCTTGGTGGTGGTTCAATTGTTATTCATGATGTGAGAAAAAATACAACTGCAAAAGAGATTACTGTTGCGAAAGTCCCAGAAATTGTACCATTCGCTATCACGGCATATCCAAACCCATCTACGCAATATTTTATTGTTGATATAAAAGGTGGTACTGAAGATAAAACTGAAGTAATTGTATACGATATATTAGGCAAGATGGTAAAATATATTCAAAATAGTGGTAGCCAAGAAATCAAGTTTGGAGATGAGCTTTCCGCAGGTGTGTATATTGCAATTATTAGTCAGGGCGATAAGCAAAAAACAGTGAAATTGATAAAACAGTAAAAATTATTATACTTGTAAGGTTTAAATTAACTCCATCTCAATTTTTATTGGGATGGAGTTTTTTTATGTTGTTTAGTATTTCTGAAAATGATAACAATAGTAATTGGTAGTAATAGATCATTCCATAAAACGAATTCGCACCTTATAACTACAGTGTAGAATACCAAAATTAGCTACATAAAATGATTGTTACTACATGGGTAAATTTATTATGGAAGAGATTGGGTTGCTTCTAAAGTTGGAGTCAGGAACCGTCTCAAACCCATTCAATTAATTTGAAGAGGAAAAAAAATGAAATTTATTTGTTGGGATTTAAGCAAAAAAAAACACTCTGAGACATTTCAGAGTGTTTTTTGATTTTATCTAAACATCAATTTACACAAACTCACCGTGTTGAGAAATATCTAAACCTAATTCTTCTTTTTCTTCACTTACTCTTAACGGAGTTATTTTGTTTACAATAAAGAAAAGGAAATAAGATGCTGAGAATGCAAATATTGAAACGATAATTAAAGCAGTTAATTGATTTAAAAATAAGGTAGCATCACCAAATATAAGTCCTTGATTATCTCCTACTGCTGCATTAACAGTTTTTGAAGCAAATACGCCGGTCAAAAGCATTCCAACCATTCCACCTACACCGTGACAGGCGAAAACGTCTAAAGCATCATCAATTTTTCCTTCATGAAAACTTCTAACCACTAAATTGCTCACAATACTGGCAAATATACCGATGAACATTGCATGTGGAATACTGACAAATCCTGCAGCAGGGGTAATTGCCACTAAACCTACAACCACACCAATACAAGCTCCCATCGCAGAAAGTTTATGTCCAAGAATTTTATCAAGAAATACCCAAGCCATTCCCGCAGCCGCAGCCGCTATGGTTGTCGTGCCAAGTGCTTGTACCGCTAATCCATTCGATCCTAGAGCAGATCCCGCATTAAAGCCAAACCATCCAAACCATAATAAGCCTGTACCTAATAATACATAAGTGATATGAGCAGGGGCTACTTTTTGAACTTTCCTTTTTCCTAAAAAAATAGCTCCGGCTAATGCAGCCCATCCAGCACTCATGTGAACTACAGTTCCACCGGCAAAATCCAATACACCCATTTTAAAGAAAATACCATCTGGATGCCACGTCATGTGTGCTAGTGGTGTATAAACAAGTAATATAAATAAAACCATAAATAATAAATAGGCCCAAAAACGAATTCGTTCTGCAAAAGCACCTGTTATTAAGGCAGGTGTAATGATTGCAAATTTTGCTTGAAATAGCGCAAACAACATAAAAGGGATTGTTGGAGCAAGACTCCAAGAAGTAGTGATGCCAACCCCTTGAAAAAATAAATTAGGTAGCGGATTACCAATTACTCCTCCTATTGTAGGGCCAAATGATAAACCAAAGGCGATAACGATCCATAAAACGGTAACAATTATCATAGCCATAAAACTTTGAAGCATGGTACTGATAACATTCTTTTTTCCTACCATTCCCCCGTAGAAAAAACCAAGGCCAGGTGTCATTATTAATACAAGTGCAGTAGCAACGATCATCCATGCTGTATCGCCAGTATCAAATTTTACAGCTTCTGTTGGAGCAGGACTGGCAATTATGAAATAATTTGAAAAAAGGGTTAATACCAAAATCGTGATTAATATCACACTTAAAATAATTTTTCGCATTGTTTTTTAGTTTTAAATTTCGATAAAAATATAAAATTGATTAACAATCCCCTTGAAAAGCATGAGTTAATGTTTAATTTTTGTCATTTTTTTAGTCTGGACCCTATTTAATTATGGGTATAATATTATTTAAAGTTAAAATTTACAATTTATTAAAGAAAGGTTAAGAGAAAATATCGTTTTAGGAGATTACAGCACAATAATTATAAGAATTTAGAGGTCTTATATTCGAATGGGTTTTATTTTTTCTACTAAAAGTTAAATAGCATTAAAAAAAATGCACCAACTGAAATGAATTCAATTGGTGCAATTATATTAAAGTTTAATAAATGATGTCTTTATTTTAAAAGATGTTGACTTAAAATTTTATACACCTCATTGATGTTATTCCCTCCTTTACCAAATTGTTTGACAATTGGTGTAGTATCATTATTTAACCAAATTTTTAATTCAGCATCCATATCTAATATTCCAGCACTCTCTTTAGAGAATTTTTTGATGCTGGAGTAGGGGATTGACATATAATCAACTTTGGTTCCAACCAATTGCTTTTCGACTAAAATCAATCTTTTATTGGTGAAAATAAACATATCACGAATAAGTTTGTATGCTTTTTCAATTATTTCTCCATCAATTAAGATTGGCTCAAATTCATTCCTAACATTTTCAATGTTAACTTCAGATGCATTGCCTAAGATGGCGTTAAATAGTCCCATTTTTAATTTATTTTTGATTGTATTTGGTTTTGTATCTGTCGTTCAGCTTTGTTTGATGGGTGTCCAGACTGATCATTCTACCTTGAATAAAAGCATTGGTCAATTTATTAGTTCTCATATCCAAAGCATCTCCTTCGGAAATAAATAGTGTAGCATCTTTTCCTTGCTCTAAGGTACCACATTGAGCGTCAATTCCTAGTATTTTAGCAGTATTTGATGTTATTAATTGCAAAGCTTGCTCTTTGTCTAGTCCATAAGCAGCACATGTTCCAGCTAAAAAAGGCAGGTTTCTAGTGTTCATTCTTTCATGGGCGCCGCTATTTTCTAAACCTACAACAACTCCTTTATCGGTCAATAATTTAGCTGATTTGTATGGTAAATCAATATCATGATCATCATTTTCAGGCATATCATGAACACGTCTAAGCAATACGCCAATATTGTTTTTTTGTAATAATTCAGCAGTTTTATAGGCTTCATATCCACCAACAATCACCATCTTCTTTACTCCATTTTCTTTGGCAAATTGCACGGCATCTATAATTTGTTTTTCTTCATTGGCATGAATATATAAAGTCTGGTTTCCATCAAATAACCCTTTAGTAGACTCTAAAACTAAATTTCGATCTTTTGAACTATCCCCTAAATATGCTTTGGCATTGGCTAAAAAAGAAGATAATTCTATAACTTGTTTTGCATAATCCTTATTGGTTTCAATGTTTCCTGGTTCAAATCGTGAACCACCTCTTCTAAAAGTAGCAGGGAAGTTTACATGAATTCCATCATTTTCTTTTAGCAACGCATCATTCCAGTTCCATGCATCCAGCTGAACAATTGATGAAGACCCAGAGACTGTTCCGCCACGAGGTGTAATTTGAGCCATTAAAATCCCGTTTGGTCGCACTGTTTCTATTACTTTAGAATCAGCGGTGTAAGCAATAATACTTCTAACATTGGGATTCATTGTTCCAATTTCGTCTTCATCATCAGAAGATTTCACGGCGTCAATTTCAACTAAACCCAATGTTGAATTAGGAGCAATAAATCCAGGATATACATGTTTTCCTGCGGCATTAATTGTAACATCATAGGCCCCTTCGGCTAATCGGATTACTCGAGCATCTGCAACTAAAGTAATTTTTCCGTCCACAAATCCTATGGCGCTGTTCTCAATTATTTGACCATTGCCTAAATGTGCTGTAGCATTAAGAATTAGTACAGACTTTGATTGCTTGGGAGCAGGTGTTTGTTGTGCTTTTGTAAGTATTGATAAACTAAATACCAATAGCAATAGATATGTTTTTTTACTCATCATATTTGTATTTTTTATTTGGAATTGCTTTGCCTCTTGGCAAAACCCTCGCAGTGAATTTTAGATTTTATTTTTATTCCTCTAAAGTATCACAGTGGTATTCTCTCTTTTCCGTTTTTTTAGGCTCTTGAGTGATCATTCCTTTATTCTTTTCTTGTAATAATTGACCAATCAATTCATTGCGTTCTTTAGCAATAGCGACTCTTTGTTCTACATCTTTTTGAAGATCATAATACACTACACCTTCGATTAACGTTTTTTCAGCTTTTGCATAAATAGATAACGGATTAGCGTTCCATAATACAATGTCAGCATCTTTACCTACTTTTATACTTCCTACTTTATCATCAATATGCAGTAGTTTAGCAGGATTCAGAGTTACAAATTTCCAAGCATCTTCTTCTGAAATATTACCATATTTTACTGCTTTTGCAGCTTCTTGATTCAATCTTCTTGACATTTCAGCATCATCCGAGTTGTAGGCTACTACAAGTCCTGCATTATGCATAATTGGTCCATTGAAAGGAATGGCGTCATTTACTTCAAATTTATAAGCCCACCAATCTGAGAAAGTGGAGGCTCCTACGCCGTGTTCTTTCATTTTATCGGCAACTTTATATCCTTCAAGAATATGGGTAAACGTATTTACTTTAAAATTAAATTTATCAGCTACATTCATCAACATCAAAATTTCAGATTGTACATAAGAATGACACGTAATAAAGCGCTCCTTATTTAATATCTCAGCTAATGTTTGCAGTTCTAAATCCACTCTAGGTGCTTTCCCTTTTGCTTTTTTACCAGAGGCATTGTAATTTTTCCAAGCAGCATCATATTCTTTAGCGCGTTGGAAGTAATCCGTAAAAACTTGTTCCACACCCATTCTGGTTTGAGGAAAACGAGTAGGATTAGTAATTCCCCAGTTGGCTTGTTTTACATTTTCTCCCAAGGCAAATTTGATAAATCCAGGTTGGTCTTTGTATAGCATTTCTTCTGCTGAAGCACCCCATTTCCATTTCACAATTGCTGAACGTCCGCCAATAGGGTTTGCTGAACCGTGTAATAATTGAGAAGTGGTAACTCCACCGGCTAAGTCTCTGTATATATTGATGTCTTCAGAATCTACTACATCTTGAATGGTTACTTCGGCACTGGAATTGTGTCCGCCTTCATTTACACCATTAGAAATTGCAATGTGAGAATGCTCATCAATAATTCCGCTGGTTAAATGTTTGCCTTTAGCATCAATAATAGTTGCTGAAGCGTCAGTAATATTTTTCCCAATAGATGCAATTTTTCCGTTTTTAACCAATACGTCAGTTTCTATTAAAATACCGTCTTTTTCATTGGTCCAAACGGTAGCATTTTTAAATAACAGTGTTTGTGTCGTTGGTTTTTTCAAATTACCATAAGCAACATTAGGGAATGTTGTAGGCATAATTGCATTGTTCTTTTCAATTTTTGAGGAATCAATAGCTTGTATAAAAGGAGCAGTTTTTACTGCAAACCATTTTACTTCATTTCCATTAAATAAAACCGCTTTTCCGGAAAGAGTCTGATTGTCTTCAACATATCCAATTAATCTTGTGAAACTGGTTTTTGTCGAATCAATAGGTTTGATTACCGTTGAAATCCAGTTATTGGTAAAAGTAAGTTTCGATTTTATTTTTTTGTTATCAACGGTTGTTATTTCAGATTTTGGTGCTAAAACTTCGCCATCAATCTTCCATTTGTATTTTTCAGAGTTAATGGTTAAATCGTAGTTACCACGAATATCTTTAATTGTAATATCGTTTATTACAAATTTGTTCCCTTGAACCCAGTTTTCATATAGTATTGTTTTTTCATTGAAAATCTCGCCGGATGCAATAATAAAATTGGCTAAACTTCCTGTTTTCAAACTTCCTATTTCATTGCTTTTTCCTAAAATTGAAGCGGGAATAGTTGTCAAAGCTTCTAATGCTTTCGTTTTATCAAATCCGTATTTAATGGCTCTTAATAGGTTTGGTCTAAAATCTTCCAATTTCTTTAACTTGTCTGTAGTCAAAGCGAAAATAATTCCATTATCGGATAAAATTTTAAGATTGGTTGGGGCTTGATTCCAAAAACGCAAATCTTTCAATTCCATTTGATTGGCAAGGTTTGGATCAGAAACATCATACGCTTCTGGGAAATTGATTGGAATAATAAATTTCGAATTTGTTTTTTTGATTTCTTCAATTCGTTCAAATTCATTTCCGTTTCCTTTCAAGATGTAATTTAAACCAAATTCTTTCGCTATTTTGGACGCTCTCAAACTGTTTAATTTGTCTTCAGAAGCAAATATTTGGACTAATTTTTCATTATTGGATAAGGCTTCTAAGGATAAATCTTTAGTTGTGGCGTTTCCTTTTTTGTACCAATCCAAATCTAAATACATCTGACGCAGTAATGCCATCATTCCCATCAATGAACTTGGATACGCTTGATTTGTTGTGGCACTTTTAGTAAACGCAAAATGGTTAGTCACTTTATCAGATAATAACTGGGTGCTTTTATCAAAATTATTCAAAGCAATCAGCGTTCCAGATCCGCGAGCAATTCCGTCAGGAACGTGAGTTCCCACAATACCAAATCCTGCTTTTAATAATTCTTCGGCTTTATGTTGGTCGTATTTAAAGCTCTCATATCCATTTACTTCTGAACGAATACTTTCATTCCAGTAATGTCCTGATTTTTTGGTGTCATATAAAGGATTTCTTTCCGTACTGTTAGTTCCTTTCGGATTTTCGATTCCAAAACTGGTGTACATATCAATAAATGAAGGATAAATTGATTTCCCGTCTAAGTTTATTGTCATGCAATTTTTAGGAATAGCGATGTTATTTCCTGCACTAATAACTTTTCCGTTTTGTATTAGTAATGTACCTTTTTCAATAATTTGTGTTGGTGTAACATAAATTTTTGCATTGGTGAAAGCGGTAAAATTGGTGTTTTTGTTTTGCACACTTTCATTATTTGGAAAGTATTCTTGTGCGTAGGTTTTGGGTAATAAAACACTGAAATAGAGTAGAAGTAAGATTTTTTTCATAGTATAGTTTCTAATTATTCTCTAAAAGTAAAAAAAGGAATATGTTAAGCATTATTTTTTTTGTTTTTAACATTTATTTTTTGAAGAAAAAAAACAAATTGGGACACTACACCCTATTATTTTAGTTTTTAGACATAAATAGCTACGATTCTGCATCATTTTTAAATTTTGTAGGAATAAGTATAATAATTAAAAATGTTTAGCTAATTTTAGAATCAAATAAGTAAATATGTTAGTTAAAATTTTTGGAAGTGCTGTTTTTGGAGTGGAGGCCACGACAATTACCGTAGAGGTAAATATTGACAAAGGGATTGGTTATCATTTAGTTGGTTTGCCAGATAATGCTATTAAGGAGAGCAGTTACAGGATTGCGGCGGCTCTCAAAAATAACGGATACGCGATGCCTGGTAAAAAAATCACCATCAATATGGCTCCAGCTGATTTGCGTAAAGAAGGTTCTGCTTATGACTTGACTTTAACCATTGGAATTCTAGTCGCTTCGGGTCAAATAAAAGCTGAGGAGGTAGACAGGTACATCATTATGGGAGAACTTTCCCTGGATGGCAGCCTTCAACCGATACGAGGTGCTTTGCCCATTGCCATTAAAGCCAAAGAGGAAGGATTTAAAGGTTTTTTTCTCCCGAAACAAAATGTAAAAGAGGCCGCGATTGTTAGTGGATTAAATGTATACGGAATTGAAAATGTACAAGAAGTTATTGATTTTTTTGAGGGAAAAGGAACGCTGGAACCAACAACAATTGACACCAGAGCCGAATTCTATAAAGATTTAGATTTCCCTGAATTTGATTTTTCGGATGTCAAAGGACAGATATAAATGATTATAAATAGCTAACAAGCAAATACTTAGTTAATATAATAAATAAATTGTACAACAAACGTATAACAATAGTAAAAATATAAGATGAATAAGGAATCAAAAATGATGTATAAAATAATTATGTTTGTTGCGGTAATCGTTATTTTAATCCAGCTAATGATGTTATATAAAAAACTGGATTTGTTTAATATGTGACAATAAAATAATATTTTAAAATTGATAACCAGTTAATTATGAAGTTTTTTTTTATGTTGGTTTCAATATTATTGTTCAATTTATCAAACCATACTGATGATGTTTACATATGTGTTAGTAAGACCGCCAGTAAATATCACTATTCTAAAAGTTGTAGAGGTTTAAGTGCTTGCACACATACTATTTCAATAGTACCATTAGATGATGCTAAAAAAAGTGGTTACAGTTTATGTGGTTGGGAAGATTAAATATTTAATAAATAATTTTATTAAAAGGTATCAATTCAATTTATCAACATTAACTTTTTAATATCTATTTCAAATTTTCATTTTGAGTAACTTTGTATTCTCAAAATGAAATTGAAAATGAAAGTAAGAAATATTGATAATGTGACGCTTGAATTTTTATCATCGGATTTGACTTCAATAAATGAAGTCCCTTTTTTTGACTATGGCATTTCTGCTGGATTTCCATCACCAGCGGATGACTTCCAAGAGCTTAAAATCAGTTTTGATAAAGAAGTATTTGGAACATCACCATCAACTATATTTTGTGCCAGAGTTAGCGGTTCATCAATGGAAGGTGCGGGTATTTCTAATAATGATATTATTGCTGTTGATAGGCTACTAGAACCAGAAGATGGTGATATTGCAGTTTGCCTTATTTATGATGAATTTACACTTAAACGATTACGGGTTGAAAAAGATTGTGTTTGGTTAATACCAGAAAATGATAATTACAAACCAATCCAAATAACAGATAATGAATCATTTCAAATCTGGGGTATTGTAATTAATACTCTGAAATACCACCGTAAAAGAAAATAGCTATGTATGCTTTAATTGATTGCAATAACTTTTATGCTAGTTGTGAACGGGTGTTCAAACCCAGTCTAAGAAATAAACCAATTGTTGTTTTAAGTAACAATGATGGGTGTGTTGTTGCTCGGTCAAATGAAAGTAAAGCTTTAGGTGTTAAAATGGGTGTGCCAATTTTTCAAATTAGTGATTTAATTAGGCAACATGATATTGTTGTTTGTTCATCTAATTATACACTTTATGGTGACTTATCAAACAGGGTAATGACCTTGATAAAAGAGTTCTCACCAGATGTTGAAGTTTATTCAATTGATGAAGCATTTTTAAAGTTTAATGGGTTTAAGTATTTTGATTTTAATCAGATTGGTTTGGAAATGCACCGTATAGTAAAAAAAGGGGTAGGCATACCAATTTCAGTTGGTTTTGCTCCGACTAAAGCATTAGCAAAGGTTGCCAATAAGATTGCAAAGAAGTATCCAGAACGCACACAAAACTACTACATAATTGATAGTGAAGAAAAGAGAATTAAAGCCCTTAAATGGACTGAAATTGAAGATGTTTGGGGTATAGGTAGACAGTTTTCTAAAAGACTTCAATCAGTTGGTGTTACCAATGCTTACCAATTCACACAATTAAGTGATTCTTACGTTATCAAATATTTTACGGTTGTTGGTTTACGTCTTAAAAAAGACTTAGAAGGTGTGCCAACAATAAATTTTGAAGATATTAAACCTAAACAAAACATTGCAACAACACGAAGTTTTGATGTAATGATGAAAACGCAAGATGAATTGCGTGAACGTGTTTCAACATTTGCTTCATTAGCTTCTGTTAAGTTAAGAAATCAAAAAAGTAATTGTGAATTGATTCAAGTTTTTATTTACACAAATAGATTTAGACTAGATTTACCACAGTATAGCGGTTATAAAACCGTGAAATTACCATTTCCAACGTCATCAACATTTGAATTAAATAAATACGCTCAAATGGCTTTAAATTCCATTTACAAAGAAGGATATAGTTACAAAAAGGCTGGTGTTATTTTGATGGGAATTAGTCAAGATGAAACCCAGCAATTAAGTATGTTTGAATATGAAAATCCAAAACATAAAGTGTTGATGAATGTATTGGATAAAATGAATATTAAGTTGGGTGATAAAGTTAAATTTGGTGGACAAGATTTAAAAAGAAAATGGAAAATGAAACAAGAAAGTTTATCACCATGTTATTCAACTAATTTAAAAGATATAATAACTATTAACTGTAAATAGATATGTGTTTTTTTACTCAACAAGTAGCATTATTTAATGAAGTTGAAACAAGATTATCTGCTAGGGTTGATAATCGAGAAAAGTTTGTAAAATCTGATTTTGTTAACGGATTTAGTTATCCTAACCTACCAGTAATAATTGATGATAAACCAAATATTATTTTTACAAATTTTACTTGGGGTTTAATACCTTCTTGGGCTAAAGATGATGAAATTAGGAAAAACACACTTAATGCCCGTATAGAAACTGTTGAAGAAAAGCCATCGTTTAAAAACAGTATAAATGATAGATGTTTAGTCATTATAACTGGTTATTTTGAATGGCATTGGAACGATTCAAAAGGTAAGGAAAAAGAAAAGTATATTATAAATTCACAAGAAGATGAAATTTTTTGTTTGGCGGGGTTATACTCAAATTGGGAAAATATAGCAACAGGCGAATTATTACATACATATACTATCTTAACAACTGAAGCTGATAAAACTATGCAGTATGTGCATAACCACAAAAAAAGAATGCCAGTTATGCTTAAAAAAATAGATGAAAAAAAGTGGTTGGATGATTCTATTTCAATTAAAGATTTTGCTTACCCTAACTACCAGCCAAATTTAATAGCGTTTAAAACACAGTGACAATGGACTATTTCAAGGTACTAACAAATGATGATTTTAAAGCTTATTTTTTGAAAAATTTAAATTGTTTGAAATAATTAACTCAATATATTTATCCAAATGAGATGTTGGAAGGAAATTGTGTTGTTGATGCTCATATTATTAGATTTCAAGAAATATTAAGTGATTATATTTTAAACATTTTGGCTGGAAATGATAATATATCTACTGAAAAGATAAATGAATTATTTAATGTTAAAAGGAAAGAATTAATTCCAATTTTATCTGCTGATATTTAAATTTATTTTAGTAAAGTTAATGTTACGATAATAGACCTTCGTTAATATAAATTTCTATATCTTTTTCATCAATAATAATTTGACCAATTTCATTGTTATTCAAAAGTTTGAACAATAAGTTAATTGTATTATCTTCATTTAGTATAATATAATCTATTGCATCAGCTGTAAAATGGAATGTTAGAAAAGTTGAATTATCAAGTTTTGCTTGCATTTCTTCATCAATGTAATCTATGCTGTTATCCAGTTCAACCCCAAAATAATCAATGTTGGTTAGATTGGCAGAAATTAATTCTTTTGTGAACTCAATTATATTAGTTGCTGGAATTTCAATTTTTGGCGTGGTCAGTATGATTGTGTGTTGTGTCATTATTTCTAATTTTTAAATTTCGTTTTATAAAAGTAATAAAAAAAGCTAATCAATTATGATTAGCCTATATTAGTTACTCTTCCTCTAAATTTTCTTTATTTCAAATTTAAAGTTTCCGATTTCAATTGTTAAATTTTGATTGGCATGTTAAACATTATCACTGCTGATATCCAATCTATTAATATAGTTTTATTCATAAAAACTATAAATCATGAAAAATTTAAATCAACAAAAATTTGATTTCACATTACTACTAAATGATAAAATCATTTGCCAACGGAATTTTGACATAGGGGATTATAATCATAATTGCAGAGAATCAATAGAAATTAAAGAAATGATTTCAGAGGTAATAATGATAATTGAAAACCAACTAAAAGATAAAAGTTTAGATTATCTGTGGGAATCATATAATCCATTTACACCGAAAATTATCCCCCAAATTGCCTCTAAAAACATAAAAAGAGACCTCTTTAAATTAAATATTAACATGAATTCAAAAATTGTGGTAAGCGGTTGTTTTGATGGTAAAAAATATCCACCAAAAATCAGATACAGAGTTGATATAAAACCAATAGTCCCAATATTAATTGATACAATAAGGCTTTATGCCAGTAATAAAATGGATTATAATTTCATAACCAATTTTCAATTTTAATTAATATCAAAAAATAATGAAGCCGCTCCTAGAGCGGCTTCTTAAAATTTAAAGTTTACTACAATGACTGCATAGAGGTTTTCCACCTGTTCCAGATTGCAAATTTTCTTTTTCAATATTGTTACCTTCTGTACAACTGCTGTTGTTGTGATGAACAGTTTGTTTTTTACTGTAGAATGTTGAAATTTTAGCCATTTTTTAATACGGTTTATTGATTAATAATAATTAAAAGTACACATAATAAATTATTAAAAATCAATAAGTTATAATTAGTTATTGACAACTTATCTTACAAGATTATTTTAATTTTCTGTTTTTTATGCTCCAGAGTTAATTCTGAAGTACAATTTTACAACTATGGGGTGACTTTCGCTAACAAGATTAGATTTTAATTTTGGCTTATATCCACTATTAGTTAGTATAAATAACCGTTTAAATTTGCCCAGATTTATAATTTTCAATTTTGATATTTGGAACCGCTCCAATATTTTTCTCTAAAATAGCTGACATTATCTCTAGGGTTTTATGTTGATGCTCAAGTGGTACCAAAAGACCATCGTGAATGGTGTACGGTATGATATTCTGATTGACCAATTCTCTACTTATTTTATCAATAAATATTTTGCTTTCGATAATCTGTAAATCAATTGCAAATTGGGCATGATTCTGTTCTTTTATTTTTTCAATCAATACATAAATATTTGGCAACGCCTTCTTAAATACCTTTTTAACATCAACATAATGGTCATTTTTTGAATAAGCAATTTGCATCCATATTTCTTTACACTTATCTCTGGATAAACCATATAGATTCTGTAGCCATTCATACCATCTTCCAGATAATGTAACATCTAAATATAAATCCATTTCCTTTTGTAG
Source organism: Flavobacterium glucosi (assembly GCF_048286535.1). NCBI lineage: Bacteria > Pseudomonadati > Bacteroidota > Flavobacteriia > Flavobacteriales > Flavobacteriaceae > Flavobacterium > Flavobacterium glucosi. The sequence goes on along the minus strand of NZ_JBLVPK010000006.1, from coordinate 152,330 downwards.
CTCTTTAGAAGCAGTATTTTGATAGTTTTTAAGCATAATGTTAAACAATACTGGTTGTGAATTTGAGAGGTCTAAATAAGTCATTTTTTCATATCCAATAATAAACACTTTCAAGTCCGAAGCCATGTTTGTTAAATTCGTATCTAAACGGTTATTGGTAGTGTTTCTGGTAAATCGCAACGACTTGTTGACACTTCCATTATTAATAGCATTTATAGACGATACCCGTGACGAATATCGTTTATAAGCAGAATTCTCGTCTTTTGAGTTTTTTGATTCTATAAGCTCTTTATTGTATCTATTAACAGTATGAGTCATTGCAGAGTCATAATCTATGGCTAAGTTTTTTCTATAATGACTCCCCATTTTTTTTATGTGTTTCGGTGCATTGTTTATATATTTAGAATCTTGTTCATAATCTCTGGTCAGAAACTTACGATTAGTCTTTGTTATAGGCACCTTAATTCTATACCAGCAGTCGTGAATCCTACTTTTTTGATTACCTACAATCCCTTTTATAGTAAGCGTTTCAAGGGTTATTTCTATGTTATCTCTTATACAATAGGTATCTATTATCTCTTTTATCTCATCTGTTTTAATATCATTTTCTTTCAATAACCGAGAAGTGATGTCTAAATATGCATTCATGGAATGTAAATAATAACTTGTTGCTTTTCCTTCGTGGGATTCATCTCTCCAAACAATATTCCTTATAATTAACCAATGGAAGTAATTCTTATAATTATTACCATATTTCAGTTGCAGATATGTAGAAGCCATCGGAATAAAATGAAACGAATAATCTTCAAATTTCCTATTCTGATTTGATTTGGATAAAATATCATTAATGACCGCTAATCCAACTATGATTTCTGATTCTTTGTTGTCTAGTAATGGTGACACGTGGGCTGAAGCGAAAAGTAAATCAACCATTTCTTTAGGTAAAAGGAAACTCCTAAATTTTTTATATTTAATACTCATGATAATGTATTCTCTCTTTTGTTATAATAACTCTCAATTTTATACTGGGGAGAGAACCAAGCGTTGCAAACCGCTTGGAACCCAGCTGTAAGTAATAGACCCTACATTTATAAATATAGATATTTTTAAAAATAAGTCAAGCAAATTATGAAAATAAATTCTGCCCGACCCTTCCCATGTATCCCTTCCCGCATAGGACTCCCTTCGTTTCTTTCCTCAGACTGTCCCCCGTAGCCCTTACTATATATGGGTATGATACCTTAAACTAAATTCTGGATATTTTTTGGACTTAGAAAAGAGACACCTCTATTTTAAAAAATATTTTTTTTTATTTTTTTTAGCAAAATAATTGTTCTTATTAGATAAATATAGAGAGGGTAAAACCGTTCTTTATGTACCAACCTTACTAACAATAGCACGTTAGCTTTCTTAAACCTTATTAACAATTGTGGGTTTATTTGTCTGCAAATGGCGATTTGAGAGCACTGAAGTGGCTTCCCTATGATATGACGCTCATACAGTTGATAAAAACGGTTGTATTTTTTAAATTTACCTCAATAAATAAGATAATTATTCTATTTTTATACTTTTAATTGAATAATTCTATGAATCGCTTAAAAGAGATTCTGAAAGAAAAAACTTAAATCAATCTGCTGAATGAAAATTATAAATAACCAAGATTTACTATTAATTGATGAAGTTAAGCAATTAATAAACCCAAAATCAAATATTTATATAAGCTGTAATCACTTTACTGGATTTGCATTATTTGAATTGATTGAGTTATTTTCAAAAGCGAAACAAATTAATTTTTTACTGAATAACGACTTTGGTTCCGATGATGATTTTCGTTTTATTCAAAGCGAGACTGAAAATAAATTAAATCTTTTACTGGATAGAAAATACCGAATCAATCAAGTCATAGGTTTAATTGATGATAAAATTCAAATTAGGAAAGGTGGTCTCGGTAATCAAAATATCTTGATTGTCGAAAATGAAGGTGTTTCAAATTGTTTTTCATTGACCCCAATGAACTTAGATTCCGTTTGTTTGGGTGTTTTAAGTTCAGATAATCCCATTTTTATTACTGGTTTTGAAGATACTAATAATCAATATTTAGCATTATTTAAAAATGCTTGGGATAACAGCAGAGAAAATTTAAATGACAGCATCAAAGGACTTTTAGAAAAAGGAACATCTAATATTTCGGGTGAAGCCATTTATAAATATAGTATCCGTGAGATTTTTCATTACTCCACAATCAATGAAAGAGCTGATGAAAAATTTGAAAAAGTTGGATTTAAAAATTCTAAAATCTGGAGTTTACTGTATAACTTCCAGAAGGATGCCGTTATTGGTGCTATTGAAAAAATAGAAACGTATGGTGGTTGTATCATAGCGGATAGCGTAGGTCTCGGTAAAACTTTTGAAGCTTTAGCGGTGATGAAATATTACCAACTTCGTAACGATAGAATCTTATTGTTGGCACCAAAAAAATTACGTGATAACTGGACGGTTTATCAAAGTAATGACAAACTTAACATTCTGGCAGAAGACCGTTTAAACTATGATGTATTAAACCATACCGACCTATCTAGAGAAACTGGAAAATCGGGTGATATTAATTTGGATACAATTAACTGGGGGAATTATGATTTAGTTGTTATTGACGAATCACACAACTTCCGAAACAATCCAAATAAGCGTGGAATGACTCGATACAAGCGTTTGATGAATGATGTGCTTAAATCGAACATCCGAACCAAAGTACTGATGCTTTCCGCAACTCCTGTCAACAATAAGATGAATGATTTAAAAAATCAAATTGCATTTATTACTGAAGGTGACGATAAAGCGTTCTCTTCTTATGGTATTGACAGCGTTTCACAGGTGATGAAGGATGCACAGCGAAAATTTACCAACTGGTATAATAATGGTGACCCAAATAATTTGAACGTTAACGAATTGATGTCACAACTGGATGGTTCCTATTTTCGTATTCTGGACATGCTTACCATTGCAAGGTCACGTAAGCATATTGAAAAATATTACGATACCACTGATATTGGAAAGTTTCCAAATCGTTTAGTACCCATTACTATATATCCAGAAATTGACAGACAAAACCAGTTTAAAGATATTGGAGAAATATACGATGAATTAAGCACATTAAATTTGGCCTCTTATACCCCTTTAGGATATGTTAGAGCTGATAAGAGGGAATATTACGAAGAAAAATACGATATGCTAACTCATACAGGAAGCATATTCAAACAAGTTGACCGTGAACAGAGTTTGATATACTTAATGCGTATTAACCTCTTAAAACGACTAGAAAGTTCTATCCACTCTTTTAAACTTACCGTTGAAAAACTGATTCAGTTAATTGATTCTAATTTGAAGCAAATTGAAGGTCATGATAATGGTGCTGTAGATTTAGACATAAATATTACCGACATCGACATTGATGATACTCAGCTTCAAGATTTACTTGTAGGTGGTAAAACCAAAGTAATGATTCAAGACATTGACATCATCCGTTGGAAACAAGACTTAAAACAAGATAAATCGGTTTTAGTTGCATTAATGAATAACATCAAATTGATTGATGTGGAACGTGATGCCAAACTGCTGGTGTTAAAAAATATAATTCAGAACAAACTGGAAAAACCTATAAATCAATATAATAAGAAAGTAATCGTTTTTACAGCTTTTGCCGATACTGCAAGCTATCTACACAAAGAATTACACGAATGGCTTAAAAATGAATTCGGTCTTTACAGTGCATTGGTAACTGGTTCTACAACCAATAAAACTAATATGCCTAAATGCCGAACTGATTTAAGTTCTATCCTTACTCACTTTTCTCCAAAATCAAAAAAAAGAGATTCCATTTTTCCAGATGAATCGAATCAGATAGATATTTTGTTTTGTACTGATTGTATTTCAGAAGGGCAAAATTTACAGGATTGTGATTATTTAATCAATTACGATATACACTGGAATCCAGTACGAATCATTCAACGATTTGGTAGAATTGACCGTATTGGTTCTGTAAACGAAAATATTCAGTTAGTTAACTTTTTCCCAACGATGGAATTAGACAGCTTTATTGACTTGGTAGCAAGAGTTCAAGGTAAAATGGTCATGTTGGATGTTTCTGCTACTGGTGAGGATAATATTATTTCTCAAAACAGTTCTGAAATGCAAGATTTGGAATACCGTAAAAGACAGCTGAAACAAATGCAGAATCAAGTAGTTGATTTAGAAGACTTTCAAGGAAATATTTCGATAACAGATTTAACGTTCAATGATTTTAAAATTGATTTAGAAAAAAGTTCCGATGACCAGCTTCAAGAATTAAGTCAAATTCCCAAAGGCTCTTATGCGGTGGTGAAATCTAATCTTCCAAGCCTTAAAACAGGCGTTATATTCTGCTTAAAAGGGAATAGTGATGACTATGCCAAAAAACTAAAAAACAACATCTTATATCCGTTCTTTTTAGTCTATATCAGTTTGGATGGTGAAGATATTGTGAAAGCTTCTCAAACCAAATTAGCACTAGATTATTTCAGAAAGTTGTGTATGAATAATGAAACGGTACTTCCAGATTTAATAGCGGAATTCGATAAAGAAACAAAAGGAAACAAAAGAATGGAAACGTATGCTAAACTTTTAAAAACAGCAATGCACGAAGTGGTTGGTGTTCAAGAAGAAGTTGGTTTGGATTCGTTAGCAACGCCAGGCGGAACAACTTTGTTAAGCGATGCTTTAGCCAAAGAAGAAAATTTAGAATTAATAAGTTTCTTAATTATAAAATAAATGTCGTTTTCATACAATACCATTTTTAACATTCCAGAACGAAGTGTTTTAGAGAAAAAGCTGACAAAGGCTTTCTTTCTGAAAAACTTTGATTTGTCGGTTGTCGAGAAAAAACTATTAAACAATTCCATTATTAACATGGATTGGTTAGCGAGTATAAAACCCACCATTGCTAACATTCCAATAGTTAAGAATGACAATTATACATATGAAGAAATTCAGATAATTGTCTGCACCGTTGTTGACAATCAACTGGATGAATTAGCCACTAAATGTATTGTTCTGTTACAGAAATACATTCCATACCAAATGATTTTAATTGTCGAAGATGACTCTAATTTTGTCATAAATGCTTGTGATAAGCGTATCAACTTAAACGACACTAGCAAACGAATCATTGACAGTTACAGTACCACAACCGCATTGTCAAAATTGTACAAAAACGAAATAATAACATCTTTTTTTAGTGCGTTAGATTTTTCTTCATTGGATAAAAGTAATATTGAAACCACTTATAAAAGTTACATCCAAGCCATAGTTCAGTTCCAAACTGCTTCAATCACAGGAAGTTTTAACAAACGAAGCCATAGTAGAACTGAAGAAGACATAATATTGCTTGCTTCCATTGAAACTATAGAAAAAGAAATAGCGAGACTGAGTAACCAAATAAAAAAAGTAACACAACTCAATAACAGAGTATCTTTGAACATTGAAATTCAAAACCAGAGAAAAAAAATTCAGAATATAAAAACCAAAATATCCATAAATGAACATCAGTAAAGAAAGTCTAATTAAACTATTTAACACAGGTACAAATCAGTATTTAATACCATTTTTTCAACGACCGTATGTATGGAAAAAAGAAGATTGTGAGACACTTTATGAGGATTTAATTGAGACTAGAGAAGAAAATAAAGTGAATCCACAAAAGGAACACTTTATCGGAACCATAATAACTAAAAACAGTCTTTCTAGTACGCAAATGACTGCTCAATATGATTTAGTTGATGGTCAACAACGAATGACGACATTTTCTGTGTTAATCAAGGCTCTAGCCAATAGCGTTGACATGAGTCAAGAAAATGCGGAACATCTTTTTGATAACTTAAACAGCACGCTATTCTTTAAAGATGCTTATGGAAAAATTCATTATCGAATTATTCATAACAGATTAGACCGAAAGTCATTTGATTTGATAATGCAATCTGATGGCAATAATGATGAAGATTTAGAAACTAACGATAGTAAAATTGTGGGTACCTATTTATATTTCAGAGAAAAATTTAATCAGCTAACCAACGAAGAAATCCTTAATTTAAATTTCACTCTACTTCATAAATTTCCAGCTATCAACATGGTTTTAGAATTACACGATGATGAGCAAGAAATTTTTGATACTATAAACTCACTTGGGGTAAAATTAACTACATCAGAATTATTGAAAAATTATATCTTTAATGATGCCGAGTCTAAAGCACTTTATAAAGAATTCTGGGAAGATGTATTTGAAACCGATGATGATACCGTCAAATTTTGGAATACTAAAAAAACTGCTGGTAGGGTTTACAGAGAAAATATTGATGTATTGCTTTATTGTTATTTACTTATAGAAAAAGAAAAAGATGTTTCGTTAGAACATTTGTTTAAGGATTACAAAGGATGGCTAAGCACAAAGACATTCCAAGAGAAAAAACTGTTCCTAGAAACCTTAAAAAATTATGCAGAGATTTATATCAATTTACCTTCTGGTACTGAATTAAATAATATGCGATTTAGTGATAATGAGAAACGATTTTTTCATGTTATCGAGAATCTAAATATTACAACAATTTATCCTCTAATTTTATTTCTTTACAAAAACGTTTCTGATTTAGTAGAACGTGAAAAATGCTTAGTTTTATTAGAAAGTTATTTAGTACGAAGAGCAGTATGTAAATTAACAACTAAAAACTACAATAATCTTTTTATATCGTTCATCAAGCAGTTAAAGCATACGACTGGAACAACTGTAGCAGAAAAACTTTCTGATATTTTGTTTGATTATACTGAAGACGGTAGTAGATTCCCTACTGACGTGGAGTTTAAAACGGGTTTTGCTAATTCGAATTTGAGTAATCAACATGCAAAAGAAATTTTATTTATCATAACCTTATTCCAGATTAACACCGTTCTGAATGATTTAACGGCTTTGTCTTCACAAGCTTTTTCTGTTGAACACATGATGCCAAAACAGTGGAAACAAAACTGGAATGGAGTATCAACAAGTGAAGAAATAAACCACAGAAATTTTAAGTTATTAACACTTGGGAATCTTACAATAATTACAAAAAATTTAAATAGTAAATTGCGTAATTCAGCATGGTTAAACAAAAAAACGATTCTGAATCAATTTTCGACATTGCCTATTACTACAAAATACACTTCATTAACAGATTGGAATGAAGTAAGTATTGAGGATAGAGCAACCGATTTATCGTTGACAGCATTAACTATTTGGAAGAAATAAAAAGCATGGAAAAAATAATTAAAGGAGATGAACTGACTCAAAGTTTAGATATAGTGAATGATAATATTGCTCGATTGAAAGAACTTTTCCCAGAAGTATTTACCGAAGGAAAAATTGATTTTAAAGTGTTACAAGATGTTTTAGGTGACGAAATAGAAACGGAAGAAGAATATTACCGTTTTACTTGGGCTGGAAAAGCACAAGCCCGTAGAGAAGCACATAAACCCAGCACAGGAACATTAAGACCTTGCAAAGAAGACAGTGTGAATTGGGATACAACTGAAAATTTATACATTGAAGGTGATAATCTCGAAGTACTAAAGTTGTTGCAAAAAAGCTACAACAACAAGGTGAAGATGATTTACATTGACCCACCATATAATACAGGAAAGGACTTTGTATATAAAGATAATTACAAAGACAATCTTAAAAATTACCAACAGATTTCTGGTCAAATTGATGATGAAGGAAACAAATTAACTACCAACTCTGATAGTGATGGTCGTTATCATTCTAATTGGTTAAATATGATGTATCCTCGTCTAAAATTAGCAAGAAATCTTTTGACTGATGATGGAGTTATTTTTATTTCAATAAATAATATTGAAGTACATAATTCGAGAAAACTGTGTGATGAAATATTTGGGCAGAATAATTTTGTAGAATGTATAATCTGGAACAAACGAATACCAAAAAATGATAAGGGTATTGGAAGTATTCACGAATATATCTTGATTTATACAAAAAATTCTGAATTAGAACATATATTCACAATGCCTAAAGGTGGATTGGATGAAATTTTTGAACTCACAGAAACATTAAAAAAGAGTAAAATCTTAATTAATTTAGCTGAAAAAGAGGTGAAAAAACTTTACAAAAGAAAAGACTATGACCGTGGCATTACACTTTACAATTCTTTAGATAAAAATTATAATCTTTGGGGTAAAATTAATATGAGCTGGCCAAATGCAAATACTTTTGGGCCACGATATGAGGTTCTACATCCAAAAACTAAAAAACCTGTTAATATACCAGATAGAGGTTGGAGATGGAAAGAAGAAACTTTTAATGAAGCAGTTGATTTTGATAACATTATTGAACTACATGATGGAAGTTTTATGTGTGGTAAAATTTGGTTTGCAAAAGATGAGAACACTCAGCCAAGCTCTATAAAATATTTAAATGAGGTTAATGATATGCTTCTACGTTCAATTGTAAGTTTTAAAAGTGATGGAGGGATAGAAGCTGAAAATCTTTTTAACAACAAAAGTATTTTTTCATATCCAAAACCAACTTCCCTTTTAAAAGCTATTCTATCATCGATTAATTTAGAAAAAAGTATTGTTTTAGATTTTTTCTCTGGTTCATCAACGACCGCTGATGCAGTTTTACAAATTAATGCTTTAAACGGTTTTAACAATAAATTCATTATGGTTCAATTACCAGAGAATCTTGATGAAAATTTAAAATACGCTGATAACAATACTAAACAAACAATTTTAAACGCAATAAATTTTCTTGATGAAAATAATAAACCTCATTTTCTTACGGAATTAGGTAAAGAACGAATTAAAAGAGCTGGAAAATCTGTAGTTAATTCTAAATTAGAAGAACTAAAAAAATTAAAGGCTAAAAATAGTTTGCTAAAAGAAGACTCTGAAATAATTAATAATTTACAATCAACAATCAATAATTTAGATACGGGTTTTAAAGTTTTCAAACTCGACAGTTCCAATATAAAAGGATGGGATGGTAATCCAGATAACTTGGAACAAAATCTTTTTGATTCTCAAGATAATATCAAAACAGACCGTTCAGAAGAAGATGTGTTATTTGAAATTCTTTTGAAATATGGTTTAGATTTAACCTTACCTATCGAAGAGAAAATTATTGAAGGCAAGAAAGTATTCAATGTAGGTTTGGGTGCTTTATTCATTTGCCTTGCTGACGATATAACCAGTAAAGTTGCGGAAGGAATTGGTAAATGGAAAGAACAAATCAATCCAGAAACTTGCAGAGCTATTTTTAAAGATTCTGGTTTTACAGATGTGGAAAAAACCAATGCGGTGCAAACCTTAAAACGTTTTGGGATTCATGAAATTAAGAGTATCTAGTTATGAAAATACAATTTGATAGTTCGTTAGGATACCAGCAAGAAGCTATTGATGCTATTGTGGATATTTTTAAAGGTCAAGAATCATGTGATTCTAACTTTACAGTATATTCACCAGAATTTTTAGCCAAACAGCAAAATATTGGGTTTACTGATATTGGTTACGGAAATAGAATGACAATTACCGAAGGTCAACTGCTGGAGAACATTCAAAACATTCAACTAGGTAACGGTTTAAAGCCGTCATCTCGAAATGAAGTGAATAGAAAAAATCTAGATTTTACCGTTGAGATGGAAACTGGTACAGGTAAAACTTATGTTTACTTGAGAACCATAGTGGAACTGTATAAAAAATACGGATTCTCAAAGCATATTATTGTAGTCCCATCAATACCAATCAAAGAAGGAGTTTATAAATCATTACAGATAACTAAGGAGCATTTAAGAGAATTGTATGATAATTTCAACTACAATTTTTTCATTTACGATAGTAGTAAACTTAATGAAGTAAGGGATTTTTCTACTAATGATGGTTTGGAAATCATGGTTATCAATATTGATGCTTTTGCAAAAAGTTTTGAAAACCCAGAAGACGAGAAAAAAACAGCCAATATAATCCACCGATATAATGATTCTTTAGGTTACAAACCTTTAGACCTTATCAAGAATACACATCCAGTCATTTTCATAGATGAACCTCAAACGACAATGAGTACCCCTTTGAGAAAAAAGGCGGTGCAAAGTTTGAATCCATTAGCCATATTTAGGTATTCTGCAACCCATAAAAAGGATGAGAAAATCAATATGATGTACAAACTTGATGCTGTAGATGCTTATGAGAAAAAACTGGTCAAGCAAATTGAAGTAGGTTCAGTACAAACGGAAGGGGTAAATAACGAAGCTTACATCCGATTAGTTGAAGTAAAAGTAAGCAAGGGCTATCCAGTGGCTAAACTGGAATTAGATATTTTCAGTAAAGGAAGTATTTCCAGAAAAATAGTTACAGTTAAACAAAATGAAGACCTTGAAGAGCTGACTGATAGAGCCGAATATCAAGGATACATTATCAAAGATATCTATGCAGTAACTGGAAGTGAGTATATCGATTTTACAAGTAAAGACGATATAATCAAGCTAGGCGAAGCCATTGGTGATGTTGATGAGAAACAAATCAAAGTAGCTTTGATTCGTAAAACGATAGAAGAACATTTAGACAAAGAGCGAATTTTAAACCCACAAGGGATAAAAGTATTAAGCTTATTCTTTATCGATACCGTTAGTAAGTATAGGATATATGATGAAGACGGAAATGCTCTAAATGGTGACTATGCCCAAATTTTCGAAAAAGAATATGTAAAGCTTATCAAAAAACCAAAATACCAAGATTTATTCAAAGACATAACGGACTCAGAGGCTAATGTTTCAGAGGTACACAATGGTTATTTCTCGATAGATAAAAAATCTAAAAAGAGTAACGCAAAAGAAAAGTTTGAATACTTTAAAGATACCAAAGGAACTACTAATGCTGATGAGGACACGTATAGCTTAATCATGCGTGATAAAGAAATGCTATTAAGCTTCGATTCTAAGTTGAGGTTTATCTTCTCGCATTCGGCTTTAAAAGAAGGATGGGATAATCCAAACGTATTCCAGATTTGCACCCTAAAAGAAGCTGGTGGTTCAGACACTAGAAGAAGACAAGAAATTGGTCGTGGTTTACGTTTGTGTGTTAACCAAATAGGAGAACGTGTGTATGGTCACGAAGTAAATACCCTAACAGTAATGGCTTCAGAATCCTATAAAGATTTTGTTGACAACCTACAGAAAGAGATTGAAACTGAAACTGGAATTCGTTTTGGAGTGCTGGAAAGTCACAGTTTTGGTGACGTGGTTTTGGATATTGTAAATTCTGAGGATGAAGAAGGAAACCCAATAAATGATGTGATTTACTTGGGACAAGAAAAATCAGAAGAATTGTATAAATTCCTAATCGAAAAAGAATACATAGATAGCAAAGGAAAAGTTCAAGACAAATTAAGAACCGCTATTAAAGAAGATAAAGTAGAACTACCAGAAGAATTGATGGAAGACCACAAAGTGGTTAATCAAATTCTCAATACTTTAAAATTAACAGCGGGAAAACTTGATGTTAAAAACCAAGCAGACAAAAAGCAAGTAAAAGTCAATAAACGAGTTTTGGATAGCCCAGAGTTTAAAGAATTATGGGAACGTGTTAAGTTCAAAACTACATTCTCAGTTGATTTTAATTCCGACAATTTAATAAACGAATGCATTCGAGCATTAGATGCCAGTTTGAAAATTACAAGAGGTAAACTAATTTATACCAAAGTTAAAGTTGGAATAACCGTTGGTGGTGTTGATGCAGAAGAAACTCCAAATACTGAAGTTAGTCAATTAGATTCGGAAGTAGAAAACTTACCAGACATAGTTAGTTATTTACAAAATGAAACCAAGCTTACCAGAAAGTCTATCGTAAAAATACTGACAGGAACTTTGAAACTGAAATACTTCAAAGTCAATCCTCAAAAATTCATTGAAGGCTGTATTGACATTATCAATGAACAAATGCGATTGCATATCATTGATGGAATTAGCTACAAGAAAATTGGCGATGCTGAATACTATGAACAAGAACGTTTCGAAAATAAAGAATTATTTGGCTACCTAAAAAGTAATCTAAAAACGAGTGAAAAATCACCTTATGATTACGTGGTTTATGATTCAACTGTAGAATCTACTTTAGCCACCGAATTTGAGAACAGCAGTAATATTTCCGTTTATGCGAAATTACCAAGTTGGTTTGTAATCGATACGCCACTAGGAACATACAATCCAGACTGGGCGGTACTTTGGAAAGATGAAAATGAGGAAAAATTATTCTTTGTTGTGGAATCAAAAGGTAGTACCAGTTTATTCGATTTAAGACCAAAAGAAACTGCTAAAATTGATTGTGGCAAAAAACACTTTGAAGCTATTGGTAGTGAAATGATTTTTGCCAGTGAAATGAGTGATGTGGTGGATTTTGCTTTAAGTAATTAATTTTATAAAATTTAAAATGAGTACATCAAGAAAAAAAATTACAACAAATTCTAGGATTGTTAAAGAGCATCTAACAAATTACAAAGATACTTTTCAAGCACTTACTGAACTATTAAACAATTCAATTCAGGCAAATGCTAAAAATATTCAATTAAAAATTAATTATGTTGGTAATGCACTTTCAAAATCACCAATTAATAAAATTGAGATTATTGATGATGGTCATGGTGTTTCATATTCTGAATTTGCAGATAAAATTCTTGAGATTGGTACAATCTCTAAAACTTCGGGCAAGGGGATTGGTAGATTTGGAGTTTTCCAAATTGGTGATGAAATGAAAATTGAAACCATTGGATTTGATTCAGCGGAAAATAAATACAGTAGAACTTCATTTACTTTAAATTCTAATGTACTTAAAAATGTTAAATTCAATGAAATTGAGTTTGATGTTGATTATGAGTATTATGACAAAGGAAATATAGCTACAGAGTACAAAGTCTCTATTAATGCGCTGCACCATAATAAACAGGAGACTATTTTTAAAAAAAATAAACTTACTGATAGTTTTCTAAATAAAAATATTAAATATGCTATTTTTGAACGCTATCCAAACGAAATTTTTAATAATACAGTTAATTTTTCAATAAACGGAGATTCAATTACCAAAGAAGACTTTGTTATCGGAAAACCTTCGTTGGTTAGAAATAAATTTATGGATAAAAAAGGTGTTGAACATGCCACATCTTTTTATTTCTATAATATCAAATCTGATATGAACAAGGTGAAAGTTTTCTTCCAAGTTGATAACTCTGGAATTAAAAGCATAGCTCATGAATTCACTTATTCATCGGATTGGTATACAGATGAGCTTGGCACTTGGTTTATTTATGTAGAATCCCCAATAATGATTATTGACTTGTTTAGAAATCTTGATATAGAATCATTGGGAGAACAACAAGTTATAGAATATAAAAATTTTATAAAAGAAACTATAAATGTTTTTTTTAAAGCTAAAAATAAAAGATTTGAAAAGTTTATTAGCACTCTCGAACAGGATATATATTATCCATATAAAGAAGGAAATAAACCAAGTTCTGAAATTCATGAAATAGTTTTTAAAAAAGTTGCTTATCTTATAGAGGATGAACATAAATTACTTCAGAAAAATAATAAGATAAGAGAATTTATTTATTTACTCCTTAATCAATCAATTTCTAATGGACACATAGAAGAAATATTTACTAAAGTTCTAAATTTAAATGGTGAGAATTTAAATAAGTTTCATTCATTATTACAAAAAACAGATTTAGAAGATATTGTTCATTTTTCAAGTCAAGTGGCTGAAAAAAATGAATTTTTAGATTTTTTTCATGAATTAACCTACGGAGAAATTTCAAAAGTTCTTAAAGAAAGAAGTCAATTGCATAAAATTTTAGAAAAAAACTTGTGGATATTCGGTGAAAATTATAATGGTACTCCCCATGTATGGTCAGATAGAAAAATAGAAAAAATATTTAATGAGATTAGAGAAAAGCATTTCAATTACGAACCAACTAAACAAGATGAGAATTTAATTGAGATAGAAGGAAAGGGGTTGAATGATATTACTGATTTATTCTTTTTTAACGAAAAAATTTTAGATGATGAAACAAAGGAGATAATGGTTGTTGAGTTAAAATCACCTAAATGTTCAATAGGGCTAAAAGAATTAAATCAAATAGACAAATATGCCTATACAATTGAAAAACATAGTTCTCTTCCAAATGACAAGGTGAAATATAAACTTATATTAGTTTCATCGAAGCTAAACGATTATGCAAAATCAAAAATGAAATCAGCTTCTGAAATTCATAAAAAGCCTTTTTTATATGACATAAAATCTGAAAAAAATATTGAAATTTATATAATCGAATGGAAGGAGTTGATTGAGCAAAACAAGAGAAAATTAGGTTATTTATCGAGTAAGTTGAGCGTAAAAGATGTATCTGTTAAAGATAAATTTGAAGCGGAATATTCTGAATTGATTGATAAAAAAGTTATCGCACAATTAAGAAAAGTGAGTTAATATAAATATTTTACATTTAGAAATTTATAGCATTATTATAATAATTAAAACAGAACTATAAAAAATAATGCTAATTTCTATAGTCAAAATTATTTATGGAAAAACCAATCCTTTCTAAATCAACTTATATTAGAGGCTTACAATGTGAAAAGTCATTGTATTTATACAAGCATGATTACAATTTAAGAGATGGTATTTCTTCTCAACTGCAAGCCGTTTTTAATCAAGGTACTAATGTTGGAATATTTTCACAACAATTATTCCCCAATGGAGTGGATGCGTCACCCTCAGACCATTTTAAAATTCAAGAATCAGTAAAAAAAACAAAGGAATATATTGAAATTGGGGAGTCAATTATCTATGAAGCCACGTTTCAATTTAATGGTGTATTAGTAGCCATAGATATATTAGTAAAGGATGAAGAAGGCTGGAAAGCCTATGAAGTAAAAAGTTCAACAAGTATTTCCGAAACATACATAAATGATACTGCAATACAATATTATGTAATTACCAATTCTGGTATCGAACTTAAAGATATTTCAATTATTTTTATAAATAATCAATATGTAAAAAACGGTGATATAGATGTAAAGGAACTATTTACAGTTGAATCGGTTTTGGAAAGAGTTAAAACAGTTGTTCCAACAATTCCCAATCAAATTGAGTCTTTTAAAAGATTAATATCTCAAGATTCTGTACCTAATATTGATATAGGAATTCATTGTTCCACACCTTACGGTTGTGATTTTATGGGTCATTGTTGGAAACATATACCAGAATATTCCATTTTTAATATTTCTAATTTATACACTACAAAAAAGTTTGAACTTTATGAAAATGGTATCGTTACTTTTGAACAAATTGACTTAAACAACTCCAAACTAAATCCAAATTAACTTTTACAAGTTACAAGTGAGTTAAACAATAGCACTTATATTGATAACTATAATATAACTCAATTTTTAAAAGACTTTGAATATCCATTGTATTATCTCGATTTTGAAACAATGACTTCAGCTGTGCCAATCTATGACAACAGCAAGCCTTATCAACAATTAGGTTTTCAATATTCATTGCACATTCAAACAGAACAAGGTTAATTAGAGCATAAAGAATACTTAGCTGAAGCCAATCCAAATATAGACCCTAGAATTAACTTCGTTAAACAATTGATAAGCGATTTTGGTAGCACTGGTGATATTTTGGTATATAATATTGGATTTGAAAGAGGAAAACTGAATGATTTAATTACAATGTTTCCAATCTATACATCTGAAATTACTAATATAATTGGTCGCCTAAAAGATTTGATGATTCCATTTCAAAAAAAATGGTATTACACTCCAGAAATGAAAGGCAGTTACTCAATTAAGTATGTATTACCAGCATTGGTTCCAGAACTCTCATATCAAGATTTAGAAATAAAAGAGGGTGGTACTGCAAGTTCTACATTTACACAAATGGTCAGTGGGGAATTTCAAGGAAATATTGATAAAACTAAAATTGATTTATTGGAGTATTGTAAATTAGATACTTATGCAATGGTAAAAATATTGGAAAAACTGAAAGAAGTTACCCAATAAATCATAAGCCCATATTGAGAGCATTATTCACAATTATATTACCATAATTGTGTGCGTTAGACTAAAACTGATAATTTTCAGCTTGTCTATTCCAATCAAATTTTTCTAACTCAAAAATTATAATTTACTGCCCTATTTTCGTAGTCAAAATCTGCTAACCCTTCTTTAATAATTTCTGTTATCGACTTATCAATTTGGTCTTCGCCAAACCAACACACAGCGATACAACTACCATCAAATTCGTTTTTGGGGTCATTAATGGGGTCAGCATCCAGCCATGCGGTATACATTATCGGTTTTAGTACCTCATCTGAAACATAGTCGTTATTAGTAAAATGAAAAACAGATAAATGATTCGCTCTTTTTAATGCTTCTTGGTAATCATACATGATTTTTTCATTAACATCCTTACTTGGCGACCCAGCTAGTAGACCACTGTATGTATGACTAAACTGAAATTTTTCAACTGTTATTTCACGTTTACTAATTTTAATATTACCCATAATCTGTTTTTAATTATAAAATAGCTGATGATAATAATATGGCATATTTAAACATTTCCTTTTAAAATTTGAAGGCTTTTTTCTAATAATACTTTAGCTTCGTCAACTTCACTTTTTGTAATAACATTTCCCATTGTTGGAACAAACAATTCTCTTATATCAACATCAAGTGCTTCTGCTATCTTTAATAGTAGTTGAATAGTTGGTAAGTTTTTTTCACTTGAAATATTAGATACAGTTGTTGGTGACACACCCACTCTTGAAGACAGTTCATCTCGTGACATTCCTTTTAATGTCATTAGTTCCTTTAATCTTAGTACAGCCATTTGATTATTTTTTACAAATATAGTTAATTAATCAAGTGAAACTTAATTAATTAATTAAAATATAAAATAAAACTTGCTTTTTAATAAAATAATGCTTTACTTTGTAGTGTATTAATCAAGTTCCACTTTATAATTACAATACTATGGAAATCGCTAAAACAATCCTTGAACAAATAAAATATGCTGATAAATGGGCTTTGATGGCTTATGGGTCTAAAATTTTTATTGCATTACCAGAATCAAAAGAATATCAAGGTGGGTTACAATTTCAATGTTCTGGCATTGTGCATAAAGGATTGGTCAGAATCCAATTAAAATGGATTGATACGTACACAATCTCTTTTGTAAACAAAAATGGTGAGGTTGTGAAAAAAGTTGAAGATGTTTATTGCGATATGCTAGTTGATGTTCTGGATTACATCGAAGGTAAATAGTAACCCGTTGTGCAGAATTAGAGTATAATCATACAGCAAGCAAAAGCTCATATTAATTTTATAGGATTTCCAAGAAAATAAATTGTGAAATATACACCAGCCTAATATTGCACATAAAACAATAATAAAAACACTTATGAAAAAAGCAAGGTACATTCGTCAAAGTAGTCAAGGGCAAAAAAATTTTCGTCAGTTAGCTATAGCTCATCCAGACGAAAAACTATTTATTGATATTATTAGTGGGTCTATTCCATTTAATGAACGCCAACAAGGTAAATTATTATGTGAAGCAGTTGAAGGTGGAGAAATTGATTATGTGACTTTTCATGCTATTGATAGAGCTGGTCGTAATACTATTAATGTTTTGCAAACCCTAAAATATTTTTATGATAAAGGTGTAACAGTAAAAATTGACAATCTAGGACTTGAATCGAGGATTAACGGTAAATCAAATCCTGTATTTAATTTAATCACCACAATTCTTATTGAGCTGAGTTCTTTGGAAAAATTAAGTTTACTTGAAAGACAAGCAGAAGGAATTTTACAGGCAAAATTAAGGGGTAATGTCTATAAAGGGCGTGTTAAAAACACTAAAGACACCCCTTTACAGACCATTTTGAAACATAAAAGAACAGCTAAGGTAATCAAATCAAATCCAACTCTTTCACTTAGACAGATTGCTAAATTAGCTTCAGAAAGTGATTATAAAGTTTCTGCTAATACAGTAAAGAAGGTTAAAGAGTTGCTTAAAAATCAAATACTTGAATAGTTATGAGAGACGTTAATTTATCTAATATTTATCTTTACATGATTCAGTTTTATGGTGTAAAGAAGTTTGAAGTTTTTAGTGTTATAAATGAATTTGGTTCATCACCAACTGAAACCATGATAGAATTCTATTACAATAGTTCTATAAAAGTAAATCCAATTAGATTACATAGGAATCTTGAAAATAAGATTAGAAACGTAAACAAGTTTTTTGTAATTGTTGAAGAGTCAAAAATTATTGTCCATATTGATTTCAATAGAGAAAAAGGAATGATTCAATATGATTTGGAGTATAGTATGAACTAGAAAGAGCGATAAAAAAATTAGAAACCTTCAAAAATACCTAATTCGAATATGGCAAAATAGAATTTAACTGGCTCAGTTGGTTCAAACTGTATTAAATTTATCCGTTTCTTTATCTGAAATAAAAAAGAGCGGGTGTCTCAAATGACAACCCTCTCTTTTTTATCTATGACATTTGGGTTATACTTTAGTAAAAATCTATTGATTAATTATTAGCAACATGAAAATCATTAACTAAAAAATGGCAAGCTACCAATCTATTCTCGCCATAAGAAATCACATAAATTTTTTCTGGATTTGCTTTAATTTTTTCTATCATAAAAGGTTCAAGGTTATCATAAAGAACTTTATTTTTAGTTTCAGATATATAATAATATTTCATTTCATCATTAGATATTTGAAGTATTAAAGCACCGCTATCTTCTTTTCCACTTTGAATATAACAATCAACTAAGGCCTTGTTATTCTCATTTATAAGTCTTGATGTTTCTGTTGCAAATTGTTCTACAGTCATATTATATAGTTTTTATTGGTTTTAAAAGCTAGTGGCATTTTATGATAATCTATCTTAAAATTATCTCGCACTAATTTAAAAAAAATGTTTGGATATCATTGAATTAATTTTATTATTTCATGATAATAGCTAATAAATGTTTATGATATTCATAAATTTATAATAATATCTTTTCAATAAGGGAAATTTAAAGGTCAAGTAAAAGTTAGCTGAATTGGTCAGATAGCATTGTATTTATACTTGTGATATTGTTACTTGGTAATCTTGAAATATATGTTTGTGTTGTTGATAGATTGCTATGACCTAATGATTGGCTTATATCAGTTATATCAGCATTATTTTCTAATAACAATTGAGTGTAACTATGTCTGGCAATATGACTGGTTAACGATAAAATAATACCACATTGTTTTTGTACATCTTTTAATAATACATTATAATATGCACGTGTACCAGTTAACCGTTTATATTGTAGTGGTGATAAGTTATCAAAATTATTTGTTTTAAAATTACTGAAATCGGTTTTTTGTAAAAAAAAGAAAATAAAATCATTTTTAATACCACTTAAAATAAGACTTTTTATCGCATCAGCATAAACGGTATATACTTCAATCTCAATTTTTTTTAATAATTCTTCATTCATTGTAATTATACCTTTATATGAAATTTCAATAGCTTGTTTATTTGCATATTTCTTTGCTGTTGGTTTAAAAGCAGAATCAGCAATTGCTGCAAGTTGAATTACCGTTGATAAATCTTGTTTGTTATTAGGTATTAATAATGCTTTATATTTTTTAATTTCTTCTATGTGGTCTTCTTTTCTCAATTCAATTATTGCTATCTGTTCTTTTAATGTTGGTATAAGTCTAAATAATGGATAGTTCAACATCTTTAAAGCCATTGGTGTTAGATTAAGTGTCATACCTTTTTTGGTTTTAAACATAGTGTAATCTAGTTGCACCACGTCATTAATAATAGAAAATGAAGACCATCTTAAAAGTTGCACATCTGAACATCTTAAACCTTGTGTAAAGAATTGAAATAAAAATATAGTAGCAATTTCATTTAGTGTAATATCGGATTCTCGTTTATTATATTTGAAATTTCTTGTATCAACAAAATTTGTATTTAATATTTTTTTTATTTCATCAGCTGATAAAGCTTTTACTTTCTTTTGTGAAAACTTATAACTGATATTTTCAAATGGGTCAATTATGTATGTAACAATCTTAGCACGTTTTGCTTTATTGATAATTGATTTAAATGATTTTAAATTATAATTTGCTGTATCAATTGCATTGCCATTTTGTGTTATAAATAAATGAAATTCTTTAACTCGTTGGTTTGTTAACTGGTTAAATTTTAAATCAGAAAAACCAATTGATTCAAGATACTTTTTAAATTTATTCCTTATGTTAGTGTATTTTAACTTAGTACCTTCATTAATGGTAGTACTGATAATATCATTATAAAATTCAAGTATTGTTTTATTTGTGGTTGCTAATACTTGTACATCGTTATCGTGTGCTGATAAATCTTTCAGTACCTCAATAATCTTTTCGTTAATTTTTTCGTGGTTATCTTCTTTTACAGATACACGCTGTTTTGTTTCCAGCCAATTTTTACCAAATATTTTAATACCTAATGATGATATTTTTGTTTTGCGGTTTTCAGTTATTCTGACTTTTAAAAAGCCATGTTTATCAGTTGGTGTTACTGGTCGGTAAATTATCTTAACGCTCATAACTTTTTTTTTCAAAGATATATATAAATTATTACCGTACAACAATCATACAACAAAGGTTAATAAAATATAGTAAACATTTTCGATTGAAATATGTAAAGTATTGTATATTAACAAAATATAAAATTATATAATATTAATACTAGATGTCAAAGGACAAGAAAGTATTAAGCGCTGCATGGAAATTGCGGCAGCTGGAGGACACAATATTATTTTGATTGGTCCACCGGGAGCCGGAAAAACAATGTTAGCCAAGCGTTTGCCCAGTATTTTACCGCCCATGACGTTGCGGGAAGCTTTAGAAACTACTAAAATTCATAGTGTTGCCGGAAAACTAAAGGAAGTAGGTTTGATGAATCAAAGACCGTTTCGCAGTCCACATCACACCATTTCAAATGTTGCTTTAGTAGGAGGAGGTAGTTATCCGCAGCCCGGTGAAATTTCTATGGCGCACAACGGCGTTTTATTTTTGGATGAGTTACCGGAATTTAAACGTGATGTTTTGGAAGTTATGCGTCAGCCATTAGAAGACAGGGAAGTAACCATTTCCAGAGCCAAATTTACGGTTACCTATCCATCCTCGTTTATGTTGGTGGCGAGTATGAATCCAAGTCCGAGTGGTTTTTTTAATGATCCCGATTCACCACAAACTTCTTCCCCACATGAAATGCAACGGTATTTGAGTAAAATTTCAGGACCTTTATTAGACCGAATTGACATTCATATCGAAGTGACTCCGGTTCCTTTTGAAAAATTATCTGATGACCAAAAAGCAGAAAGTAGTGTTGATATTCGCAAAAGAGTTACTGCCGCTAGAGAAATTCAAACCGAACGTTTTGAGCAAATGGAAAATATCCATTACAATGCGCAAATGAATACCAAACACATTCGGGAATATTGCGCCTTAGACGATGTTTCCAAACAATTGTTGAAAACCGCGATGGAACGCTTGAATTTATCGGCGCGGGCCTACGATCGTATTTTGAAAGTCGCACGCACAATCGCTGATCTTGATGCGGCTCCAATAGTGGTTTCCAGCCATATTGCTGAAGCGATTCAATATAGAAGTTTGGATCGTGATGGTTGGTTGGGGTGAATCAGATTTCAGATTTTTGATTAACGATTTTTGATTGCAGCTATTTAACCTCTGCCCAAGCTCCGCAAAGTCTCCGACTTTGAGGTAGTGATTTTCAGTCTCTGACTGACCTTAAAAAAAACAAAATGAAAGAGAAAGAAGGATTCATAATTCGAGATCAATCCAAAACGCATTTTATAACTACAACGGTTGTGGACTGGGTTGATGTTTTTTCTAGAAAAACCTATAAAGATTGCATCATCGAAAGTCTGGTTTTTTGTATAAAAAACAAAGGAATGATTTTGTATGGATTTGTAATTATGTCCAATCACATTCATTTAATCATTCATTCAGAAAACAGTAAATTATCCGATTTGATTCGGGATTTCAAGAAGTTTACGGCAAAGACCATTCTGAATAAAATAGAAACTGAGCCAGAAAGTAGGGCCGATTGGATGCTGAAACGTTTTAAATTTGCTTGTAAAAGTCATAGCCGAAATGAAAAATATCAGTTTTGGCAATATGGAAATCATCCCGAAGAAATTTTTTCAGAAAAGTTCTTTTGGTCGAAATTGGATTATATTCATTTGAATCCTGTTCGAGCAGGAATTGTTGCCAAAGCTTCTCATTATGTTTATTCCAGTGCTTCTAATTACGTTGAAGATAGTGGAATTATAGCAATTGCAAAAGTTGATAATCCGGTAATAGATGTTTTGAAACCACAATCAATTAGCACTATTTATAATTGGTAACGAAGGTCGGAGACCTTTTATCACATTCTCAAAGTCGGAGACTTTGCGTAGCGTGTACTAGAATCAACACTATAAAAGAGCATTGGGATATAATTTTAATAACAGTTTTAGCAATCGTAATCTTCTATTTTGTTTTTAGAACTAAAATGAAAAAAGAAAAGTATAGAAATAAATAAGTCAAAAAAGAGATTTCGATAGAAATCTCTTTTATTTTTGCCAAATGTTAGAAATTCTTTACCAAGACGAATATATTATAGCCATTAATAAACCAAGTGGATTGTTGGTCCACAAATCATTTTATGCGCGCGATGCAAAAGTTTTTGCTATTCAAGAATTGAGAAATCAAATAGGAGGGCAACACGTTTATCCTATTCATCGGTTAGATCGCAAAACATCTGGTGTGTTGTTATTTGCGTTGGACAAGGAGGTTTTAAAAATTATGAATGATCGTTTTGCCACGCGCGAAGTCGAAAAAAA
This sequence comes from Flavobacterium glucosi, assembly GCF_048286535.1. Taxonomy (NCBI): domain Bacteria; kingdom Pseudomonadati; phylum Bacteroidota; class Flavobacteriia; order Flavobacteriales; family Flavobacteriaceae; genus Flavobacterium; species Flavobacterium glucosi. Next base: position 129,304 of record NZ_JBLVPK010000006.1, on the reverse strand, counting down.
GTATTTAGCCATTTTACGGGGTTGGTCACCCGAAGAACTAACGATTGATTATGATTTAACCAATGATGATGGCATTATACAAAATGCAATAACCTACTTTCATCGATTGCAAACTACCGAAATTGAGTTAGAGTTTAACAATAAACCAACGTCACGATATTGTTTGGTAGAAGCGATTCCTGAAACGGGACGTATGCATCAATTACGAAAACATTTCAAACATATTTTTCATCCCATTTTAGGAAGTCGTCCACATGGTTGTAACAAACAAAATAAATTATGGTTGGAGCATTTTGAACTGAAAGGAATGATGCTTCATGCACATCAGTTAATTTTTAATCATCCAATAACAAATGAACAACTTATCTTGAATGCAAAGATTAATGAAGAGTTTAGCAGAGTAGGTACTATTCTTAATCTAGATTTGAATACCTATGAATAGAATACTAATTTGTAAATTAATGCTTTAAATTATTGTTGTATTTGGAAACAACAGTTTTCAGTGTAAAGAGGAGCAGATTTCAGATTTTTAATTTCAGATGTTTAAACTATGCTTCGCAAAGTCTTAGACTTTGAGGAAGTGACTTTCGGTTTTTAACCGATTTTGTTTTTTTAATATTTGAATTTTAAGGTCAGTCGGAGACTGAAAAATACATACTCAAAGTCGGAGACTTTGCGTAGCTGGACAGATTTTTGATTAACAATTTTTGATTTCAGATGTTTAAACTATGCTTCGCAAAGTCTTAGACTTTGAGGAAGTGACTTTCGGTTTTTAACCGATTTTGATTTTAAATGTTTGAATTTTAAGGTCAGTCGGAGACTGAAAACACATACTCAAAGTCGGAGACTTTGTGTATCGGGGTTTTTAGTCATCATCTTCCTTTAATTCAGTACAAATTAATCTATATGCGGAATAATATTCAATTTCGTCATATATATACGATTCCATATGCTTCAACTCATTAAGAACTATTTGATTATCTGCACATTTTCTTTTTAAACAACCTCCAAAATGATTAAAGTCCATTAGATTCCTTTTTGTTGCTATTTTTCCAAGTTCATAATGATATGTTACAGGTCTTTCTATATTTTCAAATGGAGTTCTTGCTGAGATATCAATAAATCTTATGTTATTTATGTCGAATATTGGTCTTTCAGTTTGAGATACTTCAAATACTTTTTTGGGTTCAAAAAATGTAATAGCATATTCTTTTTTTTCTTTAAGAGAGCTTTTTAAATCACTGTAAAATTTATCAATTAAGTTTTGATATCTTCTATTTTCATCTTTGCGAGCGTAAATATTTAGTAAAGATTCTTTGTCATATATGAAATCATATTTAAAAATTGATTCATAAAAGACAGACAAAATGTTAAGGATTTCATCAAAGCTTTTTGTACCAATTAACACTTCTAAATTCTCTATTTTCTTTACAAAACTTGATAGAATACTTTTTAGTTTATTCAGGATTTTATCAAAATATTTGTCCAAAAAAAAAATATGTCTTAAGATGATATCAGAGACAGCAAATTCTATCGATTCAAATTTGTAATTATTGTCTTTATGATATCTTAAATAAACAATTTTATCACTTCCTCCATTGTAACCAAATAAACAAGAAGAAATGAATTCTCCCTTAATTTTTCTAATTGGATGACCAACTAATTCATTTCTTATTTCACGGTTTACCGAATAGTTAAAATCTTTTTTTAAAATTCCTTTATCTATTCCACATTTAAAGATTATCAATAGCTCTTCTATAAAGTCTTGTTGGAGATAAATACTCTGTAAAAGGCTTATTTGGTTAGAGAACTTATCTGAATATGATTTGGATTCTCTATAATTAAATATTATGTCAAAAGTGTCTTGAAAGTATCCTAATATATCGCCTAAATAATTTGTTCTTACTTCTGGTGTAAAATTAATTTTGTGCGTGCAAAAATCATATTCCAAAATGAAATGATTCCAAATATCTGCTATTTGGTCGAGTTTATATTTTACGTCTTCTTCCATTTTTTTTAAGGTTGCACATAACTAATATGTGTATGACAAAATCATACAAAGCCACCCAATTTAGGGTAGATAGGTATCACAACGGTCATACTATTTATTTCAAATATATTAATTTTTTCTTACAAGTTAGCTGGCTATTTTAGATTTGTGGTATGAATTTACTAAATGGTATATGAAAGTAAAAACACTCTAAATAGCCCCGATAGAAACGAAAAACCTTCTTAGGGGGTGTTCAGACATAAGAAGGTTTGTAATGTATAGCGGGAGGTGACTTCCTTAAAAAACGAACTCATCCTGCTCCTAAAAAAAAGAAAACGTATTTTCTTAGTTGTTATCTATTAGTACGTCTGTCATTATTTTGACTTGGACGTCTCGGACCAAAACTATTGTTGCTGGTTCGGTTTGTAGTATCTGTTTTTGGTTTCTTAGGAGTCGAATTCCGTTGTTGTCTTCCTTGACCTTGTTTAATTGGTTCCGTTGAAGCGTTAGGATCTGGTTCAAAACCTCTAATGTTTTCTTTCGGCAATTTCAAACCCACTAATTTTTCGATATCACGTAAAAAGACAGTTTCGTCTGGACTAAATAACGAAATGGCTTCTCCACTTGCTCCGGCTCTACCAGTTCTACCAATGCGGTGCACGTAATCTTCAGGAATATTAGGCAATTCAAAATTGACCACATGCGGTAATAATGGAATGTCTAAACCTCGAGCGGCAATATCAGTGGCGACCAAAGCCGTTAAGCTTCCGTCTTTGAAACCTGCTAAGGCTTTGGTGCGTGCGCCCTGCCCTTTATTTCCATGAATGGCAGCTGCTTTGATTCCGGCACTAATCATGCTTTCCGTCAGTTTATTAGCACCTTGTTTAGTACGGGTGAATACCAAAATTTGTTTCCAGTTACCATCCGTAATCAATTTAATGATCAGTTCTGTTTTTTTCTCTTTGGCAACAGGATATACTTTTTGGATAATAGCATCCACGGTCGTGTTTTCTGGAGTTGCTTCAACATGAACGGGATGGTGCAAAATGCCCATGGCCAATTTCTTGATGTCTGTTGAAAAGGTTGCCGAAAACATCAAATTTTGCCTTTTTGAAGGTAATACTTTTATAATGCGCTCAATGTCTCGTACGAAACCCATGTCCAGCATACGGTCTGCTTCATCTAGAACTAAGATTTCAACTTTGGCAAGCGATATTAATCCTTGATTTTGCAAATCGATTAATCGACCTGGAGTGGCAACTAAAATATCAACACCTTGACGCAATTGAGTCACTTGTGGGTTTTGGTTTACGCCTCCAAAAATAACAGTACTTTTTAGGTCTAAGAACTCACTGTATTCTTTTATATTGGCCAATATTTGTGCTGCTAATTCTCTGGTTGGAGTCAATATCAAGGCACGAATAGGTCTTTGTCGCAAGTGTTGACCTTGTGATAATATTTGTAAAATAGGTAATGTAAAACCGGCTGTTTTTCCTGTTCCTGTTTGTGCGGATGCTAATACATCTTTACCTTCTAAAATTGGGGGGATTGCTTTTTGTTGTATTGGTGAAGGAGTAGAATATCCTTTTTTACTGATGGCTTTTAATAAAGCATCAGATAAGCCTAATGAGTTGAATGACATAAATAGTATTTATAAAGTAAACACTATTATTTAGGTTACTTTTTTAATTGGGCGCAAAGGTACTGCTAATTTTTCCGATGTGCTTTTGATTGCTTGATTTTGTTTAGATAAAATTATAGTACTTCGTTTTAATCCGTTACAAATAATTGTCGAAACGCTAATGATAATGGTGAATTCCATGGGAAGCTAAAATTGTTACATAACTGTCCTTAAATTGTGTCCAGTCTTTTTTTTGCCACAGATTTCATAGATTTTATAAGCATTAGTGATGGAATCTGGATGAAAAGGTTTGCCACAAAAGAAATATAAAAACAGATAAGTTATTGCTTTTTATATCCTGCTTAAATGACCTTATATTTCTTACATGGTTAAAATTAAATGCTGTTTGTTTTTAAAGTATAGAGATTATTTCAACTCTGCAAATGTATCTCCTTGACTAATATCACCCGTTTTATACCCTTTCATGAACCAAGCTTTTCGTTGTGCGGAAGTTCCGTGAGTAAAAGATTCTGGAACAATATGTCCTTGTATTTTAGCTTGAATAGCGTCATCGCCTACAGCATGAGCTGCACTTAATGCTTCGTCAATATCGCCATCCTCCAAGAAATTGTTCATTTTTTGATTGTAATGTGTCCATACACCAGCATAAAAATCAGCTTGCAATTCTAAAGCTACAGATAATTTATTGGCTTCGGCTTCACTTTTTCCTTCTTGCATCTGTCTCATTTTATTGGAAGTTCCCAAAAGTGTTTGTACATGATGACCAATCTCGTGGGCAATTACATAAGCGGTGGCAAAATCACCTCCTTGAGCTCCAAATCTTGTTTTTAGCTCTTCAAAGAAAGCCAGGTCCATATATACTTTTTGATCACTAGGACAATAAAAAGGTCCTGAAGCAGAGGTAGCATTACCGCACTCCGTTTTCACCGCATCAGTAAACAATACTAATTTAGGATTTTGAAATTGCATATTATTTTCCTGAAAAATCTTTGACCAGACATCTTCATTGTCAACTAATATTGAATTTATAAATTTACCTTCTTCTATTTCTTGTGCAGTTAAGTCCCTTTGTTCAGTAGGAGCACTTTGTCCTTGGTTCATTTGTTCTAGTATTGGCGTAAGCATTTGGGCATTTTCTCCCCCAAAAAGATTCAATAACAAAATAATAATTCCAATAATTCCACCTCCTATAATTGTTTTCCCTCCAGAAGACATTCCTCTTCGGTCTTCCATATTGTCACTTTGACGTCTGCCGCTCCATTTCATATTCAGTTTATTTTTTAATTAGCAATGAATTTATACATATAAAATTACATAATTTAAAAGAATAATTTTTAATTTTTGAAGCTGTTATTTGACCCATTTCACAATTGTTTCTTCAATTATTCCTTTTATAATTGGTTTTGGGATATAATCATTCATTCCGGCTTTAATGCACTTGTCTTTTTTTCTTTTTCAGCACCCGCAGTAAATGCAATGATGGGTACATTTTGGACGGATTTTAAAGTTCTGATTAATTGGGTCGTTTCATATCCATTCAGGATTGGCATTTGGATATCTATAAAAATAATATCTGAATTTATCATTTCAAATTGATCAACTGCATATCTACCCTTTATAATTTCAAAAATGATGGGATTAATAGCTGCGTTTTTAATAATGGTTTTGAGCAATAACACATTCACGTTGTTATTTTCCACAATCATTACTTTGATTTTTTTGGTGCTGATATTTTTTATGTAAGACTATTTCAGGACGAGAAAAGATTTGGGACTCTGTCTTGCTATTGATTTCAATGCAAGGATTTATTTTAAATAAAAACCAAAATTCATTAAAATTTAAATTTTGGTTTTTAGCTATAATTTTTTTTAGTTTCTATTTTCAATCTCAGTCTCAAAACCTATTATTTCGCTATAAATAGCATAATATAATGAATTCAAGAAGGGAAGGGTAAAAACGATTCCGATGCAGCATCCAATAAGGCCTACCAACGTACCAATAGATCCAACAACAATTAATCCCAGTAGAATCAAGGGCTGTTTAGAAACAATTAGAATACTCGCTTCTAAAGCTTCAATAGCTTTTAGCTTTCCAAAAATAATAAGGGGAATCATTAAAATGGTAAATAATTCGATAAATACTGTAACAACAAAACCAATAACCGGTATTTGCATGTAATTAATGATAGTAGAGATTATGGAACTAATTATGGAAATTACAAATGTAGCTATGAAAATTTCCTTGAAATAAGGTGCTTTGTAATATTCAAACATCGTTGAAATATGGAATTCTTCATCTCTTTCAGCACAATATGCCATCTTTATCAATGCCGCTGTCAAAGGACTTATTAAGCAAGAGATTAATACAGAAATTCCAGAGAAAATCAATAAGGTATTTAAACTAAATTCTTCCGGTTTTAAATTTTCCGGTTTTAAAAAATCAACAACTGCAAGACCTCCAAAAATTGCAATCAGTACTCCAAATGCCAAAATACTGAGCAGAACGAAAATAACAAAAATCATTAAACCGCCATACAATGCAATTTTTTTATAATTTTCGAATGCATGGTTGAAAACATTTCCAAAATCTAAGGTATAACTATTCTTTTTTATTTCTTCAATTCGGTCTTGTGTAGTTTTGATCATTTGGTTTTACTATTATTTGATTTGTTAGTTATTAAAATAGACTTCGTTAAAAGGAACTCTGAATTGTTCCTCGAACACACCTTGCTAGTCTCTTATTCCACAGCCTAAAATCATGTTTATTGCTGAAGAAGCCAGTAAATGTAATATTTTTTTAATTCTTAGCGAATCAAAACCTTCCATTGGACACGTATCATAATTTAGGGCCGCCGTGCTTATCATAAAATTCTGTGCTTTAATTCCGCACTTTTCTGAGCCACAAACCTTTCCTTACCGGAGCCGCTACTATTTGTTGTGCTGTTATTACAGCGTTCTGATCAAAATTTCGGCTATTTCTTGTATGATTCCTGGAGAAATAACAGGGTGAAATTCCCAAAGTTACTTATTACTGCTTGTGGGTGCCGGAGTCGGTAGTTGAATGCATTCGTTTACTTTTTGCTCAATAGCGTCATTTTTATAAGCCCGAACGGAGCGTCGGTGTTTAACGAAATTGCGTACTGATTTTACATTAGTTACAACCATTTTAAGACTTTCTGAATGGTTTTTAATTTGTCTTTATAAGGCGCATAACGCATCTGTAAATCGAGCCAAGTCCCTTTTTTTACAATCGCTTTTTTATGGGAAAAAACATCAAAACTTAATTTTCCATGATACGCTCCCATTCCGGAATTTCCAACACCGCCAAACGGCAAACGATTGTTCGCCAAATGAATCACCGTATCATTGATGCAACCGCCACCAAAAGAATATTTTTGCAACACTTCATCGATAAAGGATTTGTTTTGGGAAAATAAATACAGTGATAATGGTTTTTCGAAGCTCGAAATTATTTTTTCAATATCTGATTTTGATTCATAAGAAAGTATGGGGAGGATGGGACCAAAAATTTCTTCTGTCATCACTAAACTATCCATTTTTGGTTCGTCAAGTAAAGTAGGAGCAAGGTAGAATGTCTCTTTGTTAGATTGTCCGCCAAAAAGTATGGTTTGATTTTCCAATAAACGTAATTGACGTTGCCAGTTTTTCAAATTGATAATTCTGGCATAATCTTGAGATTCTTCCGGGTTTGTTCCAAGTGCTTTTTCAATTTCTTGAATCAGCAATTTCACAAAAGTAGCCTTGATTTTATGGTGTACCAAAATATAATCAGGCGCAACACACGTTTGTCCGGCATTTATGATTTTTCCCCATACAATGCGTCTCGCACTTAATTCTAAATTAGCGGTTTCATCAACGATACAAGGACTTTTTCCGCCCAATTCGAGTGTAACTGGCGTTAGGTTTTTGGCAGCAGCTTTCGCCACTATTTTTCCAACAGCGACACTTCCTGTAAAAAAAATATAATCCCAACGTTGGTTTAATAATTCCTGTGCAATTGCGGCATCTCCCGTTACAACCACAACATCTTTTACAGCAAAAGTTTCAGTGATAATTTTGGAAATGATATTAGAAGTATTTGGTGTAAGTTCAGAGGGTTTTAAAGTTACTTTATTCCCCGCAGCCACAGCAGCGACAAGCGGGCACAAAGCCAATTGAAAAGGATAATTCCAAGGAGAAAGAATCAATACATTCCCGTATGGTTCGCTATAAATATAATCGGAGGAAGGAAAATTTACGAGAGAAGCAAAAACTTTCTTTGGCTTTGCCCAGGAATCGATATTTTTTATGGTTTCTTTTAAGTCACTAATCACATAGTTAGTTTCTGTTAAAACGGCTTCAAATGCAGGTTTTTTAAAATCATCGTATAAAGCCTTAATGATTGCCTCTTCATTTTCTATAATGTTTTGCAATAGTTTTTTAAGAGACTCTTTTCGAAAAGCAATTTCTGTATGATATTTCATTGAATGATTTTAATTTAAAATTACATAAATATTATTTTAAACCCACTCTATATCCGAAATAAAAAACATTAAAACAGGAATAATTATTCCTGTTTTATAAGGTGTAAATCTGTAAAGTATTGTTTTTGTTCTATTTTTAATTGAAACCTAATAATCAAATTAAACAGCATTCCATATCACATCATCTGGTGTTGGTGCGATGATTTCTATATTTTCTTTGGTAACAGGATGTACAAAAACTAATTTTCGGGCATGCAAATGAATGCCGCCATCAGGATTACTTCGGTCAAAACCATATTTTAAATCTCCTTTTATCGGTGAACCAATTGCAGAAAGTTGAGCCCGAATTTGATGGTGTCTCCCTGTATGAAGATTGATTTCAAGAGCAAAATAATTGTTAAGTTCCTTAATGATTTTATAATCTAAACTGGCTAGTTTGCTCTCAGGAACTTCTTTTAAATGCGCTTTTGAAGTGTTGTTTTTTTCGTTCCTTTTCAGGAAATGAACCAATTTATCTTCGGACTTTGAAGGTTTATTTTTGACAATACACCAATACGTTTTTTGAGTTTCACGGTTGCTGAACAACTCATTCATTCTCGTCAACGCTTTACTCGTTCGGGCAAAAACGACTATTCCGGTTGTAGGTCTATCCAAACGATGCACCACACCCAGAAATACTTCTCCGGGTTTGTTGTACTTATCTTTGATGTATTCTTTCACCACATCAGATAATGGTTTATCCCCGGTTTTATCGCCTTGCACAATATCGCCTACACGTTTGTTTACCACAATGAGGTGATTGTCTTCGTGTAGCACTTGAAGGTTATTTTTATTCGAAACTATTTTCATTTGGATTTTTAGAGGATTGGATTTTTAGATTGTTAGATTTCTTAGATTCTTAGACTGCAAGACTTGTCTAAGAATCTAAGAAATCTAACAATCTTTTAAAAAAAAGTCTATAATAAAGTTACTCTAAATCTTGAAGTCATTTTAATGATTTCGTCTAGCATATTTGTTATTTCTATTACATCTTCTGGAATGATAAAACCTAAATTGGATGAAATAAGAATTTGTGTTTCAACTTCCTAAGCTGAACCGATTGCAATTTCTAAAAATCGTGCAAAGTCATTATTCGATTGTCTTGATGATCCTTCGGGAATATTAGATGGAATAGAAACAGAAGCTCTTCTTAATTGATTTGTTAGTCCAAATTTTTCTTCGTTAGGAAAAGACAAAGTCACTTTGTAAATTTTAGAACAGAAATATCTACTTTTTTTCCAAATCTCTAAATCCTTAAATTTATGCATTTCTATTTTTTTTGGTCTAACAATCTAAGCAGTCTAATAATCTTAGATGTCTAATTTAATATTGTTCGCTTGAATTAGGAAAATCACTTGATTTTACATCGGCAACATATTGACCAATGGCAGTTGTCATTCCTTCGTATAAATTCATGTATCGTCTCAAGAAACGCGGGCTAAATTCATTATTCATTCCTAACATGTCGTGAATCACCAAAACTTGTCCGTCAACTCCGCCACCTGCACCAATCCCAATTACTGGAATCGAGATACTTTGGGCAACTTTCTCGGCTAAATGAGCAGGAATTTTTTCTAATACTAATCCGAAACAACCTAATCTTTCCAGTAATTTAGCATCTTCAATAAGTTTATCTGCTTCTTCCTCTTCTTTGGCACGAACCGTATAGGTCCCAAATTTATAAATAGATTGTGGTGTTAAACCCAAATGTCCCATAACTGGAATTCCTGCGTTTAATATTTTCTTAATTGAATCTTTAATTTCTTTACCGCCTTCCAGTTTTACTGCATGACCACCGCTTTCTTTCATAATTCTGATGGCAGAACGCAATGCTTCTTTTGGATCTGATTGGTAACTTCCAAAAGGTAAATCCACGACAACCAATGCTCTTTCTGTAGCTCTCACTACAGATGACGCGTGATAAATCATCTGGTCCAAGGTAATTGGCAAAGTCGTTTCGTGACCGGCCATTACATTCGAAGCAGAGTCACCCACTAAAATGACATCAATTCCGGCAGTATCGACAATTTTTGCCATGGTATAATCGTATGCTGTAAGCATGGAAATTTTCTCCCCATTGGCTTTCATCTCAATCAGTGATTTTGTAGTAATCCTTTTATAATCTTTTTTTGCGACAGACATATTTGTTGGTTTAAGATTGTAAAGGTAATAAAATGTATATTTTTAACTCAAAAATGTAACAGTAATGTTATTTGTAATACCAATTTATTAAAAAAGTACTTATGCGTAAAATAGTAGTATTGATAGTATTGTTCTTCTCGGCAAATTCTCAGGCTCAAAATCAAGAAATTCAAAACGTAATTGAAACTTTTTTTGAAGCTTTTCACGCTAAAGACACGCTGAAATTAAAGGCGCTTTGTAACGAAACTATGATGTTACAGTCCATAAGTGAAAATGTAAAAGGAACTAAATTATCCAGTGAAAACCCACAAGCTTTTTTTAAATCAATCGGTTCTATTCCTGCTGAATTACAGTTTCAGGAAAAAATTCTGAGTTATTCCATTCAAGTGGATGGAAGCATGGCGCATGCCTGGACGCCTTATGAGTTTTATCTAAATGGTAAATTAAGTCATAAAGGAGTGAATGCTTTTACGCTTTTGAAAAAAGATAACACTTGGAAAATAGTACATCTTATTGATACGAGAAGAAAGTAGTTTTGATTTCTTTTTTCATGAAATCATTTCATAAAAATGGATTTCTACAGGCTTCTACTTGAGTTCAAGGACATATTTCATTTACCGCAAGAGTAAAACAGGGACCCATTTCAGGATTTGTTGAAATTTTACTTCCTTTTTTCGGATTTCTTCGAGCCAGATTTGCGAGTATTATAATTGAAATTAAAACAGTTTTCGACACTTTTTTTACTGTAGCAAAATTATTAAAAACAAATGCTTTTAATAATTTTGACTAATGAATTTATGACGCTTTATGACCAAAAGATATGATTTAGAAAAGGGTTAATTTTAATGCGAGGAAGGTTCATAAATAAGCCGTAAAAAGGAGCTAAATCGCTGGTTTTCTCTATTTATGGGGATCCCGGTTACTATTCCTATCAGTAAACTATCTGTAATTTCTACTCTCATTTGAGGTCGTATGGTCATATCAAAATCATTATTGTTAATTTCTTTATTAAACTCAAGACCTACAAAATTTCGTGTGCCGGGAATCATATAGTGGATATTTGAATTAATTTGCCAGTTGGTTTGTGTTGCATTATCTGAAAAATGGTGCGTGAATTGTGGCCCGGTATATAATAAGGTATGGAAATTTTGCCCCCAGCGTTTGGCAATCACCAAGAACGGATTATATCCATTTCCAGTTATCAAAGTGCTACTGCCATAGCTGTTAAAATTGGGTAACAGGAATTCATGAATATAGCCAATAGCCATCGACATTTTCTTTTTTTCTGAAACAAAAAAGGTATATTGCGCTGCTAATTTGATACTGTTTAAGTTACTTTCCGGTGCATTTGCATTTCCTGAAGTGGGATAGTAAATTGAAAAAGGTAATTCTACTTCAAGCCCTAATCTATCAATTGGCGCCCATTCATATTCTATTAAAGCGGTGTATTCGTCATGAGTGATATTGTCTGTCAAACCAAGGCCTAGGTTCCATTCTCTTTCCCCTTTTCGGGCTCCCAAATCTCTAATTAGGTCAATATACAAGGGTTCAGCGTGTAAAACTTTCGCCCGTTTTTTTTTGCCTTCAACCTTTTGAATATAAAGACTGTCTTTAATGCTGGTTTCTTGGTGTTTTTCTGTTTGTGCTTGAGAATTGGTAACTGCAATTACAGTTAATAATAAGGTAAATACCTTTGTTTTTAAATATGGGGAAGTCATTTTAATCTGTTTTTATTTCTGTTATACAAAATGAAGGCCTTTGTTCTCATAAGAAAATAAAGGTGGTTAATGATAAAAAAACAAATTAAGCTTCTGGAGGAGGGATGTGAATTTTAAAATATGGGGTCAAAAGGATTGGATTTTGGAACACTAATTTTTCCTTTTTTAAACACATATAATTTTTATCAATGCTAAGAGCAATGATTGGTAAAACAAAAAAATCTATGAAAAAATTGCTTTTTAAAGGGGAATTTTGATTTGTATCATTATCGTCGTTTTCAGGTATGGCATTTTCAAATCCGAAGGCCTTTTCAACCACTATTTCAATAATACTTTCCATATCATTATAAGTCAGGTCCTCAGGAAAATGATTTGGATGGGAATCAGGGGAGTCAACAAAGCAGTTAAGCAGGTATAATGACATAAAACCCCAAAAATATTGGGTTAAAAGACTATGTCGGATCTGTTTAATCATTTTGCATAATTACAATATTTTATAGCTTAATAGTTGTAAATTTTCGTTAAATTCCGTTAGGATTTATGCAAGTCCTATTTATTCTCCTTTATTTTTCGGTATTAAACTAACCTTTTTTTTGTTTCACAAAACGCTGTTAGTCAATTGGTTATTTAGATAAAAAAACAGCCATGTAGAATACTAATCAGTAGGTATTGTCGTTCAACTCTGACTCTTCTTCATCAGCTTTTTTGTAATCATTGTTCAAGAAATGAGTGTACTTCTTTTTATCTTTTTGATTTTTTCTAATAATGAGTACAATCAAAATAAGCATACAAATGATTACAATGCTAACTATTACCCAATTGATTTCCATAGTTTTTGGTTTAAGAATATTGATAAACTTACCATAAATAGTTGAATTTTAGCTTATCCTTATTTTAAATCTATGTTATAAAACGTAGTAAGGACAACAAATAATAATTCATCTAGCAATCCGCCAGATTCACGGCAATAGCTAATCCACCTTCGGAGGTTTCTTTATATTTATTATTCATGTCTTTAGCGGTTTGCCACATCGTGTCCACTACTTTGTCCAAAGGCACTTTTGCGTTTTTTGGGTCAGTTTCCAAAGCTAGTTCAGCGGCATTAATGGCTTTTATGGCACCCATTGTATTTCGTTCAATACACGGAATCTGAACCAAGCCACCAATAGGATCACACGTCAATCCCAAGTGATGTTCCATAGCAATTTCGGCAGCCATTAAAACCTGTTCGGGAGTTCCGCCCATCAATTCGCATAAAGCAGCTGCAGCCATCGAGGAAGAAACACCTATTTCGGCCTGACAACCACCCATTGCTGCGGAAATGGTAGAGCCTTTCTTGAAAATACTGCCTATTTCTCCGGCAACCATCAGGAATTGTTTGATTTCTTTTTCTCTGGCATTATGGTTTTCAATCACTAAATAATACATCAAAACAGCCGGAATCACGCCCGCACTTCCATTCGTTGGAGCAGTAACAACACGACCTAAAGCAGCGTTTACTTCATTTACCGCAAGGGCAAAGCAAGAAACCCATTTCAAGATTTGGCGAAATTTCACTTCTGTTTTTCTGATTTCTTCGAGCCAGCTTTGAGGCGAATCATAATTGGCTAAACCGATGAGGTTTTGGTGCATATCAAAAGCACGGCGACGCACATTTAATCCTCCAGGAAGAATCCCTTCAGAATGACAACCAATGTACATGCATTCGAGCATCGTTTTCCAAATGCGCATCAATTCATGATCGATAACAGCTTCGGTACGCATTGATTTTTCGTTTTCATAAACGATTTCCGATATGGATTTATTCTCTTTTTTGCAATAATCCAATAGTTCGGATGCTTTGTCAATAGGATACGGAAAAGCACATTTTATCTGGATTTTCTTCTTGGCGTTGATGCGTTCTTCTTTGACTACAAATCCGCCACCAATAGAATAAAAGGTGGAAACGTATTCGCTGTCATCCGTCATATAAGCCGTAAAAGTCATTCCATTGGCATGAAAAGGAAGGAAGTTTTTATTGAAAACGATGTCTTGGAGGAAATAAAAAGGAATTGGTTTTTCGTTTCCTAAATTGATTTCGTTTTTGAATTCAATGGATTTAATGATTGCATCAATATTTTCCACAGGAATGTATTCTGGATCTTGCCCGCTTAAACCCAGCATTACTGCTAAATCTGTGGCGTGTCCTTTTCCGGTCAAGGAAAGGGAACCGTATAAATCTATTTTTACCCGGTTTACAGTATGAATTAAATTTTCGGTTCTTAATTCACTAAGAAAGCGTTCGGCAGCTCTCCAAGGTCCAAGTGTGTGCGAACTCGAAGGCCCAACACCAATTTTTAGCATGTCAAAAACGGAGATACATTCTTCCATCTGTAGTGTGAATTTTGTTGTCTACAAATATAATAGAATGTAGCAATGATACTAATCAAAATTAGAATAATATTGTTTATTTAATAATTAATATTGCTGTATTGTTATTATTCTTCAACAAAAAATGAATTAATAAAAACTAGAGGTTTGGTAAAATTAGTATTTCATTAATCCAAAATTTAGCTTGTGGAATCCTTGTTAAATGGCTATTTTTGAAGCATAACTAACCCAAAACAATATGAAAAAGACCGTTTTTTCTTTTTATCTAATGCTAACTTTGGTGCTAAGTGTTCATTCGCAAGTGCAAAGCCCTTCGCAATTTTTACCCAATTATGGAAAACAAATAAGCTATTATCATCAAGCTGAAAATTATTTCAAGCATCTGACGGAAAATTCCACTTTGATCAAACACCAGAAATATGGTGTGACACCGGAACAAAGGGATTTGAATGTGTATTTTATTTCCAGTCCGGAGAATTTAGCTAATCTGGAACAAATTCGTAACAACAATTTAGTGGCCATTGGTTTATCCGAGAATAAATCTCAAATGATTGGTGATAAGTTAATTGTATGGTTGAGTTTTAATGTACACGGAAATGAATTTGCCGGAACCGAAAGTGCAATGACAGTGGCTTACGAATTAGTAAACCCTTCGAATACGGAAGCTAAAAAGTGGTTAGAGAATACCATTGTAATCCTTGATCCATGCATTAATCCGGACGGATATTCCAGATACGGAAATTGGTTAAGAGAAATTTCAGGTAAAAAAACGCATCCAGAATTGTCAGACAGAGAGCACATGGAAGTTTGGCCTGGCGGTAGATACAACCACTATATTTTTGATTTAAACAGAGACTGGGCGTGGCAAACTCAACCCGAGACCCAACAGCGTATTGCATTGTACAACCAATGGATGCCTCAAGTTCATACAGATGTACACGAAATGGGATATAATTCTCCTTATTTCTTTCCACCATCAGCAGAACCGTTGCACGAATACATTGAAAAGTATCAAAAAGACTTTCATTATACTTTAGGTAAAAACATTTCTAAAAAATTCGATGCTCAAAACTGGATGTACAATACTGGGGAACGTTTTGATTTGTTTTATCCAAGTTATGGCGATACTTATCCTACTTATAATGGAGCAGTCGGAATGACATTAGAGCAAGGAGGAATAGGAGCAGGAAGAGAAGTTGTGATGAGTAACGGAATCAATTTGACTATAAAAGACCGATTGACGCATCACGCAACGGCTGTTTTAACGGTGGTGGAATCGGCAGCATCACAAGCGGATGTTTTGTTGAAAGGATTCAGAGGTTTTATGAATAATTCCCGAAAAACGGTTAAGGGAAATTATAAAATGTATGTGATGAAAAACAATCCAAAATTAATTCAAATGGCGGATTTGTTGAAAAAAAATAATGTAGCATTCAGTTATGCCGATGCCAGTCAAAAAGCGTCTGGATTCAATTACAACACCAAGTCAGAGAAAAGTTTTACAATTGAACCGAATGATTTGATTGTAAAAGTAGACCAACAAAAAGCTGTTTTTGCACAGGTACTTTTCGAACCAAACCAAAAACTAAATGATAGTTTATCGTATGACATTACCTCTTGGGCATTGCCTTTGGCGTATGGAGTTGAAGGCTATGCATTGAAAAATAGTTTAGCCATTAAAACCAAAGCGTCAATTGAGGCGAAAGAAAAAACGATTCCTCAAAATGTATATGCGTTTCATATTCCGTGGAATAACAGAATCTCAGCACAAGTTTTGTCTTTGTTGCATCAAAACAATATTATGGTGCGGTCAGCGATGAAAAAAGCCGTTTTTGGTGATACAACTGTTGAGCCGGGAGGTTTGCTGGTTACCAAAACGGATAATCCTAAAGTAATTGACTTTGAAAAAACGATTACCGATCTCGTTAAAATAAAAACAGATTTTAATTATATTTTAACGGGTTTTTCTTCGAATTCTAAAGATGTTGGTGGTGAAAATTTTAATTTATTAAAAGCCCCAAAAATTGTCTTATTGTCAGGCAAGGGAGTTGGTTCTACTGAATTTGGTTCTGTTTGGTACTATCTGGAGGAAACAGTTGGATATCCGGTAAGTGTTGTGGATGCGGATAATTTTAAAAGAATAAAATTATACAATTACAACACATTAATATTGCCTGATGGGTATTACAATTTCTCTGAAGAGCAACAGAAACAAATTGCAGAATGGGTTAAAAATGGGGGAAAAGTGATTGCCATGAATAGTGCCCTTAGCTTATTTGAAGGAAAAGAAGGATATGCTTTGAGTCCTTTTGCTACGGATGAAGATAAACTTAGCTCTGAAAAGGAAGACTCTGAAAATGAATTAAAAGAGCGATTCTTAGATTTCCAAGATACAGAACGCAGGTATATTTCTAAATCGATTCCTGGTGCTATCATTGAGAATCTATTAAACAAAACGCATCCTATGTCTTTTGGTTTAGGAGATAAATATTTCAGCCTAAAAACGGATGACAGACATTATTCATTATTGAAAAAAGCGACAAATGTTGCCTACGTGCCTAAAGATTATAAGAGTTACGGTTTTGTTGGCAATGAAATTAAAAAGAAATTGAATAACACCGTAAGCTTTGCTGTTGACAAGAAAGAAAATGGAGAAGTAATTTACATGGTTGACAATCCATTATTTAGAGGTTTCTGGGAAAACGGAAATCTATTATTCAGCAATGCATTATTCTTGGTGGATTAAATAAGAAATTAACAATATTGTCTTGTCCTGAATAACCGATGCAGATTATTAGATAAAAATATTTAATTAAACACTTGCAAAAACGTTTTTGCAAGTGTTTTTTGTTTTATATGTCCTCATTTTAATTTGACTTTGTATATGCATTTTGTTTGGAGTCAGCATGAAATTAGAATAATGAGGTCTTAATTCATTGTATATACTGATTGATTCTTTTACAATTTGTTTCATGATTTTTAAATCTAGGTTGTATTTATCAATCATGAATTCCTGTTTTAATATTCCATTTATTCTTTCCGCTACTGCATTTTCATATGGGTCAGAGTTTTGTGTCATACTTGGTAGTATTCCGTTTTTATTTAGTGTGTTTTGGTAATCATTCGCACAATATTGTAATCCTCTGTCTGAATGATGAATCAATGGTGTTTCTTTACCCTTTCTTTGTTTTATAGCCATATTGAGAGCCTTAACACTGCTCTCTGTATTCATGTTGTCAGCAACGTAATATCCCATAATTTTCTTAGAATATGCATCTGTAACAATGCTTAAATAACATGGTTTTTCTCGTTTTCCGATGTATGTTATGTCTGATACCCAAACTTGATTAGGCCTATTTATTTCTAAATCAAGAATTAGGTTTTTATGTTTTCTAAATCGATGATGAGAATTAGTGGTTACGTGATAACAACGCTTTGGCTGTATCAATAAATGATTAGCTCTGAGTATATCAAATAATTTATCTCTTCCAATTTTCATTGATTTAAGATCATCCATTAATATGTGATATGATTTCTTACCACCAAGTCTAGGCATTGATTGCCTAACTTGATGAATCATTGAAACTACTTCAATTGCTTTGGCTTGCTTATTTATTTTTCTTTTAATCCTTCGATAATAAACTTGTCT
Source organism: Flavobacterium glucosi (assembly GCF_048286535.1). NCBI lineage: Bacteria > Pseudomonadati > Bacteroidota > Flavobacteriia > Flavobacteriales > Flavobacteriaceae > Flavobacterium > Flavobacterium glucosi. The sequence goes on along the minus strand of NZ_JBLVPK010000006.1, from coordinate 111,271 downwards.
GTCTATCCCGAACAAATTACAGGCGAACATTATTGTTTGTTGTTCTTCTTGTGTAAAATGGTCGATTGTTCGGGTGGAGAGTTTTTTCGTATGTCAATTTTATATTCTTCTTCAGCAATATCAATCATCATATCAAAAATGATTGCTTTTTTATCTGCAACAAAGGCCTGTCGTTCCAAAAAAGACTTCTGTTTCTCTAGAAGTTTTACTTTGGCTTCAAGTTCCATTATCTTTTGTTCTGGCGACTTTGACATAGTAAATGGTGTTTGGTTTTCCCAATCAAAGTTACCGAATTTTCTAAGCCATTTAACAACAGTTGATCTATTTTGAATGCCATAAGTCTTTGTGGATTCTGTAACTGTAAGTTGTCCTCGTTCAATTTCTTGAACAATTTGTAATTTAAAAGACATTGAATAATCTTTTTGAGTCCGCTTCACATAGCGTGTTTCTTCATGTTTTTCCATTAGGATACTTTTTGTGTATCGCTATTTCAGGACGGGACATATCTTTTATATGAAAAGAGCACGAAATCATCGTGCTCTTTTTTTATTCAGACTGTGTAGTTTTAAAAAGGGTAGCCAATAGCCAAGTTGAAAATCAAATTTTCTTTTCGCCAAGCGCCGCTTCCAAAATTGATTTGATCCAAAACCCAACGATTGCCATCGGGCAAATATGGTTTCCGAATAGGGAAGGCGAGGTCTGTTCTCAGAATCAAAAACGAGAAATCGAAACGCAAACCGGCTCCGGCTCCAACGGCTATTTCGTTTAGGAATTTTTTTGAAAATTTAGCTCCCGGTTTATCAGGATTCTCATTCAATAGCCAGATATTCCCGGCATCTAAAAACAAAGCACCTTTCACTAATCCGTAAATTTTAGCTCGGTATTCGGTATTAAATTCCAATTTTAAATCACCGGATTGATCAGGCAAAAAAGTATTGGTGTTGGTTGATGCCCCATCAAAGCTTCCAGGACCTATAGAACGTGCTCTAAAGGCTCGTAAGCTATTGGTTCCACCAATGAAGAACTGTTTGATAAAAGGCATTTCGCGGGAGTTTCCGTAAGCAAATCCAGCACCTGCAATAATTCGGCTGGCTAGTTGAGAATCTGGACCTAATTTATAATAATGTCTAAAATCATTCTCTATTTTGACAAATTGACTAAACGGAACATCAAATAATTTGATGGTATCACCTTTTCGAACATTTGCTCCCGAAACTAATCCTGCCACGTTTCCTGCTAAGTCGATAGTCCCTTTGTAATAAAAGGTATTTTTCTTTCTTTTTTGAAGTGTATTAGTGTAGGTATAGGAATAGGTTGGTCCAAAAATCAATTGCTTTTCAATGACTTTTCCTAAAGATTCATTTTTTAGAATTTGTTCTTGGTACAAAGCAGTAACGTTTTCCGGACTGGCGTATGTAATCTCAGTAATATTCAATAAATGTTCTTTTCGTTCGTTTTCTTTCCATAAATAGCCAAAAGAACCTTTGAAGGTTTGCAGGGAATATAATTTGGTTCTATTTTGAAATTCATATCCCAATGTTGCCTTCGTTTTTGGAACAAAACCACTTGGAGAATTTAGTTTAAAAGGGGCAATCATTCGTGGCCAAACTAAATTAGCCTCAGTTCCAATACGATATACATTAAACCCATTATTTTGTCCGGAAACTTGTACTTCAACACCGCCAAAAGCAGAGATGGTAAGCAATTCAGCCCCTCTAAAAGTATTTCGATTGCTCCAGTTTAAATTGAGTTCCGTTCCGGTATAATTAGCGGAGTTTGTTTTGGCTAATAATTCCAGTCGGATTGATTTCTTGGGTAATGGCGTTAGATAGTAATACGCATCCAGATAATTTCCTGTTGTGTCAGAAACTCTGAATTGATTTTTTACAAATTTGAAAGTTCCCAGATTTACTAATCGATTCAAGGATAAATTATGGTCGGTACGGTTGTATAAATCATTTTTTTTGAAATATAATGCTCTGTCAAAAATGCGGGGTTTAAATAAATTCTCCCGATCTATAATGGTTAAGTCATTGTGTTTTTTGATGGAATCCATATTGTTTTTCACACTGTCAGAACCGATTGAATAGTTTGGATAAACAATAATTTTATTGATTTTGTATGGTGTTTCTGCCAGTTTTGGAGCTTCGTCTTTTACTTTTACAATAAGATCCACCTGGTGGTCTGCAACAGTTGTATCCACTTGTACTTTCAGATAATCAGGATTAAAATAGAAGAATCCTTTTTCTTTTAGTCTGGAATCAATACGAATTCTTTCTTCTTTGATGGCCTCAAGACTGTAACCTTCTTCTTTTTTTAACAAACTTCTTCGTCTGGTATTGCGAACTGCTGTCGAAATTATAGAGGAATCCGTAGGGAATTTCACTTCTCTGATTTTATATTGTTTTCCGGGTTTTACGATATATTCTGCAGTTGCTTTTTTACCATGTCGGGTTGAATCTGCCGTAGTTTTTGTATTGAAATAGCCACTGTTTTCAGTAAAGTTTTGCAAAACACTTTTGTTGTATTCTAAATCTACTTGGTTGTATAACACGGGCGCTTCGCCTACTTTAGTTCTCAACCAGTAGCGCCATCCTTTTTCTTTCTTTGGCGTTCCAGCCAGATTATAGATGTATAATTTAGGTCTTAATCCTAAAATTGTAGAATTTGGTTTTGGTCTAACAACTTCTTTTAATGCCGTTTTTAATGCTTTTTTTTCTTTCTTAGACGTTTCTTTTCCTTCCACTGTTACTTTTGCACCCGTGTACAATAGTTCTCCTTCAGGCAGAAATCTCGTATTGCTGCACGATGAAGCGAACAATGCTAAAAAAAGAAAATATAGTAAATGGCTCTTGTTCATCAAATTTAGTATTTATTAAAAAAAAAATAAACCATTAAGGAATTAAGTTTTATTAAGGAAAATCGACTGGTCTGTTTTCTTAATTTCTTAATGGTGTAAAACTTTTATTTATTTTTTTGCCTTGCTTTTTTTGCTTCGCTTTTGCGAAATAATTCACTGAATTTATTGTAATCCATAGTGATGATAAAAGCAATTCCAGTCTCTACAACTTCCCCTTGAAGTGCCACTTGGTATTTATTTACGCGATACACTCTTATTTTATACCTTCCATCTTTTGAAAGTTGATAATCAATCGATACATCTCCAGCAATATTATTGGCGTTTTGATTCACTTGTTGCGGTCCTTCAATTCCAAAACTGCTTCCTACAGTCACTTTCAATCGGTCGTTCAATAATTTCTTTGAAATTCCTACGCTCAAATCGGTTTTATTTTCTCGTTGACCGGTTGTATAATCATCGGAAGTATTCAAATCGAAATTGAGTTCTACACCTTCAATCAAATCCCCCGCTAAATTATTAAGTTGTTGCGACAAAATTTTACTAGCACTTTCTCTTGCTAGTGACGAAACGCTCGTGCCACCGGTTTCACTAGCAAATGGGTTTTCTCCAATGAATCGATTCAAGAGCAGTAAGGCAAAAACCTGTTTGTTTAATTCATCCGGTTGCTGACGCAGTTGCGTCAATTTAGCCTGTGTAGCATTGATAATTTCTGTAGAAACACTATTGTTTCCATCCGGCAAGATGATGTCAAAAGAAATATTTGGCTTCATCAATTCACCATTCATTTTCAATTCGGTTTCAAAAGGAATTTTTTGTTTGTAGGTGTTTCTCACTTCGGCAGTAACATCTCCTAACTGATCATTGATCAAATCAATTGGAGCAGCTTCAGTTTTGTAAACCGCAGTAATATTGATGTCAGCCGCAGTTGGTTCACCAGTCCAAAGGATATAACTTCCTTTTTTGATGTCGAATTTTCTTTTGATTGCATTAAAATTCATTTCATAACTCCCTTCAGATAATTCATATCTTCCAGTCAAAGTTGTTTTTCCGGATGGATCAATACCGCCGTTTAATTGTGCTTCTCCTTTTAATTTTAGGAAATCCCCGTTTGCCTTGTCAATAACCAACGATAGTTCAGCCTCTTTATCAATTTCAATATTTACCGAAGCGTTGATTCCTTTTATGTCCATTTCACTATCCAGTTCATCCATGACAATGGTCCCTGCTAATGTCGGATTGTCCTGGTCAATGAATTCTACAATTCCTTCTCTGTCGGCAATTGAGGGATCTGATTGTGGTAAAACAATAGTGAATTTAGTGTCTTTGTTAATTTTGATATTCCCTTCAACAACGGGATTGTCTAAATTTCCGGATAGTTTCAAATGATTGTCCAAGTACAATTCGCCGTAATACAAATCATTGTCTTTCGCTTTAGAATTGACGGCTTTGAAATTATCAGCATCGATGGCTAAATCAAAACCAAAATTGCTAAAATTGGCACTATCAATCTTTCCGTTGATGGCTAAATCATTGTTTTTCTCATCTTTTATAATAAAATTGTCAAAAAGAATAGCGTTAGGTGTAAAAACAATTTTATCGTTTAAAGACTTGAATTTTGCATTGAGCTGCTTCACTTTGAAACCAATTTCATTGAACTGTAATTCTCCAATTACGTTGGGCTGGGTTGTATTTCCTGTTATTTTAAAATTTCCGGTCAAGAATCCCGTGCTTTCAGTAATGTTATCCAAAGTAAAACCCTGAATACTTTTTAAATTCAATTTATCAATGTCGAGATTCATGTCAAAACTGCTGTCTTTAGTCTTATAATTCCCTTCTAAATTGACTTTATTTCCCTGACCTGTAATGACAATTACGGCATCATATTGGTTAGCAATCGCATTATTTACTTTGATACTGATGTTTCCGATTGTATCTTTTTTGAAAGTAAAATTTTCAATGTTCAAGTCTGAAGTAAAAAGAGGAGTAGTGCTTATATTTTTGACCAATGCGTTTCCATTGATTTTACCGCTCATTTGCAAATCATCTTTCTCAACAATACTGGTAATGGTTTTTATGTCAAAATCTTTGAAATCAATTGCGATTGGCGCATTTGCTTGCTGCGATTGTGATTGTATTAGGATTTTACTTCCGTCTTTACTCAATTCGAAATTATCGGCATAAATTCCTTTTTTGCCAAAGCGAATTAAATTGTCTTGCGTTATTTTCCAAGATTCATAGTTCAGCAATAAATTATTTGGGTCGAGATTGATGTCGTTATTCCCGTTCGTAGCTTTTAATGTTCCTGCAATTAAGTATCTTTCTTTGTCTTTTGAATCTTTCAATTGCACCGTGTAATCCACTATATTATTTTGCACTTTGCCTGAAATACTGGTGTGTGGCAATTGAATTTGTTTGTTTTGAATGTCATCAACAATAAAGCTGTAAACAAGTGAATTGTCTTTGGTGTCTACTTTAAGAACAGCGTTTGTAATGGTGTTTTCGCCATAAACTAATTTTGGAATTGTACCATTCAAAACAATAGAGTCGTTAACAGAGTTGTATCGTCCTTGTATATTAATGGGTTCCAGACTTTTCAATTCAGGAATCAGTTTTAATAGAATTGGACTGTCTTTTACGCCAATTTTAAAAACAAATTCTTGTTTTTCCATAGCTGTTTTTCTGGAACTTGGTTTACCGTCATAATACTTTGAAATAGAATTTGATAAAGCAGTCGCTATTTTTGACAACTTGTATTTTCCATTGGCGTCCACATCCAAAAACGGAGATTTCAGTACGAATGTGTTTTTCTCTGAGGAGGTTGTTGCCACTGCGCTAATGGAATCAATTACAAATTCTTCTTTTGCATTGACTATGGTAATGTTGTGTGCATATACCGTTCCGTTGAGGTAATCAAGATTTACCGATTGAATATCAGCATCTGCCACACCTCTTATTTTCAATGGACCAGCGTGCAGATTTAGTTTTTCCAAATCAGCAATATCCACATTCAGTTTTAGTTTTCCAGTAGGATATTTATCTTTAAAACTGCCACTGCTCACCATATCAAAAGTTAGATTAGGATCTTTTGCGACAGCAGTTGCATTAAAATTTCCGTTGCGAATACTTCCTTTTATGGCTACATTTTTGTAGGTATATTTATTGTAATATGCTTTTAGAATTGTTCCGTTTAAAGATGTAATTGCTGTTTTTGGATCAAATCCAGTTCCTTTTATATTGGCTTTTAAAGTTACTTTTCCAATGGAGTCGTTTTTGATAAATTTCCCTAAATCAAAATTAATAAGTTCCGTTTGGGCATCGTATTTCTCGTAATTTTTTCTGCTTTGGTCAAATGTAGCTTTGATTTTTGCATTTCCAAAACTACTTGCGATATTCATATTAGTATTGAAATTAGCAATGGTTCCCTTAAAAATTCCTTTGGCGCTGAATTTTGCCGGCAACTGAATCGAATTTGGAATTGTTCCTTTTGGCAAAAAGCCAACAAAATCTTTCGAACCGGATTGTAAGTCTTTAATATTCAAGTCAAAATAGGCTTTGTTTACATCGGGTAAACCTATGATTCTTCCGCTTGCCGCTACTTTTGTACTTCCAATGCCACTGATATCTATGCTTGGGAATTCAATGTTTTTTAATTTCCCTTTTACAGTTCCATTAATAAGCAATATCGCATTTGGATTGCTCATAAACGGATTCGTATTATTCAAAGTTGGAGCAAAAAGCAAAATATCTTTAATCCCCAATTTGCTTTTTTTCAAATTGGCTATAAGGCCCAATTCTCCCGGATTTTTAGCTAAAGATGCAATGGAAGGATAGCCAATTCTAATTTCATCTTTCAGTTCCGTTTGCGGAGTTTTTAAATATAATTTTTTAAGGAAAGCATTTTTTTTACCGTAGAAAAATTCCGCATGGAAGGATTGTATATTTAAACCGCTTTTGTCTTTTATTGATAATGAATTGGCGACTCCGGAAATATTTTCGGGATTGTAATTCAGTTCATCTACTTGTACGTTTAGATTGGTAAGATTCAAATGGTTGTAATCAATTCCTTTTTGAACTGCAGGCACATTATTATTGTCGTAACGGAAATTTACGCGTTTGAATTCCGTTTTCTTTATTTTGACATCCCAATTGTTAGATTCGGTAGTTGTAGCCTCGCTTTTAGGTTTGATTACATCTAATCGATCAAAAGCCAAAGCACCTTCTACGCCCGTTAAATCAAGACTTTCTATAATTGCGAATTGATTGTTAAGGTCAATTCTGTCAATTTTAGCGAGTAGTTTTTTCAAATAAAAGTTGGTGGATAGTTTAGTTTCGTCACTTTCATATTCAAAATCGATTCTTGCCAAATCAATTTCACCCAATTTTAATTTTAAGATGGATTCCGGTTCGTTTTTTATCGCTGCCACTTTGGTCGCATTGGATATTTGAACCAAACCTTGCTTTAATTTAAATTGTAATCCATTGATTTTTGCTTTGGGAATTTCAAAGTTCATTTCGTTCAAATCGAACGTTTTAATTTTCGTTTCAAAATGCTTTAGATTAGCGTAAAGATCATTTTTTGTGACGGCATCAGTATATTTAAACTGGATGCGGTCGAGCTTAATTTCTGCTACAGAAAACTGCATGGGTGGCGAATCACTCTTTTGTTTCTCTGGCGAGGAAAATGCTTTTATGATGTAATCAAAATTAAAAACAGCTTTGGAATCTCTATTTAAATGTGCCGAAATCCCTACTAATTCTAAGGAGTTGATTTCGACTTTATTGTTTATTAATTGAAAAAGGCTGATATCAGCAGCCAGCTTTTCTCCGGCAAAAAGAGTGTCTTTTTTTTGGTCTTCAAAATAAACGCCTTTAAGAATTACTTTTTTGGGAAACTCAATTGCAAGACTATCAACCCTCACTTTGGTTTTTATTTTTCCTTCCAGATAAGTTACCGCTTTTTCTTTAGCATAATTCTGAACGGAGGGGATTTGGATAACCACAAACAGAATTAAGAACAACAGGATTATGAATCCTATTATCCAAAGGAAAATTTTTAAACTTTTCTTTACGTATGTTTTCAAATGAGGAGTATTTTTTGGTTAAAATTAACCAATTTAAATAAGAATTGCAATCTTGAATGCAAATGGAATTAAGCACAAAGATTAAAAATTGAAAACGAAATACATTATAAAATTCAAAAATAATGTTGCAAAATTACTGGATTGTATCACAAGCAATATGCGATTTTTATGTTTTGTAGATGGGAATTTCATTAAAATTTTGAGCTTGTTTTTCATCTAACAAAATGTCTTTTACAGCCATTAACATTGCTTTGTTTGAGGTAAAAAGTTCTCTGTTAAAGTTTATTACGGTTGTAATGTCAATATCTTCAATAGGTTCCAGTTGCGCCTCTATATAAAACGTATTGAGTGCTGAGGTGTAATTTTTTTGAATGGTGTCAAATTGAGTTTTCAGCGCTTCAAAACCCGACTTTATATCTGTGTTCAAAAACGTATTTAATTTCATATAGAGTTTTTGTGTTTCTTTTTTGTGATGCAGGAAAAATTGATATTTAATCTCTTTTGATGAGCTGCTGAGATTCGTAATGTTGCTTCCAATATCTTTTATACTTTTTACCGCATGCATGGAACTTCGCACTGCCGAAATTAATTGGTTTAATTCTGAATTTTCATCACTGTTTAATTTTACTCTTAATTTCAAATAAAAAGCCTGTAACTCGCCTTGCAATTGTTTTAGGAATTCATATTTCTCTTCCGTAGTTTTTGAATCAAAATTTCTTTTGTCATTGATTTCGTTGTAATTAGTTTGTTGGTCAAGTTGATGGGTTTGGATTTTAAATAATTCCAAATTGAAAAGCATCGAGTTATGAATGAAATATCGAGTCTCTCTTCGAAATAAATCCAAAGCTGTTTCTGGTTCTTCGATTGATGCGTGGTTTATAAATGCTGCCGTCGAACCATCGGTATTTTTGAAAAAACGCTCCAAAAAGGAGGTGAATAAATCCAAAACGGGAAGAAATAATACAATCGCCAACAGATTTATTAAACTCGAAAAAGTTACCAATCCAATGAGCGGATCTTTGATTTTTATAATATCGGTTATCAGTAAAAGAATAGGTCTTAGCAATACAAAAGCAATGGCAGTAATGAAAATGTTAAATAATAAATTACCAAGTGCCACTCGTTTTTTGGAAGCATTTCCGCCAATAGCGCTCAACACTATTTTAATAATGGTACCGGTTTCACTGCCCAGTACGATTGCGGCTGCCATGGGAAACCCTATTGCTCCTGCGTTGAGAGCACTCAATGTAAGCGCCATAGTTACGGAACTCGATTGAACAACCAGCGTAATCAAAAAACCAACTATCAAAAAAAATACTAATGGCTTCGAAGCATATTGTGAAAAATTAAAATATTGAACCTGCGTTTCCATTGCCGTTTTCATGTAGGAAAGCCCGATAAACAGTAAACCAAAACCCAAAAGAAAATAGGAAACATATTTTATGGTTTTGCGATTCCCAAGGAGGATTAGGAGAAAACCGCCTAAACAAACTGCCGGATAAGCAATCACTTCTATATTGGTTTTAAAACCAAGAGTTGCCACCAGCCAGCTCGCAAGAGTTGTTCCCAGATTTGCCCCCAGAATGATGGCCATAGCATTTTTCATGGTAAAAACTCCAGCACCCACAAATGCTAAAACCATCAACGAAACCATAGAACTGCTCTGAAGTATACCAGTTACGATTGTTCCGCCTGCAACCGCACCAATGTTGTTTTTTGTAATACGCTGCAGAAATAATTTAAAATTTCTCCCGGAAAGATTTTTTAAGGATTCTTCCACAAGATACATGGCGAAAAGGAACAATCCCACGCCAGCGGAAAGTTTTAATATTGTGTTGAGGGTTTCCATAGTTAAAAATAGAACTAAAGATACTTAAAATTAATGATTTAATCTTTTTTTAATAAGGGATTTGTACTTGTTTTGATTCGGGGAAAAAGTAAAAATTTTAAGGTTTTACATAAAAAAAACTACAACTTTTTAAGGGTTGTAGTTTAGTATTGAAATTATGATTTGTAAAACTAATAATCAGAATAATCTGTTGGGTACAAAAAAGTAATGTCGATATGGGAAATATTATTTTTGTATTTTTCCATAGCTATTAATCCCTTCCATTCCGGCGAATCTACAAAGGTTTTCCAATGTGAATCTCTACTTTCCTGATCTGCAAAAGTAGTCATGTACATCAAGTTTGGCATTTTGGCTCCCGAAATAACTTCGCCATAAAAAACGGGATTAAACGCAAGGCGGTCAAAGAGTTTTATTTCACCACCAGCATTAAACATATCCACTTTGTTTTTATAAATCGCTTCGGTTGCTGATTCGTAGCTTCTCAATTCATACACTCGATTTTCTCTTGGAGTGTTCAAAACGGGAGTTGACAAAATAGGATGATCTGAAAAAGCTTTCAATACAATAGATTCGATACGCAAATATGGCGCTTGTTTATAGGAAGCATTTAAATAATCTGCTCCTGCATTTACATAGGTTTTGTCTTTGGCCAATTTTTCTTCCAATCCCAGAAATTGAGTCATGGATGAAAAGGGAATCACGAGCATCACTTTTTTTATTGTGTCGGTAGCGTTTGGTCTAGGTTTAAACACACCAATATTTTTAATTCCAAGTTTTTTCAAACCCGGAAGAAATGCTTCTTTCAAATACTTTTCAGTGGTTTCAACTTGTTGTTCCGTCTTGAAAATATAGGTTTTAATTTGGTAGAATTGTCTTGATGGCATTGCTGATTTTTCTGTGGTTGTATAATAAGGAGTTGTTTTTTTAAAGCTAGTAATAGTTAGGGTAATAACTACTAGAAAAAGTAATTTGGTTAATTTCATTTTTAGTTTTTTGGATTGAAATTTGTTTTTTTTAGTAAAAATAGCGAATGGGAAAGATGTTTCAGCAGCCAGTTACTTTGGAAATGTTACTTGTGCGTTCATGATAATAGAATGCAAGCCTGTTGCATTGGGTTTTATCCCTTTTAATGGAAATAATTTCATTTTTTTGTTTTCTTAAGGATATAATATTCGATAAATATATCATTACTTCTTACAAATACAATACGCTATCAATACTACATTTCATGTTTAATTGAACGAATTTTTAAATTCTAAAGGCGAAACATTGGTTTTACTTTTAAATAATTTGCTAAAAGACTGTGGGTATTCAAAACCCAATTGGTATGCAATTTCACTAACGGATAAAGAAGTTGTGGTCAAAATTTCTTTGGCTTTTTCAATTAACTTATCGTGAATGTGCTGTTGCGTACTTTGTCCGGTGAGTGATCGAAGCATATCACTCAAATAATTTGGCGAGACATTCAATTGTTCTGAAATGTATAGAACGGTTGGAAGGCCAAATTCCTGAACTTTGTTACCATTAAAATAATCCAAAAGCAATTTTTCTAGATTACTCAACAAATCATTACTGGCATTTTTTCGGGTTATAAACTGTCTGTTATAGAATCGGTTGGAATAATTGAGCAATAACTCAATGTGAGAAAGTATAACATCCTGGCTAAAACCGTCTATTATAGAGCCATATTCGGTATCAATATTTTGCACAATATCCGTAATCATCGCTTCTTCTTGCTCCGAAAGGTGTAACGCTTCATTTACTGCATAGGAGAAAAATCCATAGTCTTTGATGCTTTTTGCCAAGGCATAATTTTGGATAAAATCAGGGTGAATGACTAACCATATTCCCGAAAGCGCTATATCTTCATCGACGACAGTCGAGATTACTTGACCCGGTGAAAAAAAAGTCATTATACCTTCGTCAAAATCATAATAGTTTTGCCCATATTTTAATTTGCCTTTAAAATCCTTTTTGGTACAAACCGAATAAAAATTATAAACGAAACTTTTCATGCTTTCATCAAAATGACATTTTATTTCATTCAGATTAATGACACTAACCAACGGATGTTTTGGTTTAGGTAATTCCAATAGACGATGCAACTCAGATATGGAATTGATGATATACGGAGAAGTGGTGTCTTTTTTCATGGTGCAAATTATAAATTCAGTAGGAAAAGCGAATAGTAAAGATAACTATTCCTACTGAATACTATTGTTTTATTGATCGATAGCTCCCATATTGGCAGCATCATAACGATCGCCTGTGATGGTTCCTAAAGGGATGATGGTTTCTAAACGGTTTAGGTCTTCCATGTTTAATTTAATTTCGGCGGCAGCATTATTTTCTTCGATATATTTCACGCGTTTTGTTCCCGGAATTGGTAAAAGACCTTTTGAAACAATCCAAGCAATGGCTAATTGTGAAGGTGTTATTTCTTTTTCGGTAGCCAATGTCTTTATTTCATTTACCAAAGCAATATTTTTGTAAAATTGTTCGCCTTGAAAACGAGGTAAACTTTTTCTAAAGTCATTCTCAGGAAAATCATCAGGGCTTTTGATGTCTCCAGAAATAAATCCTCGACCTAACGGGGAGTAAGCCACAAACCCGATTCCAAGATCTTGAAGTGTTTTTAAAATCCCCGTTTCTTCTACGCCACGCTCAAATAAAGAATATTCTGTTTGTACCGCAGTCAAAGGATGAATAGTATGGGCTTTTTTTATGGTCTCCGATGAAACTTCCGAAAGTCCGATGTAACCAATTTTTCCTTCTTTTACCAATTCGGCCATTGCCGCAACAGTTTCTTCAATTGGCGTGTTTGGGTCTAAACGATGCAAGTAATACAAGTCAATATAATCAGTTCCCAAGTTTTTAAGCGAACGCTCCACGGCTTTTTTTACATAATCTTTTGTGCCGTTGAATTGCCAAGTCAGTTGTTCCTTGTCATCAATTTCATAGCCAAATTTTGTGGCAATGGTATATTGATTTCTATTTCCTTTAATGGCTTTGGCGACAAGCCTTTCATTTAGTAATGGACCGTATAAATCTGCAGTGTCCAAGAAGTTATACCCTAGTTCCAATGAGCGGTGAATAGTGGCAATAGATTCTTCTTCATCCGCTTTTCCATAAATATCCATTCCTGCAATTTGAGTCATTCCCATACAACCCAATCCTACTTTTGGAACTAAAAGTCCTTGACTTCCCAGTTCGATTTTTTTATTAGTATTCATATTTTTTTATTTAATGGTGGATTTAAATTAATATTGCAAATGTCAGTACGATACTAAATTTAAAAGTAACCCAATCTCTTATAGTTGTATCCAAAATGAGGAAATTGGGTTTATCTATTTAAATTCCTTTTAAAGACTTACAAAATCATCACTTTTTGGGAAAATGCCCAATACTTTTTAGGATTTCGATAGGGTGTAGTGTTCTAAAACCATAATAAGCGCTTTGTTATATATGAAATTAGTGGTAAGATCAGATTAACGGAAAGCTAATCCAGACTGAAATTCGTGTAATTCTCTGACAAATTGTTTGCGTTGGTACCAATCATTATAAACTAAAAGACATTCTTTAACGGTGATTTTTCCAAAATCAAAATCCCGATACTTTTCTAATATTTCAAGCAGCTTTTCTTTATTCTTGATTTCTTTTCGAAACCTAGCAACGGTCGTATGAGCTGTTTGAATAAAATAACGTTCATCAATGCTTTGTTCCAGTCCAGAATTTATAAAATTAGTTCTCAGGTTGTTTCTTAAATCATTCAAGGAATTTGTATTCGTGAACCCCTGTACCATTATAGCAGAAGGAGAGGCAGTTATACCTTGAAAATTAATTGTTATATCTTGTACATCAACAAGGCTTTTTTCGATGATTTTTACATAATCAAGAATCGAAATTGTAGTTAAATCAAAACCATCATAACAGGAAATAATAGAGAGCACGGTAATATGAACATCTGAATTTGGGTAATAATATTGCTCAGAATCTATTGCTTGGAGTTCTTCTAAAAAACCTTGAATCTTATTTTTGATATGAATATCCGGCCGAATTAAGAGGGTAATACCAAATCGATTGTCTGTAGCTGAATCAATTTGGGTATCAATTTGATAAGTGTCAGCAGTAATTTTTGCTACAGATTCTTTATAGAGTGTAGTATAATGCTTGTTTAAATCCATCCGTATTAATTACGATTTATTACTTTGCGATTTATTACTTTGCGATTCGGGGTTTCATTTTTTAAAGATTTACAAAGTCATCACTTTTAGGAAAAATACTCAGGGCTTCAATGGCAATTTCAGGAGTTGGAGAAGCTAATTTACGAAGTTTGGTATCCATCCAAGCGCCATCAACTGTTATGGTCGCACAAAGTTTGTTGTCTTCATTTAAAAACTCATGCACAATAGACCAACGGGAAGCATCAGCATTTACTTTTGAGGTTTTAGTATGCATGAAAATTTTGTCAGAAAGTTTTATTTCTTTTCTAAAAACACATTCTTCCCTAAATAGAATTGGTCCAAAACTTTGTGCTTGCATGACTCTCATTGTTAAACCTAAGCTTTCTAGAATTTCAATACGATGTTGTGCGCCAAAGTCATAATAAGCACTGTGTCGTAAATGAAAATTAGGGTCAAGATCAGACCAACGGAAGGATAATTCTTTGATAAATGAAGTCATTGTTGTTTTGTTTTTAAAATTAGTTTTAAAATACTTTCAAAATTATATTTTAATGAAAGAAGTAGGTTTTAGAAAATCGAAAATACAAATAAAAACGGAATGTAATAATGGAATTCGGTGCTTTTTAAGGCTTTTTTATGATAAACTAGCAAAAGTAAATGGAGTGTTTGTTAATTATTTTGTTCCAAAAAAGATTGTGGCGTGTCTTTTGCATTAAAAAAAAGATTGTCCAATTCCGGATAATACAAAATAACCATGTATGAAAAAAATGATTGTACTCTTGTTGCTTACCAGTGTTATGTATGCTCAAGAACAAGTGTTTAATGTGCAGCGGTATTGCATAGATGAGCAGCCTTTTAAACAAGGCGAATGTAATATTACAGGAAATGAATATTCGTTTGTGTTCTTAGATACTCAAAAGCAGGAGGTGGTTTTCTTTCTTACGGCTACAAAAATGAAATATAAAATTGTAGACTCCGGTATTTTTTCTCGGGATAAAAAATTCACCTTTTATACTTTAGAAAATGAGAAAGGTCAAGTAGAAATGAGGATAAACCAGCAACATACCAGAATTGAATTCCTCTATCCGAACAATCACATTTATTTGACGGTAGGAATGTCTACTAAAGAAGTGAATTAAAAAGTGAATTTTAATTGAATTGGATTCGCTTTTTCTACTTTATTTGATTAAAAATTTATTGTCTGGTTTTATGGTAGTTTGGATTTATGTTGCTAAATCGTTTTTAGTTATTTCTAAAGATTGATCGAATTGCTTTTCTTGAATCATAAATTCAATTAATTCTTTTGTTTGGAGATCGAGTTTTTGGGTAGAATCCTGAATATAATTTAAAAGTTCTTCCATTTCATCTCTTGAATCTATGGGAAGTTTTAGTAAAGTGTAGGTAAGTCCTAAAATTTGAGAAACGGAATGCCTAATTTTATGATTTATTTTAAATAGCATTCCAGTAATTGATGTATTGTGTTCTATTATTAGTTTTTCAGTTTTATTGCGCTGAGTTTTATGTTCAATTAAGATAAAGGTTACTATCCATAGTGCAAACACAGATATTATTCGATCGCTATAAATACTAATATGGGTGTTTTGATTTTGAAAATAAAAAAATTTGAATAAAATAAGAGTCGTTGAAATGAATGAAAAAAAATAGAGAGTTGATTTTTTCTGGTCTATAATCATTGTCATAGGAATTAGATACAAAACACCTATTGCTGTTCCCAAAGGAGTGTAAAAATCTAAAATAGAAAGAATTACAATTGTTAAACTGGCAAGAGTTTTAAAGTTTAGTTTGTTTTTTGTTATCAGTTTTGTTTTAGATATATTCATTGTTTTAACTTTTTAAATTGAAAAGAAGGTTACGTTATATAAATAAATTGATTGCAAAACAGATATCATTGTGCGAATGTAGTCTAATATTTATTGCGAAATTATTTAACTAAATAGGATTGTTAAAGAAAAATAGTCTGAGCCAATTATTTTTGTGTTGTGTAAAGGTATTCTTAGCTAGTCTGGAACTTATTTTCAGACTCTCAAAATAAATTAAAAACTTAGGAAATGACTCCAGTAATGAATTCAAAATAAACCCTTGGTTGGTTTACAATTTAAACAGGATTAAGAATGACAAACCTACTGAAATGTCATCTTGTCAGATTTTTTCACGCCAATTTTAACATAAACTGACAATTTAATAGTTGGTTTTGTATTGGCACAAAGATTGACTTATCGACTTCGAGTCATTAAAACAAGTATACAATAAAATTAAATATATTAAAAATGGGTAAAATAATCGGAATTGATTTAGGTACGACCAACTCTTGTGTTTCTGTAATGGAAGGTAATGAAGCAGTTGTTATTCCTAATGCAGAAGGAAAAAGAACAACACCATCTATCATCGCTTTTGTTGAAGGTGGAGAGATTAAAGTAGGAGATCCTGCTAAAAGACAAGCGGTAACTAATCCAACTAAGACTATTGCTTCTATCAAACGTTTTATGGGTCACTCTTTTTCAGAGGTTTCTGCTGAAGCAAAAAGAGTTTCTTATTCAGTAGTAAAAGGGGACAACAATACGCCACGTGTGGATATTGATGGTCGTTTATACACTGCTCAAGAATTGTCAGCGATGACACTTCAAAAAATGAAAAAAACAGCTGAAGACTATTTAGGTCAAACTGTTACTGAAGCAGTTATTACTGTTCCAGCTTACTTTAATGATGCACAACGTCAAGCTACAAAAGAAGCGGGTGAAATTGCAGGTCTTAAAGTAATGCGTATTATCAACGAACCAACTGCAGCTGCACTTGCTTACGGTTTAGATAAAAAAGGGAAAGATCAAAAAATTGCTGTTTACGATTTAGGTGGAGGTACATTTGATATTTCGGTTCTGGAATTAGGAGACGGAGTTTTCGAAGTATTGTCTACAAACGGAGATACTCACTTAGGTGGAGATGATTTTGACCACGAAATTATTGATTGGTTAGCTGACGAATTTAAAGCTGAAGAAGGTATTGACTTACGTCTTGATCCAATGTCATTGCAACGTTTGAAAGAAGCTGCTGAGAAAGCAAAAATTGAATTGTCTTCTTCTGCTGAAACTGAAATCAACTTGCCATACGTTACGGCTACGGCTTCAGGACCAAAACACTTAGTTAAAAAATTAACTAGAGCTCAATTTGAAAAATTAACGGATTCTTTAGTAAAACGTTCTATGGCACCAGTTGCTAAAGCGTTGAAAGATGCAGGTTTATCTGTTTCTGATATTGACGAAGTTATCTTGGTTGGAGGTTCTACTCGTATGCCAAGAATTGCTGAAGAGGTTGAAAAATTCTTTGGTAAAAAAGCGTCTAAAGGAGTTAACCCTGATGAGGTTGTTGCAATTGGAGCAGCTATTCAAGGTGGAGTTCTTTCTGGAGATGTAAAAGATGTATTGTTACTTGACGTTACACCTTTATCTTTAGGTATCGAAACTATGGGTGGTGTTTTGACTAAATTAATTGAGTCTAATACAACTATTCCAACTAAAAAATCTCAAGTTTTCTCTACAGCTGCAGATTCTCAACCAACAGTTGAAATTCACGTTTTACAAGGAGACAGAGCTATGGCAGTTGATAACAAAACTATAGGTCGTTTCCATTTAGATGGTATACCACCAGCTCCAAGAGGGGTTCCACAAATTGAAGTAACTTTTGATATTGATGCTAATGGTATCATCAAAGTTTCGGCAACTGACAAAGGAACTGGAAAATCTCACGATATTCGTATCGAAGCTTCTTCTGGATTGACTTCTGAAGAAATCGAAAGAATGAAAAAAGATGCAGAAGCTAATGCTGATTCTGACAAACTTTTAAGAGAAAGAGCAGAGAAATTGAACGAAGCTGACGGAATGATCTTCCAAACTGAAACTCAATTGAAAGAATTAGGTTCTAAATTATCTGATGAAAACAAAGTTGCTGTAGAATATGCATTAACTGAATTGAGAATGGCACACCAATCTCAAGACATTCCTGCAATTCAAACCGCTCTTGACAACATCAACGCTGCTTGGAAAAAAGCAACTGAAGCGATGTATGCTCAAGGAGAACAAGGTCAAGGTGAAGCACAACCTCAAGGGGATGCTGCTCAAGGAGACAATGTTGAAGACGTTGAATTCGAAGAAGTAAAATAATAATTTCCCGTAAAGATGCACTGTGGTGCATCTTTATTGTTGATTTAGAAAACCGTTCGCCTTTGGTGAACGGTTTTTTTATGCACAATTATTTATATTATTCTCTTTTTCTATGAAACATTCTTGTAATAACTAAGGCGTGCGGAAATGTTATGGCAGACAAAAAAGAAAAAAATAAAGTATTAAATAGTTTTTCTTCTTTAAATGTAAAATACAGAAGTGCCATTCCTACTATTGAAACCAGCCAATAAATCCCTGCTGCACTACAATAGGCAATAAAATTGCTTAAAGAATAATAGCCATTTAAAAATTTTATTTGGTCAATTATAGAAGGAATACTGTGCCATAAAACAAAATAAATGGCGAATCCCCAGATCAGACTCGAGGACTTAAAAACAATCATAAATAGTACTAAATAGAAGAATTCCAGGCGTATTTTTTTTCTTATTTTTTTTGATTTCCAATACAAATAAGTACTTAGAGCTATAAAAACAGCACCTGAAATCTGTAAGGATAACCAAATGTATGGAATAGGAATACTGATTTTTGAAATGTTTAATATAATGTTTTGCACTTCCTTAGAGTGAAAAGTAAACAGCAACACTAAAATAAAGAATCCATAGGAAAATTGGAATAGCAATAAAATCCACTTAGGAAAGGTATGCTGTAAATTTTGCCATTGCTGTTCTCCAAAATGATACCCACTCACAATTATGAATGCTAGGAGTGCAACAAAAGGAATGGTGTAGAATAAAAGTATTCCTATTAAAACGATTAACAGATAATATCCCAATATTTTGAGCGATGTATTTGATTGTTTTCCAGTATTTATATTTTTGATTAGGAGTACATCATTTGCTCCATGCAAAATTCCAAAAGTAAATATTAAGAGGAAACCAGAAATTATCTGAAGCTGAGTCGAAAAGTAGGAATCCATCCATAATCCGAAAAAGCTTACTACGATAGCTATATTACTATAATTTTTCATAAAATTTAATTATAGTTTAAAGATAATCAAAAAATAATAAACAAAGATTTCTTTTTATTGTTCATCTTTTATTACATTTGATTGAACAAAACCATTTAAATCATTTATTTATGACAAACTTTATGTTTATTTCAGGATTAATGGGAAAATTATCCCCAACCGATTATGTAGGATTTACTTTTTTTGTAGGTTGTATGGCTATGATGGCCGCTTCAGCATTTTTCTTTTTGTCTTTGAGCCAGTTTGATAGAAAATGGCGTACTTCAGTATTGGTTTCTGGATTAATTACTTTTATTGCTGCTGTGCATTATTTTTATATGAGAGATTACTGGGCTTCATTTGGAGAATCCCCCACATTCTTTCGTTATGTTGACTGGGTACTAACAGTGCCGTTAATGTGTTTAGAATTTTACCTGATACTAAAGGTAGCGGGTGCAAAACAGTCTTTATTATGGAAGATGATCCTTTTTTCCATAATAATGTTAGTAACAGGGTACTTTGGAGAGGTTGTATTTACAGATAGTGCCGCTCTTTGGGGATTCATTTCCGGTCTGGCTTATTTTGCTATTGTTTATGAAATTTGGTTAGGAGAAGCTTCAAAATTAGCCGCTGCAGCAGGAGGAGAAATTCAAAAAGCACATAAAATTTTGTGTTGGTTTGTACTTGTTGGATGGTCAATTTATCCATTAGGGTACATGATGGGAACAACAGGATGGTACAACGGACTGATTCCATCTGGTAATATTGATGTAGTTTACAACATTGCTGACGCTATCAATAAAATTGGATTTGGATTGGTTATTTACAGTTTAGCAGTTAAATCTCAGAAAGATTAATTCTTTATTTATATTTAATTTTAAAACTGGACTAGTGATAGTTCGGTTTTTTTATGACAAGATATTATATGAAAAACCCGACCTGTTTTAAAAACGGATCGGGTTTTTGTATTATTATTATTACACTGTAGAGAAGCACGACAATGTATCCCTACGGTGTAATATCATCTAACACAGCATAAAAAAAGGGAAAATGTTGTTGAACATTTCCCCTTTTTTAATTCATTATTTAGGATCTAAAGCTTGTCCTATTCTAGAAATTAAATCTTGTAAGTGATACTTACTCATTCGATCAGTCATTCTTGATGAGGCTAATTTCATCTCATTTTTCAAACTATTCAATTGACCTCTTGAAATAGAAGGTAAATCAGTTTGAGCAAGATTTACCTTTCTTGTCGTGAAACCGTAAGTAACACCTACAGGAACCGATCTAACCATGGCTGTGCCTGGTTTAAGTAATTCGATCATTTTATCAACATACAATTTTTGAATGTTTCTACGATACACATCAATAGAACTGCTTCCTTTCAATTCAGAAAAGATTCCATTTTTTAAGTCATTTACTAATTCATCCGCGGAATAGTTGTTTTTACTCATAGAAGAAGTTTCTATAAGGCGCACAATTCTATCTCCAGCCAATAAACTTGATAAAGTAGCATCTTGCATTCCTTTGATTGCTTCAACACCGTTTTCTGGGTTTATTTTCGAAAGGATATTTTGATCCAATAGCCATTTTGGCGTGATGAACAATTGAGTGTTCAAGAATAATACAGCATCTTTTTGGATAGCTCTTGGAACTACTTCAAATTGATTCCCTGTCATGTCATACGTTTTTGGAGAATCATATATTCCACCAACATTTTTAGTAACATGGCCCATGTATCTTCTGAATTGTCCTGTAAGTGCGCCGTAAAGTTCATCCAGTTCAGCATAGCTTTCTCCGTTTTCTTTAGTCCACTCTAATAAATTAGGTAAAATTATTTTCAAGTTTTTGATTCCGTACTCAGAAGCTCTCATCGCATTATCTCCAATATCCTCCGTTTGGTATCTTGGGTCATACGGACTGGTTTCTGACCCAAACCATAAACGGTTATTTTTGTATGCTTCTTTGGTCATTTCATTCAACTTCGCTTTTTCTTCAGTTTCAGTTTTAGCTTCGTCAAAATAAGAATACCCCCATTTAATGGCCCATTTGTCATAATCTCCAATTCTAGGAAATAAGGCTGTAACACCATCTTCTGGTTGTGCCACATAATTAAAACGGGCGTAATCCATGATAGAAGAAGTATGTCCGTTTTTATCTTGGTACGCTTTATCTCTTAGTTTTTCAACCGGAGTGGCAGAACTTGCTCCCATATTATGACGCAATCCTAAAGTATGTCCCACTTCATGAGACGAAACGAAACGGATTAATTCTCCCATTAATTTATCATCAAACTTTTTTGTTCTTGCTGCAGGATCTACAGCCGCAGTTTGAATCAAATACCAGTTTCTTAAAAGGCTCATGATATTATGGTACCAACCAATGTGGCTTTCCAAAATTTCACCACTTCTAGGATCATGTACATTTGGTCCGTATGCATTTTGAATTTCAGCAGCAAAATAGCGTAATACAGAAAAACGGGCATCTTCCAAACTCATTGTTGGATCGTTTTCTGGCCAATATTCTCCACGAATAGCATTTTTCCATCCTGCATTTTCGAAGGCAATTTGCCAGTCATCGATACCTTGTTTGATGAATTTTTTCCATTTTTCAGGAGTCGCCGGGTCGATGTAATATACAATTGGTTTTTTAGGCTCAATTAATTCGCCTTTTTTTTGTTTTTGAGCATCTTCTTCCGATTTTGGCTCTAAACGCCATCTCACGGCAAATACTTTGGTATCTGATTTTTGAGATTCTTCTTCAAAAACATCGTACTGGTTTGCAAAATACCCCACACGTGCATCAAATTCTCTTTTGCGCATTGGTGTTTTTGGCAACAAAATCATAGAGGTATTCATCTCTACCGTTATTACTCCGGCATCTAAACCAGAAGGTAAATTAACTCCTATTTGTGGTGTTGGAGTTGTTGAAATACGAGGCGGTGTAGTCGTAAATGTTTTTACACTTCTAATCTCAGTATTTATAGGGTAACTGCTTATTTTTGAGATGAATGATTTGTCTTTCTGAAACGTTTGTATGTTTAACAATTGTTTCTTAATGGGATCTAATGAAAAAGTTTGAATATCACCATCGAAAGTACTCGTTAAGTCGATCACATATCCAGCATTATTTTTCCCGGTTGAATCTTTTTTGAATGCCAAGATATCATAGTTTCCAATAATTGGATCTGAAGTTGAATTCTTAACAGCCTGAGCCATTGGTTTATCACCGTCAGGAGACATGATAACATAGGTAACTGATCTAAGAAGAATGTTGTTGCTCAGCCCTTTTTCCCAACGAACGACTTGTCTGTTGATTTCTTCTCCACCAAAAATTCCTCCTCCAGCAGGAGTTTTAGAATATCTGGTGATTGTCATTATTTCACTTCCTAAAAGGGAATCTGGAATTTCAAAAAGATATTTGTCATTAATTTTATGAATGTCAATTAATCCTTTTTGTGTTACTGCCGTTGAGTCAATAACTTTTTTATACGGTTTTGGTTCTTTTTTACCGTCTTTAGAATCAGGTGCTTTAGCTTCTACTTTAGCAGTTGCATTTTTTTCTGCTCTTTTCTTTTTTTTGCTTTGTGCAAATGTGCCTTGTGCAAAACAAAATAACAGACAGGTAATAATTAGGGTTAGTTTTTTTTTTACCATTTAGATAATGTATTAATAAAGTTTATAATTGGATATGGTTTATAAGACGCATTTTATTATGTTTTGTTACGACTTAAGCCCAAATTTATTGATATATTTTTTATAAAAGGACCATTTTGAAGTGTAATTTTAAATAATTAACAATAATTAAAATCGTTGCTTACTTGCTTTTTCTATGTTGGAATATGATTTTAGTCATGAAAGGAATTATTATTTAGGCTTATCTTTGTTTTTTTTAACACTAAATTAAAACCGTTTTTTTTAGAAACGTCTAAAGTGTCAAAAATAATTTTTGGTAATATTACTACATAAATACTGTTGGGATGAGAAAAATTAAGTACAAGAGAGGAAAGAAAACACAACCTTATAATTTAGAATATACAGGTATTCATAAAAGTAAGGAATCAGAGCTGCAGTTGTTTGTTTATGATGATTTGGATCTTACCGAATATGAAGATTTTAAGGTTTCGGATTTGGATAAATATATTGAAGAACAAAAAACAAATTGGATTAATATTCACGGTTTAAATAATGTGGAGTGGCTAAAATCGATTGGGGATTATTTTAAAATCGATAACTTTATGTTGGCGGATATTTTAAATACCACTCGAAGAACAAAACTGGAAGAGTCTCATGATTTTCTATTTTTTAACATAAAATCACTTTTACCCGCAGGACATTCAGATAATATAAGTGTCGAACAAATTAGTTTTTTGTTAAAAGATGGGGTTCTAATTTCTTTTCAGGAAAAGCGAAGTGACTTTTTCACCCACATCCGAGAACGCATTCGAACGCATTCTGGAATTGTAAGAACTAAGAAAGCGGATTATCTGTTGTACATTCTTCTGGATGCCATCATGGAAAATTTCTACATCACTTTAGAAAATGAGGAAGACAAAGTAGAGGAGCTGATCAATCTTACCAAGGAAAGTGTGGATCCCATAATTTTAGAAAAAATAGAGAAACATAGGGATAATTTAAATTTTCTGAAACGTTCCATCATTCCGCTTCGGGATTCGTTGTATGATATAAAAAGCATAAAAGACGATACCATATTTAATGCGATGGAAGCTGATAGTTTCAGCTTTTTTGCCCGATTACATCAAAAGAGTTTAGAACTTTTAGAACAAATCGAATCCGATATGGGATCTTTAGAAAGTGCGTCTAATTTCTTCTTCTCGGCTCAGACGCATAAGATGAATGAGATTATGAAAACCCTGACCATTGTATCTGCGATATTTATTCCGCTTACTTTTATAGTTGGGGTTTACGGAATGAATTTTGAGTATATGCCGGAACTCAGGCGTCATTATGGCTATCATACTGTAATTGGGGCTATGTTTTTAATAGTAATTGGAATGATTGTTTATTTTAAAAAACGCCGTTGGTTTTAGAAATTAATAAAGAATGCATCCAATTAATTTGGAATTAAATCTAAAAATAAAAAAATGAACAAGGCCATATACATTGCAACAAGCGAACAAAATAGTGGGAAGTCGATTATTACATTGGGATTGATGAGTATGCTTATGGGTAAGATGGCCAAAGTAGGTTATTTCAGACCCATTGTGGAAGATTTTGAAGAAGGAGGATTTGACAATCACATTGAAACCGTAATTGGACATTTTGGAATGGATATTGAATTTGAAGATGCGTATGCCATAACAAAAAGTAAATTAATCAAAAAGAAGAACAAAGGAAAAATAGGAGAGGTTCTCGATTTGATTATTGAAAAATACAAGAAATTAGAAGAACGATTCGATTTTGTTTTGGTTGAAGGAACTAGTTTTACAGGCGAAGGAACTGTAATCGAATTGGACATGAATGTACTGATTGCTAAAAATCTGGGAATCCCAACAATTATCGTGGGTTCCGGAGTGGGAAAAACATTAGAGGAATTAATTGATAGTCTTTATTTGGCATACGATTCATTCAAGGTTAAAGATGTCGAGGTTTTGGCTGTAATCGCCAATAAAGTGCAACCGGAGAATATTGAATTGGTAACTGACGGTCTAAAGAAAAGTTTACCCAAAAGTATATTGGTGAACTCCATTCCTTTGATTCATAAATTAAATAATCCAACCGTACAGGAAATTGTAAATGAGTTGGATGCTAAAGTTTTATTTGGCTCGGCACACTTGAACAATCAAACTGGGAATTTTAGTGTAGGCGCCATGCAATTGTGCAATTATTTGCTGCATTTGAAAGAGAATAGTCTGGTGATTACCCCTGGAGACCGAGCCGATATTATTCTTGGAGCTTTGCAGGCTAATGAATCCGTAAATTATCCAACCATTTCGGGAATTGTTTTGACAGGGAATATCTTGCCAGAAATTAGTATTTTGAAATTGATAGAAGGACTTTCTACCATTGTTCCAATTATTGCTGTGGAAGAAGGAACGTATTATATTACCAATAAAATAGGTTCCATTAAATCCAAAATTTACGCAAATAATAAGCAGAAGATTGAAATTTCTATCACTACTTTCGAAAAATATGTCGACTTAGACAACTTGGCTGAAAAGCTAATCACTTTTGAAGCGGAGGGAATGACGCCAAAAATGTTTCAATATAATTTAGTAAAAAGAGCGAGACAACACCGGAAACACATTGTTTTACCGGAAGGTAATGATGAAAGAATCATTATTGCAGCCTCGCAATTATTGACGATGGATGTGGTTGATATTTCGATTATTGGCAACAAAAAACAAATTGAAAGTAAAGTGGCAGAGTTGGGACTTCCGTTTGATTTTTCTAAAGTACAAATCATAAATCCGATAGAATCGGAACATTATGATGATTATGTAAATACGTATTATGAATTGCGAAAAGCAAAAAATGTAACCATAGGAATGGCTAAGGATTTAATGGAAGATGTTTCTTATTTTGGAACGATGATGGTGTATAAAGGGCATGCTGACGGAATGGTTTCCGGAGCGGCACATACCACGCAACATACTATTTTGCCAGCTTTACAATTCATTAAAACGAAACCCAATTCCTCCGTGGTTTCCTCTATATTTTTTATGTGTCTTGAAGATCGTGTTTCGGTTTTTGGAGATTGCGCGATTAATCCAAATCCTACTGCAGAACAATTGGCAGAAATTGCCATTTCCTCTGCCGATTCCAGTTTGGCTTTTGGTATTGAACCAAAAATCGCCATGCTTTCGTATTCATCTGGTTCATCCGGAAAAGGAGATGAAGTCGATAAAGTAAGAGCTGCAACTGAAATAGTGAGAAAAAAACGTCCCGATTTGAAAATTGAAGGGCCTATTCAATATGATGCTGCCGTTGATATGGCTGTTGGAAAAAGTAAAATGCCAAATTCAGAAGTAGCAGGGCAAGCCAGTGTTTTAATCTTCCCAGATTTGAATACAGGAAATAACACTTATAAAGCGGTTCAAAGAGAAACCGGCGCATTAGCAATTGGCCCCATGTTACAGGGTTTGAACAAACCCGTAAATGATTTAAGCCGCGGTTGTACAGTAGATGATATTATAAACACAGTCGTGATTACGGCGATTCAAGCACAAGGATTGTAAATCAATTATGAATTGTAAATTATTAATTATGAGTTTTGCTTTTTTGAGCCTTTAGCAAAAAAAACTTAGCAACTTAGTACCCTAGCAACTTAAAAAAAAAATGAAAATAGTAATTATAAACTCAGGAAGTTCGTCTATAAAATACCAATTGATCAACATGCCGGCAAATGAAGTTATTTGTTCGGGGATGATTGACAGAATAGGACTGGAAACTTCGAATTTAACGTATGTAACGAATGCGATTAAATTAGAAGAGACGTTGCCTATTGCGAACCATAAAATTGGTTTAGAAAAAATTGCCAAGTTGCTAATGGATGAAAAAACAGGGGTGATTAAAAGTACGGATGAAATAGAAGCCGTAGGGCATCGTGTGGTGCATGGCGGAAGCGCTTTTTCGAATACCGTAATTATTACCAGTGAAGTAAAAGACAAAATCAGAAAGCTTTTTGATTTGGCACCTTTGCACAATCCTGCAAATTTAGAAGGAATAAATGTTGCGTCAGCAATTTTTAATTTAGCACAACAAGTGGCCGTTTTTGACACGGCATTCCACCAAACGATTCCTGTTGTGGCGCACAAATATGCGTTGCCAAATTATCTTTTGACGGAGAATAAAATACGCGTATACGGTTTTCACGGAACAAGTCATAAATATGTTTCGGAAAATGCGATTCATTATTTGAAACAAAATTCGGAGAATAAAGGGTCTAAAATTATCACGATACATTTAGGAAACGGTTGCAGTATGACCGCAATAAAAGACGGAAAAAGTATCGATCATACGTTGGGTTTTGGTCCAATGAACGGATTGATTATGGGAACCCGAAGCGGCGATGTGGATCAATCCGTGATTTTTTATTTGGTAAATACCTTGGGTTATTCGCTTGAAGCCGTCACCGATATGTTGCAAAAACAAAGCGGAATGCTTGGGCTTACCGGTTACAGTGATTTAAGGGATATTGAAGCCAATGCGGAGAACGGAAATACGGATTGTCAATTGGCATTAGCGATGAATGCATACCGAATAAAGAAATATATTGGATCGTATGCGGCTGTCTTAAATGGATTGGATGCCATTATTTTTACGGCTGGAATTGGAGAAAATTCTTCTTACATTCGAAAATTAGTATGTACCGATATGGATTATTTCGGAATAGTATTGGATGCATCCAAAAATGAAATTCGTTCGAAAGAAATTCGAGAAATTAACACGCTAGATTCTAAGACTAAAATATTGGTTATTCCTACCAATGAAGAAATCGAAATTGCCAATCAGGTATTTGAATTACTGACGCATTAAGAAAATAACCAACTCAAATAAAAGCTTCTGCATTCAGAGGCTTTTTTTATGCCTTTTATATGATAAATCTAATTATATTTGGATATAAAACACCACATTTTGAAAGTAAGAATTACAATAATAACTCTTTTATATTTTATTTCATCCCAAATTTTTGCTCAGGAGTTGCTTCCTTTTGTAGAGAATTACAGCAAATCAAATTATCAAGGAGATAATCAGATTTGGAGTGTGGCACAAGGAAATGACAACGCCATGTATTTTGCCAATAATTATTATTTATTGCGTTATAATGATGTAAAATGGGAGAAATACAGTTTGCCTAACAAAACGATTATTCGCTCCGTAATGGTTGACGGGGATCGCATTTACACGGGTTCTTATAAAGAATTCGGGTATTGGTTCCGAGAAAAAGGAAAGATGCATTATGTTTCTATTTCGGACTCGAATAAAACCAAAGTTTTTGATGACAATGATAATGAAGAGATTTGGAAGATATTTAAATTTAATGATAAAATCTACTTCCAGTCTTTTAATGGACTTTTCATGTATGATGGAAAAGTAATTAAGGAAAATAAGTTTGATTTTCTAGTTTCTTATTGCTTCCCGGTTGGTAATGATTTGTTAGTGGCTTCAGTAGAAAAAGGAATTTATAAAATGAAGAATTCCAAGTTTGAAAAGATTCAAGGTTGGTCCGCTTTAGAGAACAACGTTATTCATGCTATTGAAAAACACCAAAATAAAATATATTTTTTTACTAAAAAAAATGGGGTTTATGTAGACGATAATGGTATTTTGAGTCCTTGGAAAAATCCTTTAAATGCTATTTTGAAAACGGCTAATATCAATGCAGCTGTGTTTCTTAAAAACAATAAATTAGTTATTGGAACCGCGAGTAAAGGGGTTTATTTGTTTGATTTAAAAACAAATTCTTACAAAAATATAAACCGAAATAATGTCTTGATGAACAACTCGATTTTGAGCATCGGCTTGGACAAAGAGAATGATTTATGGCTTGGCTTGGATAATGGAATTGCTCATATTGAGGTCAATTCACCAATCTCAATTTTTTATGATAATTCAGGTGTTTTAGGTTCGGTGTATTCGGTTGCAAGTACTCCAAAAGGCTATTTGATGGCTTCCAATCATGGTGTTTTTAAATTTGAAGACAAGGAACTCTCTTTGATTCCTAATACGCGGGGGCAGGCTTGGAATATCAGTACAATAAACAATAAATTTCTGATAGGACACAATGAAGGTACTTTTGTTTATGAGAACGGAATAGTATCTAAATTGAGTGTGGTTAATGGTGGTTGGAATTTAGTTAAAAGTGGCATCAACAATTCCTATTTGCAAGCTACTTACAGCGGTGTGATTATTTACAATGACAAGAATGATTTAAGTCAGAAAAAAGTTATAAAAGGATTCTTGAAACCCATAAAATATGTTGCGCAAAACAGGAAAAATGAAATATGGGCTGCGGATAATAATAGAGGCTTGTACCGAATTTTGTATAATGATGCCTACGAAACAACTGACATCAAAAATGTTACTCAACACAGTAAAATAAGTAATGATTTTGGCGTGAAAATATTTGAGTTCAGAAATGAAATACTTTTTCTAATAAATAAGTTGTGGTATACTTATAATTCAATCACCAATCAATTAGAACAAAATGAATTGTTTAATACTAATTTCAAAAATGTATCAAATATTGTTTCTATTGATGAAAATCACTTTTTGATACTGCAAGAAGGACTATTGTATCAGATTTATGCCCATGACAATAAATTTAGCCGCACTATTATTCAAGAGAAATATTACAGAGGAAAAATCATTAATGACAATATAAAAGTTTTCAAAAACAAAGATAATTATCTATTAAATTTAGATGATGGTTTTATTTCGGTACAATTAAATTATGCGAATAAGAAAGCCTCAAATATAACTGTTGAAGCTTTTATTAATGATGGTTTGGTTGAAAACAAATCAAATATTCCGTATAATTCAGAGCTTCGCATACATGTAATATCGGGTGTTTTTGGAGCAACAAGACCTAATTTATTTTATAAAATCAATGGAACCAAAGAATTTATTCCTGTGAATGAAGGTATGATTGTTTTGAATAATTTGAATAGTGGTTCCCATGAGATTACTGTTTATCTTCATGATGGATTGGATTATGATAAAATTTCCAACTTCCAATTTGTTGTCGCTAAACCCTGGTATTTTTCTTTTTGGATGATTTTACTGTACCTAGTTGTGATTGGAGGTATTTTGTATCTATATTACAAATGGAATAAAATGCGATACATACAAAAACTCGAATTACGTGACGAAGAGCTAAAACATCAGAAGAAAATTTTGGAGATAGAATTAAAGGCCGAAAACGAATTGTATATTCAAGAATATGAAAAACATATTTTAGAACTAGAATTGCAATCGAAGTCATCTGAAGTTGCCGGTAAGTCACTTTCTATAGCAAAACAAGGTGAGATGATTGAAAACATTCAAAGTATTCTGGATTCTGATATGGATTTTAATAAACTGAAAAGTGAAATTAAAAAAGCCATAAAAATCAATGCGGTTAACAAACACGAATGGGAAACGTTTGAAACAAATTTGAATCAAATCCACAATGGATTTATAATTAACCTTTCCAAAAAATATCCAAATCTGACTTCAAAGGATATTAAGCTTTGTATTTACTTAAAGATGAATCTTTCGTCCAAAGAAATTGCCCCTATGATGAATATTTCTTTCAGAGGCGTAGAACTCCATCGTTATCGTTTAAGAAAGAAATTAAATCTTGTTCAGGACGAAAACCTTTCTAAATTTTTATTAACGGTATAAATAAGCTTTATTTTTTATAGATACTCTATTATTTCATTGTATTCATTACAGATTTACAACACATCATTACTACATCATATGGATGTGGTGCGGGATCGTATAACCGTTCTTATCAGTAGTTATATATAGATTTATGATCATCTTTTACTGTTTTGATGTATTCGTGTAGCATTGCTGTTTTGGCAACTATAACGTTGTAATTATCTACTTTAGCTTCATTAACATTTTAACAATTTAACACTATATGAGAAATTTTATTTTGGGCTTTTTAGCACTCATTCTACTTCCAGCTTATATGTCTGGTCAAGTAATTAAAGGGAAGGTATCAGATAAAAACGGCATCGGAGTTCCGGGTGCTATTATTGTTGCTGTTGATTCAAAAACGAATGCTACCAGTGACTTTGATGGAAATTTTGAAATTAGGGCTGCAGAAGGTGAAATTTTACAAATTTCGATGTTAGGTTTTCAATCTAATTCTATAGCAGCTACTTCAAGCCTGATGCGTATTGTTCTCCAGGAAGACCAAGACATGCAATTAGATGAAGTCGTTGTAATTGGGTATGGAACTCGTAAAATAATTGATAATACGTCTTCGATTACTTCGTTAAAAGCAGAAGAGATTTCTAAAACTAAAGTCTTGAATGCTTCACAAGCCATACAAGGAAAAGCCGCGGGAGTTCAAGTCATTTCGTCAGATGTACCGGGTAGTTCCCCTACTGTTGTTATTAGGGGTTTAGGTACGGCAATTGGAGGACGAACACCTTTATTTGTGGTTGATGGGATGCCTACGGATAACATTAACAACATTAATACTAATGATATTACTTCTTATGAGATTTTGAAAGATGCTTCTTCTCTTGCTATTTATGGTACCAGAGCGGCTAATGGAGTTATCATCATTACCACTAAAAAAGGAAAAGGCGATAAAGTTTCGGTAGAATTTGAAACTTTTGCGGGTTTTAGACAGCCTTTGAAAAAAGTAAAAATGGCAGGAAGTAACAAGTTTTCGCATTATTCGAATGCTGCTCTGCAATCCACTACTTTTTCACAAGATCAACCCGTAAATACAGATTGGTTTGATGCTATTACCAGAACAGGATCATATACTCAAAATAACGTTTCGGTTTCCGGATCAACAGAAAAGATTAAATTCTTTTTCAGTGTTGGTAACTACGAAGAAAAAGGAATTCTTAACGGATTAGATTACGGTCGTACCACTTTTAGGAATAACAATGAGTATAAGATTTCTGATAAACTAACTTTAAATCAAAACTTTAGTTTTGGGTCGACTAATTCATCACCAAAACCTTTGGGCGCTTTTACCACAGCTTATAAACAATCGCCAATAGTTCCTGTCTTTTTTCCTGATGGTCAATATGGGGTTCCTCTTGTAGGAGCGAATGGTTTTGCAGGTACATCCGGTAATTTATTTAACAATGTGGGTAATCCGATAGCGCAATTAGACTTTTTTGATGAAGAGCAAAGGAGTTTAACTTTGCAAGGGGGTTTGAAATTAGATTATGAAATTTTAGAGTCTTTGAAGTTTACTTCCCAATTTAATGGGGAATATTATTCTTGGAAAAACTATAATTTTTCTGATTCACAAGGAATCTGGATGGCGCGCAACCCAAATACAAGTCCGGCAGATTATGAAACAGCTAATGAAGGAGTTCCTTTGAATTTATTGACCAAAGGCAGATCCCAATATTTCAATTGGAACTTAACGAATTACTTCACTTATAATAAAGTTTTTGGGGAGATTCATGATGTTGAACTTACCGGTGGAATTGAAACTTCCATTAGAGGGTCTAGAGAAACCTTGACTGTTACCAGAAAAAATGTAAACGCAGATGCTAATTATTGGGCTTTAAACGGTGTTGATTACTCCGGTAATATCATGAATTATAGTGATGTAGTTTCTAATGAAACTAAGTTGGCTTCCTATTTTGGTCGTTTTCAATATAAATTAATGGATCGCTACTTATTTACAGGAACACTTAGACGAGATGGTTCTTCTAATTTTGGGAAAGACTACCGTTGGGGAACATTTCCTGCATTTGGTTTGGGTTGGATTATCTCCAAAGAAGGTTTTATGGCGGATGTTAAAGGAGTTGATTTATTGAAATTAAGAGGAGGTTGGGGTAAACTGGGGAACCAAAACGTACCGCTTAACAATCAAGCCTATGCTTCAGGATTGAGTTATTATTTAGGAGGTTCTATTTTGAATGAAGGAACGACTATTAATTCTCAGATTGATCCCAGTTTATCTTGGGAAATTACCGAAGAAACCTCTGCAGGTGTCGATTTTGAATTCTTAAATAGTAGACTTAAAGGTTCATTTGACGTATATGACAAAACAACAACAAATGTTATTTTGAATACAAAACCCTATCTAACTTCTGGAATAAGTAATTCCTCTCCGGCACATGTGGGTGAAGTATCAAACAAAGGATATGAAATTGCATTGCGTTGGGATGATCAATTAACAGATAATTTAAGTTATTGGGTTGGAGGTAACTTTTCAAATAACCAAAATAAACTTTCAGGTCTAAAAGATGCAACTTTGGCACCACTTATTGGTGGAGGTTTAGGAAACGGACAGGATACTAAAATATTAGATAATACCTCTGTTGGTCAGCCGTTAGGTAGTTTCTTTATCTATGAATATGCCGGTTTTGATCCTGCAAATGGAGCCATGTTGTACTACAATGCAGCAGGTGAAAAAGTAGCACAAGGTGTTTTGGCCAATGCCGATAAAAAATATGTAGGTTCTATTTTGCCTACTTCCACGTATGGGGTTACATTAGGAGTGAATTATAAAAACTTTGATTTCTCAGTTGACGGATACGGAACTGCAGGAGCTAAAGTGTACAATGGTAAAAAAGCACAACGTTTTGGAAATGAAAACATTGAAGAGTCTTTGGCCACTGATTTTTGGACCATAAACAATACAACTGCTTCAAATCCAGCACCTTTTAATCAAGTTCCTGTCGCTTCAACTTATTATTTAGAATCAGGTGACTTCTTTAGAATCAACAATATTACTTTAGGGTATAAAATTCCTTTAAAAGAAGGATTTATAAATTCTTGCAGAATATATGTCAATGCGATCAATCCATTAATCACACAGAAATTCTCTGGTTTTTCTCCGGAATTAAATGGGAATGGCGACCCTTATGGAACGCAAGGAATCGAGTTAGATGCTTATCCTACCTTGAGGTCATTTGTAATTGGTGCTAATTTAAATTTTTAAGAGTATGAAAAAAATATATATCTCCGTTTTTGTTCTATCCGCGTTCTTTTTTTCAGGATGTTCAAATGAGTATTTAGAGGTAGATCAAACCGAATCTATTTCTACCAATGATCTCGCATTATTCAACAATGATGCCGGTGCAGCGACCTTTGTTACTGCAATTTATAATAAGTTTTTAGATTGGAATATGTCTTCCTTTTCTTGGAATGGTGTCTCTAGTATTGCCTCTGATGATGCTGACAAAGGATCTTCCGCTGGAGATTCGGGTTCTGACAAAGATTTAATGGATGCCTTGACCTATAATCCATCAAGTCCTTCCACTAGCGAAATTTTTATAGCTAATTACGAAGGAATCAATAGATGCAACCAGGCATTAAATATCATTCCGCAATTAGATCAGGCTAATCCTGCTTTGCGGACTAGGCTAATTGGTGAGGCGAAGTTTTTACGTGCTTTCATGTATTTTACTTTAGTTAAAACCTACGGTGGCGTTCCCATTGTTGATCGTTTGCCAAATCCTTCTTCAGAAGAAGATAGAATTATGCAATTAACACGTAAATCAAGCGCAGAAGTATATGCGCTTATCGAAAGTGATTTGAATGCTGCTATTGCAGCATTGCCTAATAAAGCAGCTTATACCGCTTCCGAAAAAGGACGAGTTTCGCAAGGAGCTGCTTATGCCTTATTAGCAAAAGTGAATTTATACCAAAAAAACTGGCAGAAAGTGATAGATAATTGCAATTTAGTTACGGGGTATTCTCTCGTTTCTGATTATGCTTCTATGTTTAGACTGGCAGGAGAAAATGACGCTGAATCTATTTTTGAAATTCAAGGTGTGGGTTCTGTTCCTGCTCAAGGAATTAAACAATATTCTCAAACTCAAGGCGCTCGTGGTTCTGGAGGATGGGGCTGGGGTTTCAATACACCTTCTCAAAGTTTATTAGATGCTTATGAAGCCAATGATGTTAGAAAAAATGCAACAATTATGTTTAGAGGAGCAACTTTATACGATGGCCGAGTGGTACCTGCAGATGCAGATAATCCAAGATACAATTACAAAGCCTATTCTTCTGCTTTTTCTGGTCAGGATAATTCAGATACGAATATCAAGTATTTGCGTTATGCCGAAGTAATCCTAATGAAAGCAGAAGCATTGAACGAATTAAACCAAACTCCCGAAGCAATTACTTTGTTAAACCAAATTAGAAGAAGAGCTGGATTAGCCAATACAACATTTACTTCGCAAGCGGATATAAAAATTGCAATTTGGAAAGAAAGAAGAGTCGAAATGGCTTTTGAACACGACAGATTCTTTGATTTAGTTCGAACAGGATCGGCACGAGCGGTAGCTGCTTTTGCTATTCATGGCAAAACATTTGTAGCGGGAAAACATGAAGTGTTTCCATTACCACAACTATTTATTAGAGAAGCTGCTGGATTGTCAGCTCAAAATCCTGGTTATTAATTCTTAAAACAGTAAAAATGAAAAAAAATAAATATATTTTCTTGTTTGCTTCTGTTCTGACTTCACAATTTTTTGTGAGCTGTAACGAGGATAGTATCGATACCGTAAACAGCCCAATCCCTTATGAAGCAATTGGAGGTTTTGAAAGTTCAGATGCTATAGCAGCGGGTAATTTGGTCACTAAATTGAGTTTTGAAAACAATCTTACGGACAGTAAAAACAATCTTACGGGATCTATGGGTACCAATGTAGGATATGCAACCGGAATCAAAGGAAATGCCTATTCTGGATCAAGTTCTCAAGAGCGATATGCTGTCGCAAATGCTACACAGGCAATTACCTCTTTAAATAATTTTACAGTCTCTTTTTGGATGAATACAGCAAATACTGTTGATCCAGCGACTCCAGGAGTGGGTAAAGGTGCTCAAGGTATTTTTTCAATAGTAAGACCGTTAGAGTTTTGGGGAGGATTAAATTTATATTTAGAAAACCCGGACAATAATTATCCAAATAGATTGCGATTAAAATTAGGTATAGAAAATGGAAGAGCTGGTGTAGCATGGAAAGGACAAGGTGCAATTATGAATTTAGATAATAGTTTGAACCAATGGATTCATGTTGTATTTACTTATAATGCAGCGACCAGTATTGTATCTGCTTATGTAAATGGAGCATTATGTGCAAATTTAGGTGGTTTTCCTTATGCTCCGGCTAATGGGACTGTTGGTGTTGCCCCTTTATTTGCGGATAATCCAGGTGATATAAACAATATTAACAATGCTCCAAAATATGGCAATTTTCAAATGACGGGTACAAATGGTAAAGTTGTTATAGGAACACATCAATTTGAAACCACCCCGTCTTTAAACAATGGTTCTCAAGAAGGCTGGGCAACTAGTTTTGCAGGACTATTAGATGAGTTTAGAATTTATAACGTAGCTCTTTCTATAAACGAAATATCGGCACTTAATAAATTAGAAAAAGACAACAGATAAAAGATTGTAACCCCCTAAATTTCTAAAACTAGGGGTTTATTTTAAAATTATTAATCCTATTATTTTTATTAAAATGAAGATTTCCCTGAGTATCCTATTTTGTATTAGTTTTTTTATTTCCTGCTCTTCCTCAACTCCGGAGAGTACAGGAGGCACTGGTACTCCGTTGCCAACAACTCCTGTAACTCCAACAGTTCCTTTAACGGATATTGAGGCTATGGATCAGGTTCAAAAAGATGCCATCAAGTATTTTTGGGAGTATGCGGAACCCAATTCTAAACTGGCCAGAGAACGCTATTATACCAATGATCCTGGTTTTGAAGCTAATATTGTCACTACGGGAGGTTCCGGTTTTGGATTGATGTCAATAATTGTAGGTGTTGAACGCGGTTTTGTAAATCGATCAGAAGCGGTTTCACGACTTACAACTGCCATGAATTTTCTCGAAAAAGCCGAACGTTTTCACGGCGCTTGGCCCCATTGGATGGATGGTTCAACCGGAAAAGTAATCCCCTTTGGAACAAAAGACAATGGAGGTGATTTAGTTGAAACTGCTTTCCTTTGCCAAGGATTATTGAGCGTTAGAGAATATTTTAAAAATGGTTCTGACTCAGAAAAAGCATTAGCCCTAAAAGCGGATGCGCTCTGGAAAGGAGTAGAATGGGATTGGTATACCAAAGGAGAAAACGCCCTTTACTGGCATTGGTCACCTACTTATGGTTGGGACATGAACTTCAAGTTAGAAGGCTATAATGAATGTTTGATTACGTATGTTTTGGGAGCTGCTTCGCCTACACATCCTATTGGTGCTGCGGCCTATCATCAGGCTTGGGCTAGAAATGGTGCCATTAAAAATGGAGGCTCACAATACGGAATTCCAGTGGTGTTAAATTACAATGGAGCTTCAGGAAATGTAGGGCCTTTGTTCTGGGCGCAATATTCCTATTTAGGTTTAGATCCTACCACTTTGAAAGATCAATATGCTGATTATTGGACATTGACCCAAAATCATTCTAAAATCATCAATCAATATTGCATTGCTAATCCAAAACAATGGAAAGGATATTCGGATAAATGTTGGGGTTTAACGGCGAGTTATTCCCGTAACAGCGATGGTTCTACGGGATATTCAGCACACCAACCCAACAATGATTTAGGGGTAATTACGCCTACGGCAGCACTTTCTTCTTTTCCTTTTACACCCGTAGAATCCATGAAGTTTCTTCATTATTTATACGATGAAAAAAGAGCAGATTATGTTGGAATAGCGGGACCTTATGATGCTTTTTCACCGCATTATAATTGGGTAACGCCACGATATTTAGCCATTGATCAAGGTACAATTGCTCCCATGATTGAAAATCACCGTACCGGTTTATTATGGAAATTATTCATGAATGCGCCGGAAATAAAACCGGGTTTAGCAAAATTGGGTTTTAATTCTACAAAATATAATTTGTAAGGTGTGATGAAGTATTTAATTATTGTAGCCGCCTTTTTAGTATCCTGGAATTCCTTTTCTCAAACTGAGATTGTCGGGAAAATCAAAACTGAAATCGTACAAAAACGGGAATTAGCATACGCCTTACACATTCCAAAAAATACTAAAGAAAAAAAGCCACTGATTGTTTTTCTGCACGGTTCTGGTGAAAAAGGAACCGATATCGAAAAAGTAAAAGCGCATGGACCATTCAAGTATTTGAAAAGTAACGAACTCGATGCGTATGTTTTGGCACCTCAATGTCCGGAAAACGAATATTGGAACGAAGAAGTAGTGTACCGTTTGATTTTAAAAATCCAGAAAGAGAACAATATTGACTACAACCGAATTTATCTCACCGGATTAAGTATGGGAGCTTGGGGCGCTTGGAATCTAGCTTTTGCACACCCTGAAACTTTTGCGGCTTTAGTGCCTATTGCAGGATATGTGGATAGAATTCCAATGATCGAAAATTGTAAAATTAAAGCTATTCCTATTCGGATTTTTCACGGATTATTAGATGATGTTGTCAATGTGGATTATTCTATTACGATGTATAAAAAATTAAAAACCTGCAACACCAATGTGGAACTGACCATTTTTGATGATGCAAACCACGACAGTTGGTCGCGTGTATATGACAACCAAAAAATTTATGATTGGATGTTCCAACAAACAAAAAACAAACAAAATGAAAATTAAACTTATTATACTCCTTATTGGCTTTTCTCTCTTTGGCTACAGCCAAAAAAAGACAGGTAAAAAGAACGTTAAAATTAAACCGAAAACAGAATTCGTAGCAGAGTTACTTTCGAAAATGACTTTGGAAGAAAAAATTGGGCAATTAAATTTGCCTACTTCGGGAGATATAACTACTGGAGCTGCTAACAGTTCTAATGTGGCGAAGAATATCGAAGAAGGTAAAGTGGGCGGTTTATTCAACATCAAATCAGTTCAAAAAATATATGAAGTTCAAAAGATCGCTGTCGAAAAAAGCCGATTAAAAATTCCGTTACTTTTTGGAATGGACGTAATTCATGGCTATGAAACGACCTTTCCGATTCCTTTGGGAATGTCTGCTACTTGGGACATGAAATTGATAGAAAGAAGCGCCCAAATTGCCGCTCAGGAAGCCAGTGCCGATGGAATTAACTGGACTTTTTCACCTATGGTTGATATTTCTCGTGATCCACGTTGGGGAAGAGTTTCTGAAGGTTCGGGTGAAGATCCGTTTTTGGGAAGCCAAATTGCAAAAGCAATGGTCAATGGCTATCAACAAAATGATTTGTCAAGGAATAATACCATTTTGGCCTGTGTCAAACATTTTGCTTTGTACGGTGCGCCCGAAGCAGGACGCGATTACAATACGGTTGATATGAGTCGAATCAGAATGTATAATGATTATTTTCCGCCTTACAAAGCCGCTGTTGATGCGGGAGTAGGTTCTGTTATGGCTTCTTTCAATGAAGTAGAAGGAATTCCTGCAACCGGAAATAAATGGTTAATGACCGATGTTTTGCGCAAGCAATGGGGTTTTGACGGATTTGTGGTAACTGATTTCACAGGAATTCCTGAAATGATAGCACATGGTATGGGGGATTTGCAAACCGTATCTGCTTTGGCATTAAATGCCGGAATTGAAATGGATATGGTGGGCGAGGGATTCTTGACGACTTTGAAGAAATCAGTACACGAAAAGAAAGTGAGTATCGAACAAATTGATAATGCGGTTCGTCTTATTTTGAATGCCAAATATGATCTAGGATTGTTTCACGATCCGTATCGCTATACGGATGCTAAAAGAGCTAAAACAGAAATTTTTACCGCAAGCAACAGAGCCGAAGCCAGAAAAATAGCTTCTCAATCCCTAGTTTTATTAAAGAATCAAAATCAGTTGCTTCCTTTGAAAAAGTCAGGAACGATTGCTTTAATCGGACCTTTGGCTGATGCCAAAGAAAATATGG
Organism: Flavobacterium glucosi; assembly: GCF_048286535.1. Classification (NCBI taxonomy): domain Bacteria; kingdom Pseudomonadati; phylum Bacteroidota; class Flavobacteriia; order Flavobacteriales; family Flavobacteriaceae; genus Flavobacterium; species Flavobacterium glucosi. The sequence goes on along the minus strand of NZ_JBLVPK010000006.1, from coordinate 71,650 downwards.
CAGGAACTTGGAGTGTAGCAACAAATCAGGATAAATCTATTTCGCTTTTGGCAGGAATAAAAGAAGTAGCGGGCAAAGGGACAAAGGTGCTTTACGCCAAAGGAAGCAATCTGGATTATGATGCGACTTTTGAAGAAAAAGCAACTATGTTCGGAAAAACACTGCACCGTGATAGCAGAACTACCGAAGAATTATTGGCAGAAGCCTTGAAAATAGCCAATCAATCGGATGTAATTGTTGCGGCTTTAGGAGAATCAGCAGAAATGTCTGGGGAAAGCAGCAGTAGAACGAACTTAGAAATTCCACAAGCACAAAAAGACTTGTTGCAAGCCTTATTAAAAACAGGGAAACCTGTTGTGTTGGTTTTATTCACAGGTCGTCCTTTGGTATTAGTTCAGGAAAACGGAACGGTTCCCGCAATATTGAATACTTGGTTTGCAGGAAGTGAAGCAGGAAGCGCAATTGCTGATGTTTTGTTTGGCGATGAAAATCCTTCTGGAAAATTGACGGCGACATTCCCAAGAAGTGTAGGGCAGGTGCCTATTTATTACAATCAAAAAAATACCGGAAGACCGTTAGGCAATAAAGAAGGGAAGTTCGAGAAATTCAGATCGAATTATATTGACGAAAGAAATGAGCCTTTATATCCTTTTGGTTTTGGTTTGAGTTATACCACTTTTAACTATTCAAATTTGAAAATTTCATCCGATAAAATGAATTTCAACGAAAAAGTAACGGTAAGCGTTGATGTAACAAATACTGGGAATTATGATGGAAAAGAAGTAGTACAATTGTACATAAGAGATTTAGTGGGTACGGTTACAAGACCTGTCAAAGAGTTGAAGGGATTCCAAAAAATAGCCCTTAAAAAAGGAGAAAAACAAACAGTAACTTTCGAAATTTCTGTTGAAGAACTAAAATTCTATAATTCTGATTTACAATTTATTGCTGAACCGGGTGCTTTTCAAGCTTTTGTGGGTACGGATTCCAGCATTGATAATAAAGTTGATTTTGTATTGATTAAGTAAATGTTTGGTTTGTTTATTTATGATCAGCCCTTCGGTATTTATACCGAAGGGTTTTTTTTAAAAAAAAATGTACTTAAAAAAAACGTCACGAAGATTAATGGCTTTATTTGTTTTTTATAAATCCAGAAAAAATAATTTATTAGTTTTTTTTAAATCTGCTATCAAATATTCATTAAGAATTACGAAATTGCCGTTCTTATTGAAACCGAAAAATTCAAACCATCACCGTATTAAATTATGAAAAAATCAATTTTATGTGTTGCACTATTCCTTAACGGAATTCTTCTTTTTGCTCAAACTAAAGAAGAACAAACGGTGAAGGAAATTTATAAATCATCCTTGACCAATGCCAAATGTTATCCTTGGCTGGACCATTTATCTAATAAAATTGGCTCTCGATTATCGGGCTCAACCGGAGCAGAAAAAGCAGTTTTGTATACTAAAGCGCAATTGGAAACCCTAGGATTAGACAAAGTGTACCTTCAGGAAGTGATGGTGCCAAAATGGGTTCGGGGCGAAAAAGAAGTCGGGTATTTACAAATTGGAAATCAAAAAATTTCTTTCCCAATATGCGCACTGGGCGGCTCAGTTGCCACTCCAAAAAAAGGATTACAAGCCACTATAATTGAAGTGAAAAGTATAGAAGAATTAGTTGAATTAGGGGAAGCAAAAGTAAAAGGAAAAATCATTTTCTTTAACAGAGCTATGAATCCTGAATTCATAGAAACTTTCAAAGCGTATGGCAGTTGTGTCGACCAAAGATCCTCAGGTGCAAAAGAAGCCGGGAAGCTGGGCGCATTAGCGGTAATTGTCAGATCGATGAATTTGCGATTGGATGATTTGCCACATACCGGTGCCACTAATTATGGAGAAATTTCAAAAGAACAACGAATTCCGGCTGCTGCGATTAGTACAAATGGTGCAGAACTTTTAAGCAAAAGTCTGAAAGATAAACCCAATGCACAATTCTATTTAAAACAATCCTGCCAAACATTTGATGATGTTTTGTCTTATAATGTTGTTGGAGAAATAACGGGATCTGAACATCCTGAGAGAATAATGATCGTTGGAGGACATCTTGATTCCTGGGATTTAGGGGACGGATCTCATGACGATGGCGCTGGTTGTGTGCAAAGTATGGAAGTATTGAATATCTTTAAAAATATAGGGTATAAACCTAAAAATACGCTTCGTGTGGTATTGTTCATGAACGAAGAAAATGGTGTTCGCGGCGGAAAAGAATATCAAGATCAATCCAATAAAAATAATGAAAACCATATTTTTGCTTTGGAAAGTGATTCAGGAGGTTTTTCACCAAGAGGTTTTTCAATTGATGCCGATGAAGCAAATTTTAATAAAATCAGTAGTTGGGCAACTTTATTCGAACCTTATTTAGTTCATAAATTTGTAAAAGGACATTCTGGTGTTGACATTGGTCCATTGAAATCAAATCATATCGTAAAAGTTGGATTACAACCAGATTCACAACGCTATTTTGATTACCATCATGCTGCAAATGACACTTTTGATGCGATCAATAAAAGAGAATTAGAGTTAGGAGCCGCAACTATGGCTTCATTACTGTATTTGATAGATCAGAATGGGATTGTAAAACAATAGCATCTTAATTTATGAAGGTACTGCATTCTTTTTTTTTCAATATTTGAAGGAAATAATGAATGTAGCACCTTCATTTATTTTACTCTCTACTGCAATTTTTCCACCTAAACTAGTGATGTGATTGTAGACCAAATACAGTCCTATACCGTTACTGTCAATATTACTATGGAATTTTTCGTACAAACCAAAAATCTTGTCTTTTACTTTATCCATATCAAAACCAAGTCCATTATCAGAAAAAATTAATTGGTTCACGTCATTAACTTTTTTAGATTGAATAGTAATTACTGGCGCATGATGCGGTTTTGCATATTTAATCGAATTGGTAACTAAATTCAGAAAAATACTTTTGATATAGGCCTTGTTAAAAGAAACATTCTCAAAAGCTGAAAAGTCAACATTAATAATTGCTTTTGAATCGCGTACTAAGGAATTTATGGATGCAAGAACTTCTGAAAGTGATTCATTTAAATTTATTTCTTCGATTTGAGTATTTATATTTTCATTTTCAACTAATTCATCAATCGAATCGTTTAAAGTTTGTTTTAAATTTTCACTGGTTAATTTAAGAATTTGAATCAATTCCAAGGTTTCCGGATCATTGATTTTAGATACATCGATAAGACTAAAAACCGAAAGCATATTATTAATAGGTGACTTTAAATCATGGGATGTTTTGTGTGATAAAACGGTAAGTTCCTTATTGATTTGCGTGAGGTTTGCAAGAAGTAAATTGCGCTCTTCTTCGACTTTCTTTTTGTGAGTAATGTTCTTGGCAATGGCATATACTAATTTTTCGGACTCGATAGGCATGGATGTCCAAGACAACCAAACAATGGCTCCACTTTTAGTTAAATACCGATTTTCAAAATTTAAAAGAGGCTTATTTTTATATACTTGTTCTCTAGTTTCGATTGTAATTTTAAGGTCTGGTGCGTAAACAAAACTACTTATGGGTCTGGCATATAATTCCTCTTCGGAAAAGCCTAATAATTTTGAAACAGCGGGATTGATTCTCTTAAAATAGCCATCAAATCCTGCAATACAAATAAAATCAGCGGAGATATTAAAAAAATTATCAAAGTGATAAATCCCTTCTGAGTCAGGATTACTTTTTTTTAGAGTCATTGATTTTAAAAGTTACTTATTTTTCGGATTTTGGGTAAATACAAATTTTATGAATTCTTTATTTTTGTTCTTTGGGAAAAAACTCAATATCCAAATTTAGTTAATAAATATTTATAATAAAAGCGATGCCAGGAACAAATTTATGATTAAAATTCAGGTATCTAATTCATTAAAACAAAAACAAAGATTAAACAAAACAAGGCTGTCATTTTACAGACAGCCTTGTTTTGTTTATAGTTTACGCAGTGTTTATATTTTGAATATTCCTCCCACAGCAATGATTCTCTGAAAAAAGAAAAAATCTTGTGAAGCACTATCTTCGGTACTTTGTGTTGTTCTAATATCTTGCATGTTAATATATCCGCCCTTAAGTTCTCCTTGAATATAAAAGTGCTTGAAAAAAGTTATGTTCAAACCTGCTTTTAAAGAAGTTCCATACCCTGAAACATGAAAATCGTCATGACGTTCTTTTCCTAATAAGGTTGTATTCGTTTTTGGATACAAAAGACCAAAACCAACTCCTTCAGTTAAATTAACTTGAATTTTGTCCGTGTTCCCAATTTTAAAAACAGAAGAAATATCATCATGTCTCGAAAATTCAGTGTTGACATAATTTAAACCATCTGTGTGTTCATACATTAGAAACTCTTCAGTCAAAAGCACCTGATTGTTTGGTAATAACTCATTGTATGATCCAGGATTAGGATAAAAGCCATCGATATTTACGGCTTTATCTTGAGTCATCACATATTTCATGTGATCCATACCTATTGCAACACTATAATGATCATTGATAAAATATCCCAATCTAAAATTAGTCTGAGGAATGGTCATTTTTGTTGGATTGATATAGTCAACATGCCAACCTTTTGGCTTGTCTTGCGCTTGGACATTTTCCAGAGTAAAATTATAATCTTTACCTCGAAAGGTTATGTCTGATTTGGAGTAACTGTCTCTATTTCCTCCCCACGAAATAAAAAATTTCCCTTTGTTATGAGTTGTATATTTAGTTTGAATTTCTGTAGTTTCCTGTGCAATTGTGTTATTGGTAAATAAAATAGTTAGGAACGCGGAATATAATATAAAATGTTTCAATGAATTTGAGGCCTAAATTTAAAATGTATGTATTGTTTTTCTAATGGCAACTAACTTTGTCATTAAGGATTCAAAGTAATCTAAATGCAACATATTTGCGCCATCGCTTTTTGCATTTGCAGGATCAAAATGAGTTTCTATAAAAATTCCATCTACGCCTACAGCAATACCAGCTTTGGCAATAGTTTCAATCATATCGGGTCTTCCGCCAGTTACACCAGCCGTTTGGTTGGGTTGTTGCAATGAGTGTGTAACATCAAGGACAGTAGTAGCGTATTGTTGCATTGTAGGAATTCCTCTAAAATCAACAATCATGTCTTGGTAGCCAAACATCGTTCCTCTATCCGTAACCATCACGTTTTCATTGTGACAATCCAATACTTTTTGAACTGCATGTTTCATGCTTTCGGGACTCATGAATTGTCCTTTTTTTAAGTTGACCACTTTTCCGGTATTGGCAGCAGCCATAACTAAATCAGTTTGACGCACTAAAAAAGCTGGGATTTGCAGCACATCAACATATTGAGCCGCCATATCCGCATCTTCATTTGTATGAATATCAGTAACAGTAGGAACGTGAAAAGTCTCTGAAACTTTTCTAAGGATTTTTAGTGCTTTTTCATCACCAATTCCTGAAAAACTGTCAATTCTAGAACGATTAGCTTTTTTGAAAGAACCCTTAAAAACGAAAGGAATTTGTAAATTATCAGTAATACCAACTAGTTTTTCGGCAATTCGCATTGCCATTTCTTCACCTTCAATGGCACAAGGACCAGCTAGAAGAAAGAAATTACCACTGTCAGTATATTTGATTTGTGGAATATGTTGTAGGTTCATAATATGATTTTTTAAAGGTGCAAAGGTAGTTATGATTTGCGATTTCCAATTTACGTTTCTCAATTAATTTCGGGCATTAACCTTTTTTTAGGAGCTATTTCCTGCTGTCCGTTGCAATCTCCCTGAAAAACGGGAGGATTTCCACTACCATCAGGGCTAGGGAATTGGTTTACAAGGATATTTTAGGATTCGAAAGCTGTTATTTTTTTAATGAAAGTCCCACAGGAACCATCAATATTCCTTTTTCATAGATGTTTAAGTACAGTAAAACCGGTTTTTTCCGGCCTTCCCATTTTAATTCATAAACATCCAAAAACCCGGCACCTAATTCGCTTCTTTTTGTTGGAAATGGGCAGCAACTTTCTAGTTTGGTAAACGTGATTTTTTCTCCATTGGGTCCCGCTAAAGTATTCAAAAATCGGCCTTGATTGATCGTTTCATTTTTGATATTGTTAAAGAAAATATTAATTGGATAATCTTTATCATAGCCATATTTTTTGTCTTTACTGTATTCAGTAATCACAAAAGTATTGTCTTGAGAAAGGCTAAGGTTTGGTGCATTATCATCTGTGTTTTTCAAAGTAGATTGCGTGCTGGAGCAAGAGGCCATACTAATTAGTAAAGCAATAAGAAGGATTGATTTTTTCATGTTTAAAATAAATTTAGCAGGTAAAATTTAAATAGCAATTACAATACCATGTAATTGAAATAATACAAATATAAACAGAACTTCATACCTTATTGCGAGTTCCTATCATAAATATAGAGCCTCATCTTATCGAATGTAACATTTCTCACATAGATCAAGCTAAATGCTTCTTATCTTTGTACAAAAAAACAATATGGATATTATTTTTCAAACATGGTCTTGGTATATTTCTGGGTTTTTGATTGGTATGATTATGCTTTCGTTACTTTATTTTGGAAAGTCTTTCGGAATGTCTTCTAATTTGCGTTCCCTTTGTTCGATGGCAGGTTTAGGAAAACGGGTAGCCTTTTTTGATTTTGATTGGAAAGCACAGCGCTGGAATTTAGTAGTCGTTCTTGGCGCTATGTTAGGGGGTTTCGTTGCTGTTCATTTTATGGGTGATGCTTCAAATGTGGCTATTAATCCTAAAACAATTGCGCAATTAGCACAACTTGGTATCGAAGCTCCAAACGGAAAATTAGTGCCTGATGCTCTTTTTGGAATATCCATTTTAGAATCTCCCAAAAGTATTTTTATACTGCTTATTGGTGGTGTTTTGATAGGTTTTGGTTCTCGTTATGCTGGCGGTTGCACTTCGGGGCATGCTATTTCAGGTTTGAGTAATTTACAAATTCCTTCTTTGAAAGCGGTTATTGGATTTTTTATCGGTGGATTGATAATGGCGCATTTTTTATTGCCATTAATTTTAAAATAAGAATTGTAAGGCAATCAGAATGAAATTAATATTAAAATAAAAAGCATGAAAAATATAGTAAAGTATCTATTAGTTGGATTTGTTTTCGGAATTGTACTGACTAAATCGGAAGCAGTTTCTTGGTATCGCATTTATGAAATGTTCCAATTTCAGTCGTTTCACATGTACGGAATTATTGCTGTGGCTATTTTGACAGGAATTATTGGAATTCAAATCATTAAACGAAACAATATAAAAGACATCAAAGGAGAATCAATTGAAATTCCAGATAAAGAAAAAGGATCTGCTCGCTACTGGATTGGCGGATTGTTTTTTGGATTGGGTTGGGCTTTGGTAGGTTCTTGCCCGGGTCCCATATTTATATTGCTTGGAGCCGGTTTTTGGACCGTTCTGATAGTGTTTTTTGGAGCTCTTTTGGGAACTTATTTATATGGATTATTAAAAAATAAATTACCTCATTAATCGAAATGCATTTGAAATCAAAGTAGCATTCTCTTATGAAAATGCTACTTTTTTTTGTTTAATTTTAAAATCCCCGTAACAATCAAGTATTGTGCGGTTAGGTAAGTTGCCATAATCAGGAATGAACTGTATTGCAACGGAGCATAAAATTTATCAAATGCCAAAATACTATCTGAGGCAACAAAAATAACAGCACCACTTAAAATATAGCTATTAGCAGGTTTTTGCCAGTTTAAAAAACCTTTCAATGCAAATAATAACATAATTGAAATTGTTAGGGCATAAATAAAAACAGGGATTTTTAAATCACCCAAACTTGGTAACAAAATTAGCATCATTACAATTAAATAAAAGGCAATTGCGGTAACTCCAACCCAGAAAATGATTTTACTTTTCTTTAAATAAATCTTTAATTGTTTGCTGAATAGTATGATATAGGAAATGTGAGAAAGAAGAAAAGCAATCAATCCTGCTATAAAATAGAATTCTGCTTTGTCAGTAAACATCAAAATAATATCGCCTATCCATGATAAAGTCAAAGCCGTTAAAAGAATTTTTTTGGTAATAAACCTTTCGTGAAAATAAACGGCGAAAATTAGAAATAGCAATAAATAGGGTTTCAAAAACCAAACTGTATTTTCATTCCCTAAAAGTAGAAATGAAAGATAAAAAAGACTAAACCCAATAAAACTCTTTAATATTATATCGCTTTTCATACGTTGTTTTTAAGATTGAGCTACAATCATTGTTTCTTTTTCAAAATTACTGCTAACAAAATAAATGGTTACTGTCAGTGACAAAATAAGATAACTTACCATGATGTAACTCGCAAAAGGAACTAGCTGATTCATGCAAAACCAATCGCTAAAACATAAAATTAGTCCAATTCCGAATACAAAACGCATGCTTTCCCAGAATACAGCAATTTTACGGGTATCCATTAATTCCATGTAACTGTAGACAGTCAGGAAAATGAATGCACCATAAATAAATACATTTGGCAAGCCTATCAAAGCAATCGAATTATATAGGTAACTAATGAGTAATAAGGTAATAACAGCTTGATAAAGGGACCAGTACATCAATTTTTTAGAATATTGAACGCCATATTTTTCAAAATCCTAAACATTGGTAATTTTGACAACGGGATATCTTTCTTCAAAATTTTCTGGACGCCAGCCCGTTGGTTTGAACCAAATTGTGAATTTGTTTTTCCAGTTTTCGGTGCGCCAAGCATCTGTAAATAGGAACCATAAATGTTGGAAATTAATGCGTATTGGATTCCAGGTTCTCGCTGGTCGTGTGATTCCAAAAACGGGTGGTACAGTTTCTAATTCTGTTTGAAAAGTACCAAACAATTTATCCCAAATGATGAATATTTGCGAATGGTTTTTATCCATGTATTTAGGATTGATAGCATGATGCACTCTATGATGTGATGGTGAAACGAGTATATTCTCCAGAAAGCCAATTTTCTTAATATGCTTGGTATGATACCAGAATTGGAGGAATAAATGAATCGGCAAGGTTATCGCAATCACTTTGGAGGGAACTCCTAAAAGAGCTGCCGGAATCAATAAAAAGGTAAATAGATTGACAAAACTGGATATCGGTTGGCGTAGAGCGCAAGCCAAATTGAATTCCTTACTGCTGTGATGAATGGCATGTTTATTCCATAAAAAATTAATTTGATGAGACATACGATGACTCCAATAGCCATAAAAATCAATATATATAACTCCAATAAAATAAGTTAGAAAGTTTGCTTGAAGATCAAATACAGCTATTTTAGAAACAATCCAGTCGTAAGAGACCAATGTTATACTGAGTCCTAAAACATATTTCAAGGAGTTGACCATTCCAGAACTTACGCTCGAAACAGCATTCATGTTAGGTGCTGTATCTTCCCCTTTGTAATGCCCGTATATTTTTTCGATAACAATTAATATCAAAAAAAGGGGCATTACAAAAACTAAAATTTTACCATATTCTTCCATAAGAACACTTTTTTTTATTCAAATATAGAATAAAAGAGAATGTTTTTGAATTATTCATAGTAATTTATTTTTAAAAGGGAAGTTTAACTATTCTTAAATTATCTCCGCATTTAATCCTGCTTCTAATAATTGGGTACATTGTGGTTTTAATTTTTCGTAAGGACCCGTTTTTACGGTACACTTCCCATTATAATGTACAATTAATGAACATTGTTCTGCTTGTTCCGGAGTGTGATTACACACGCGAATCAAAGTGTCAATGACATGATCAAAAGTATTTACATCATCGTTGTAAACCACGATTTCATTGTCTAAACGTATAGCTTCCTTAACACTAACTCTTTCTCTTACTTTTTCTTTAGTACTCATTTTGTAGGTTTTTGTACTTTCGTAATTAATAAAAAAATAGTACCACTAATTTACATATTTTAAAGACACCCAATTGTTTCTTTCAAATTTTTTAACATAAGTTAATCCTTTTTCAGTACAAGAAGCATCTATAAATGGGATATCTTCCTGATAGAAACCGCTTAAAAGTAGCGTTCCATTAGAATTTAAACTGTTTACATAACTTTGCATATCGTTTAACAAAATATTCCTGTTGATATTAGCAATAATCAAATCGTATTTTTTGCCTTCCAATAATGCAGCGTCACCTTCATAAACTGTTATGTGTTTACAATTATTGCGTTGTGCATTTTCTATAGAATTCAAATAACACCAGTTGTCAATATCAATTGCATCAGTTGGTTGCGCACCTTTCATCTCGGCAAGTATTGCTAAAATGGCAGTTCCGCATCCCATATCCAGCGTTTTCATTCCGGCAACATTTATTTCTAATAAATGCTGAATCATCATGTGAGTGGTCTCATGGTGACCAGTTCCAAAACTCATTTTGGGCTCGATTACAATATCAAATTCGGCATCCGTTTTTGGGTGAAAAGGCGCACGTACATGACAATTCCCATCGACATCTATTGCTTCAAAATTCTTTTCCCATTCCTCATTCCAGTTGACTTGTTCGATTTCTTCAAATGTATAATCAATCGTAAATTCTTCCGATTGCAAAATATGAATATCATCAAGAATCATTTCATCCCACAAATCTTTTTGAACAAAAGCTGAAATACCGGTTTCAGTTTCCGTAAAACTCTCAAATGCTTTTTCACCTAATTCTGCAATTAATATTTCAGACCCCAATTCTTTTGGTTCAATATTAAAATGATATCCTATATAAATGTTTGACATGCTTCTTTTTTTTGCAAAGGTAGCAATAGCTATTTAAACAGCATTTGTAAATCAAATTTTATTTTACATTTGCACTACAATCAAACCACTAAACATGAAAAAAATCATCTTATTTTTTGTTTTTATCTTTAATATTTCAAGTAACGCTCAAGTTACCATAAAACAAAACAAACAGGATAATGACTTGAAATTATCGGCGCTTCCTTATTATAGTTTTGGTAAAGGCATTGGAATTACTTCACCTGATAGTTTATATCAGTTAAACATTCGTTTTCGAATTCAAAACCGAGTGACTTATTTTGAAAATGAAGATGAAAAAGGCGTTTATGATGGACAAATCCGAAGATTGCGTTTGCGATTTGATGGATATGTGGGAAGCCCAAAATTTTTATACGCAGTTCAATTGTCATTTGCTCCGGGCGATTTAGGTGAAATTAGAGAAGGAGAAAATATTAATATTATTCGTGATGCGGTCGTTTTTTATAGACCTAATAAAAATTGGAATATCAGTTTTGGACAAACTAAATTGCCAGGAAATCGTCAGCGTGTGAATTCATCCGGAGGATTACAGTTAACGGATCGATCGATTAACAATGCCAGATTTACAATCGATAGGGATTTTGGTTTTCAAATTCACAATATGAATGAGTATAAAGATAAATTTTCGTATAATTTAAAAACGGCTATATCCACTGGAGAAGGCAGGAATATAACAGGAAATGCAGATGCAGGAGTTGCTGTAACGGGCAAGGTGGAGTTGTTGCCGTTTGGAGCGTTTTCTAGAGATGGGACCTATTTTGAAGGTGATATTGTAAGAGAACAAAAGCTGAAATTGATGCTTTCCGGAGCTTTTCAGCAAAACAATCATGCCAAAAGAACCCAAGGACAATTAGGAAATGATTTGTTTGAAGAGCGTACTATGAAATCAGTGATGCTGGATGTGATGTTAAAATACAATGGATGGGCGGCGATGTCAAGTTATATGTCAAGAACCACTTCTAGAAATGCCGTTACAGTAAATCCAGACGATATTTCACAATCTAATTTTGCCTATGTAGGGAACGGATTTGATTATCAGTTGAGTTATAATTTTCCTTCAAACTATGAAATTATCGGTCGGTATTCTACTCAAAAAGTAGGAGAGGATATTAGGACTTTAGCTCCAAATTCTAAACAATACACCGTTGGTCTGACCAAATATATTTGGGAACATACTTTTAAATTGCAAAGCGAATTGACTTTTGACACTTTAAATTATTTTAATGGCAGTACTAAGAATAATTGGTATCTGAGGTTTCAAGTAGAAATAGGAATTTAAAAAAAGCGGTGATATGAATCACCGCTTTCTTTATATATCTAAAAATGAAATTTATATAGCATTTACAATTGCTACAAAATCATCTGCTTTTAGAGCAGCACCACCAATAAGACCGCCGTCTACATCTGGTTTTGAGAATATTTCTTTTGCATTTTCAGGTTTTACGCTTCCGCCATAAAGGATGGATACGTTTTCAGCAATTTCACTTCCAAAAGCTTTGCGAACGGTTTCTCTGATGAATTCATGCATTTCTTGCGCTTGTTCCGGAGAAGCTGTTTCTCCAGTTCCTATTGCCCAAACTGGCTCATAGGCCAAAACAATACTATCCCAGTCTTTTGATTCTATATGAAATAAACCATCTCGCAATTGGTTTTCTACCACATTAAAATGATTTTTTGATTGGCGGTCTTTTAATTCTTCCCCAAAGCAAAAAATAACCATCATATCGTGCTCTAAAGCTGTATTTACTTTATTAGCAATCAAAGCATCCGTTTCATGAAAAATAGCTCTGCGCTCTGAGTGTCCCAGAATTACAATGTCTACACCAACACTTTTTAACATATCAGCTGAAATTTCGCCCGTAAAAGCGCCACTTTCAGCTTGATGTACGTTTTGTGCGGCAACGTCTATATTAGTAAACTCTAAATGGTCGACAGCTGAAGCCAAGTTTACAAATGTGGGAGCTACAATTACCTGTGCTTTTGTATCAGTTGCTATTTTTGCTATTAATTCATTCAATAAATCTTCAGTTTGCTCTGCATTTTTATGCATTTTCCAGTTTCCGGCAACAATCTTCTTTCTCATTTTAGTCGTAATTATGTTTAGTTTTTGGTAGTGTTTTTCAATATTGCAATTGAATAGTACAATGTATTATTTTAAATTTTTAAGCGTTTCATTGATTTTATCAAAATCAGTTTCTATGGCACGGTACAAAGCAATTTTTCCGTTCTTGTCTACAATGATGTATCTTGGAATCCAATCCACGTCAACAGCTTTTGCAAATACGCCTTTCATTTGGTCATTTGCCATGAAATGATCCCCTTTTAATTGGTGTTTTTCGATTCCGGCTTTCCATTTATCGGCAGTTTTATCCATCGAAATAAATAGGTAAGCAACATCAGGATTATTAGCTTGTAATTCTTTTAGTTTTGGCATTGCTTTTACACAATCCCCACACCAGGAAGCCCAAACTTCAATTACCAGGGTTTTTCCTTTGTGTTTTTGTAAAATATCCTTAAAAGCTACTTGACTTCCATCAGTAGCTAAAAGAGTTTCAGCTAAAGCTTCTTTGGAGAATTTAGTTTTTTGCACATCTGATGTACAAGAGAGTGTTGCAAACGCAATTAGTAATGCTATTATTCTTTTCATTATAGTATTGTTTTTACACAAAGTTAAACAAACAATTTGAATGCGTTATGCGGATTAAGAAATTTTGAAAGCATTATTCGAAAATGACTAAGCAATATCGTTATAGTTTAAAAATAATGGAATGATTTTGATTCACCGATTTATGTAGAAAGTATTTATCATTCTTTTTAAGTATAAAGTCGTAAAGTTTCCTGTTTCGGACTTTACGACTTTAAGTTTTATAGTTTATTTAGAATTTTAAATCTGCAATATCATTGTGATGAACCTTTTGTTTTATCATTCCTTTTTCTAATATTACAATACTTGGATTGGCTCTTTCAATCGTTTTTACAGTTATAGCATCACAAAAATAGAAGTCAAATGTCAATCCGAATTGTTTTTTTGCAGCAGCAATTTCTTCTGGTAAAGAAGCCGTCATACCAACTACTTTATATCCTTTTGCTTTAGCATCCTGATTCAGTTTTTCTAATTTTGCCATTCCACTGTGATCTGCATTGACTAAATCATAAGCTGTAATCAACATCAATTTTGGTTCTTCTAAAAACTCGTCTTTGTAATCTGAACCGTCTTTTTCCATTGTAAAATCATGAATAGGAGCAACGTAACCTTCGGTAATGACTTTGTCTTTTCGATCTACAAATACGGCGCCTTCAGGAATCGACATCAAATCTTTTTCGGTAAACTCTTTATCGACACCACCAACTTTGTAAATAAAGACCATTTCTACCACTGATTTTTCTGCTCCATCAGGGATTCGCATTCCTTTTTGAATATTATTACCTACTTTATAAGGTCTGAAATCGATTATTGGCAAATGGTTTAAAACCCAAACTCCCATCAGCGAGGATAAAACGATACTGGCGTAAATGAATATGTTTTGTACGTTATTGCTAAACAACGGTTTTACCAATTTTTGATTAAAAAATAATATCAGAATAAAGAAAAGTAAAACAATATCCTTAGTAAACGATTGCCAAGGCGTTAGTTTTAAAGCATCTCCAAAACAACCACAATCTTTTACCACATTAAAATAAGCAGAATAGAAAGTCAGGAAAGTAAACAATACAATCAGGATTAATAAACTCCAAATAGTGAATTTGGTTTTGTAACCAATGAGCAACATAATACCCAGGACTACTTCCAGAATGACTAAAAATAAAGCGATTCCTAATGCAAAAGGAACAAAAAACGGCATGTTGAAAACAGGCTCACTGAAATATTCAGCGAGTTTGTAGGAAAACCCAATTGGGTCATTCAGCTTGATTAATCCAGAGATAATAAATAGGATTCCAACGAAAATTCTAGAAAATTGAGTAATGATATTTTTCATGTGAAGATAATATTTGTTTTTTAATGGAATAGGGTATCGCCATTCTTGATTCCAGTTTATAATTTTGGAATCCTGGCGATTTCATTTTTGCTATTGCTTTTTATTATTTATTTCCAAAACCCATTAGAATCAAGGCGAAAATCGAATAATTTATCATGTCTTGATAATTGGCGTCGATTCCTTCAGAAACTAATGTTTTTCCTTTATTGTCTTCAATTTGTTTGACACGAAGTAGTTTTTGTAAAATCAAATCGGTCAGTGAACTTATGCGCATTTCACGCCAAGCCTCCCCATAATCATGATTTTTGTCTTCCATTAAATCTTTGGTCAATTTAATTTTAGCATCGTATAATTCAGTTGCTTTTTCAACACTTAAATCAGGTTGATCCACAACGCCTAATTCCAATTGAATCAGCGCCATGATAGAATAATTGATAATTCCGATGAATTCGCCCGTTTCATCTTCATCAATTTTGCGGACTTCGTTTTCTTGTAAGCTTCTAATTCTTTGGGCTTTAATGTAGATTTGATCCGTTAGCGAAGGCAATCTTAAAATTCGCCAAGCACAGCCATAATCTTTCATTTTATTGATAAACAGTGCTCGACAAGTCGCAATCACCGCATCATATTCCTTTGAAGTATTCTTCATTATTGGTGTATATTTGTATTCAAATTTTTTCAAAAATAAGATAATTTTTTTGAATGTAGAATTTTGAAGTCTTTAAAACTATAAACGAATGACTATTAACTGCAAAGGAATACTTGTTGACTTATCAACTCCCAAAGTAATGGGGATTTTGAATGTGACACCCAACTCTTTTTTTGATGGTGGAAAGTATAAAAATGAAACCGAAATACTTTCGCAAGTCGAAAAAATGCTACTTGAAGGAGCCAATTTTATAGATATTGGCGCTTATTCCAGCAAACCTAATGCAGTATTTGTCTCGGAACAAGAAGAAATTTCAAGAATTGTCCCTGTAGTAGATTTGATTCTAAAACATTTTCCGGAGACAATCATCTCGATTGACACCTTTAGAAGTGAAGTGGCAAAAGCTTCAATAGAAAGCGGTGCAGCCATGATCAACGATATTGCAGCAGGAAATCTGGACGAAAAAATGCTGGAGATAATTGCAAAATACAATGTTCCTTATATTATGATGCACATGCGAGGAAATCCTCAAACGATGCAAACACTAACAGATTACGATGATATTGTAAAAGAAATGTTGTTTTATTTTTCGGAAAAAGTTGCCAAGGCTAGAAGTTTTGGAATCAATGATTTGATTATCGATCCGGGATTTGGCTTTGCCAAAACAATAGCTCAAAATTATGAAGTTTTTCAGAAAATGGAATTATTTAATATATTGGAACTGCCACTTCTTGTTGGGATTTCCAGAAAATCAATGATTTATAAAACGCTGAATACGACTATAGAAAATGCGTTAAACGGAACGACGGTTTTGAATACTTTGGCATTGACCAAAGGAGCAAAAATTCTTCGTGTTCACGATGTAAAAGCAGCTGTTGAATGTGTTGCATTATTCAATAAAATTGACTTATAAAGATAAAATATTTTACGCTGACTGTCCTTTTTGCTCTATTTTCTTGTGGAAACAAAGAAGCTGTTTTATTGCCAAAAGCCAATACAACAATTATCAAAAATATGGATGATCTTTCTCCAATTTATATTTTGTTTTAGAACAAAAGGGAAAGATACGCTCGCTGAAGCAAACAGGAAAAATAGTGTTATTTCTACCAATTGGATTCTAAATGTAGACAAACGCTTGCCGTTAGGAATCGTTATTCCGGAAATCATGAAGCTGTAGCAAAAATAGTACAAGGAAAAAGCAGACAAGAATGAAAAGGCACAGAATTATTATTCTTACGGCTATACGATTGGTAAAAATCTCGCCTTTATTCCTTTTGCCAATGTGTATTACAAATTGGAAAAACCAATTGGAAGCGTCATATTTTTCAATGAGAATAATGAGATTATAATTGAAAATCAAGTTTTCAAAAAGGAAAAGCTTCAAGATTTAATTAATAATGTTTTACTCAAAGAAGTTGCAATTACTTTTTTATTTAGGTTTGATAAAGATTTAAGCTTTGGAAGTTACATACAAAATAAAATTTTTATTGAAAGTTTAAAAGTAGAAATGAAAAGTACTCAAGAATTTATTTATTAAACTTCAAGCAAAGAAAACTTTAAACAGAATAATTATTGGTGATGATACGGTTCGTTTCTTAAAATTGTAAAGCCACGATACAATTGCTCGATAAAAAACAAACGCACCATTTGATGCGAAAAAGTCATTAAAGACAGCGATATTTTTCCTTGCGCTTTGGCATAAACGGTATCCGAAAATCCATAAGGACCACCAATTACGAAAACCAAAGTCTTCACTCCGGAGTTCATTTTTTTTTGTAATTCCTCTGAAAAGCCTACGCTGGAAAAGTTTTTTCCGTTTTCGTCC
Source organism: Flavobacterium glucosi (assembly GCF_048286535.1). Lineage (NCBI taxonomy): Bacteria > Pseudomonadati > Bacteroidota > Flavobacteriia > Flavobacteriales > Flavobacteriaceae > Flavobacterium > Flavobacterium glucosi. Next base: position 54,342 of record NZ_JBLVPK010000006.1, on the reverse strand, counting down.
AATAAAATAAGTTGGTCTGTCGGTGTAATTTTCGCTAAAATTAATTCGCCTTCCTTCTCTTTTTGTTGACTTTCAGATAAGTTTTTTACGTTCTTGATATCAGGAATAATATCTAAATCGAACTTGATATAAAAAGACAATCGTTTGGTGTAATCGTCTATTAAAGATTGTAAGGCTTTGTTATCGGTTTTACCGATAGCAATCAATTTGATGTTCATTTTTGTTTCATTTCAGAGGCGCAAAGATAGAAAATTGACATTGTATTTGATTTAAGAAAAAGCCATTTAAAATTATTTTCAGAATCTTTGATGGATTTTTTTTCTTTAACTTATAGGAAATTAGCAGCAGTAATAGTTTTTTATACTAAATTAATTTACTCATTAAGCTCTTTTGGAAATCTGTCAAGAACTAAATTTAACTGAATATTGTGTTCCAAGTAGGCTTTTAAACCCACTAAAACTAATGCAAATCCTTCTGTTGAATCCCGTATTTGGGAGATAATTTTTTCTGTATCACCTTGAAATCCGGTATTAACGATGCTCACAAAAGTTCCAACTTCTCCTAAATTTTTAAATGTCCATTCCACCGTTGAAATTTCATCGTGGTTTCCCCATTCAATCACGATTTTTTTATTCAGTTCTACGGTTTTAGCGCTAACCATAATAGATTGGTTGTACATTTCCCAGGTCCATTCCGTTTCTTTTCCTTCTTCAATTTTTCCGGAGCTTTTAGTGAACCAAAATTTAGTTGTGATTTCTGGATTTATAAATGCCTGAAAAACAATTTCAATGGGTTTTCTAATCAGCATTTCAGCTTTTGCATAGTATTTGGTTTCCATAGCCATAATCTTAATTTTCAAACGGATTTTTACCTTTTATGAATGGCTAGTTACATAGTTCATATTATGATTTAGGCAATGGCGCACCCACAGCGATATCACAGCGGTGATTGGTTTGACCGTGTGGCGGATTCATTCCTTCGGGAGTTGGTGTCGTAGCAACTGTGGATGCCGGAACGGGTTGATTTTGTTGCTGAACTGCTGGATTGTTTGCAGTTGCGGCTGGCGGAGAATTCAATGGAGCGCCTACAGAAATATCACAACGGTGTGATGGCTGACCGTGCGCAGGATTCATTCCAGCTGCTACAGGACCGGAAGTTGCCGCTGCATTACTTGGATTTATAGCGTTTGTAGTTTGTTGCACCTGAGTTGCCGTCGAAGCTTCACTCTTCATTTGTTTACCAACTTCAGTAAAAGGAACTACATTTGTTGGAGTTGCGTTATTTTGTGGTTCAACTTCTTTTTTGCAAGAAGTCAATAGTATCGAGGATACAAAAAGAAGGCTTAAAAAAGATTTCATAATCAGCTTTTTAGTTACTAATTCAAATATAAGATTTTAAATAATACACAACAGTATAAAACAATTGATTTTATTGGATGAAAATATCAGATTAGGTGTTAAATTAATAGGACCAATATTCCTATCTTAATTAAAATGTAATACTCTGTTAAAACACGTTGATTTATCTCTTTTTTTCAAAGAACCAAGCGTACATGTTTTCAAATCCACAAAATAAATCTTACTTTAGCATTCCATAAATTTCCTATAAAATGATTAGCGACATACAGTTTAAAAACGAGTTAGACATACTGATACAAAATGCCATTCGGGAAGATGTTGGCCCTGGCGATTACAGTTCTTTGGCCTGTATTCCAGCTTCAGCAAACGGAAAAGCGAAGTTGCTTGTAAAAGAAGACGGAATTATTGCGGGTGTGGCTTTTGCCAAAATGATTTTTGAGTATGTAGATCCTAATTTGCAATTAGAAACGTTTATCGAGGATGGAACTCCGGTAAAAAAAGGAGCGGTTGTTTTTCATGTGTCGGGGAGTTCACAGTCTATTTTGAAGTCGGAGCGTGTAGTATTGAATTCAATGCAAAGAATGTCTGCTATTGCTACTAAAACCAAAGAATATGTTCGTTTATTAGAAGGAACTAATACTAAAATTCTTGATACGCGTAAAACGACACCAGGATTCCGAGCTTGTGAGAAATGGGCAGTAAAAATTGGCGGAGGCGAAAACCATCGTTTTGCTTTGTATGACATGATAATGCTGAAGGACAATCACAATGATTTCGCGGGCGGAATTACTTTGGCTATAGCCAAAACCAAAGCTTTCTTAAAGGAAAATAATTTGGATTTAAAAATCATTGTTGAAGCTAGAAACTTGGATGAAATCAAAGAGATACTGGAAAGTGAAGGCGTTTTTAGAATTTTAATAGATAATTTTAATTATGACGATACTAGAAAAGCGATAGCTTTGATAGGGGATAAATGTCAAACAGAATCTTCGGGAAATATCAACGAAAATACCATTCGTCATTATGCAGAATGTGGTGTAGATTATATTTCATCAGGAGCCTTGACGCATTCTATTTATAACATGGATTTGAGCTTAAAAGCGATATGAGTAAAGAAATAGAAGTAAAATTACAAAGAATTCCAATAGTACGGAATCTGGTTAATGTGCTAAAAAAAATCAAACTTCCTTGGTTGCAAGGATTGTCGTTATATGATTTATTGGAATTGTACGGGTTAGGAATTGTCGAAAGCGCTTTGACCTATCATGCCAGTGCGATTGCCTTTAGTTTCTTCATGGCTTTATTCCCTTTTGCGCTGTTCATCTTAAACCTTATTCCATACATTCCTATTGAAGGTTTTCAGGATGATTTTTTATTGTTTGTAAAGGAAGGAGTGCCACCCAATACGTATGATGCTATTTATAAAATCATCAATGATATTCTTAATAACAGCCATTCAGGATTAGTGTCTTATGGGTTTTTATTGTCAATTTTGTTGATGGCAAACGGGTTGAATGGAATCCTTGGAGGATTTGAATCTTCTCGACATGTTCTTATAAAAAGAGGATTTATCAGGCAATACATAGTTGCTTTGGGAATGTCTTTATTGTTATCTTTTTTATTGATCGTGACTGTAGCAACAATAGTAGTTTTTGAAGTTTTTATTCAAAAAACAATACTGAGTGATCAAATTGCGTTAATTGTTTTAGGAAGATATGCATTTGTGATTTTAATGATTTTAGGCATAACGTCTATACTTTTTAAGTTTGGCACAAAACACGACAAAAACAGAGCATTTATATCAATAGGTTCCGTATTTACGACCATATTGATTCTTTTGGATTCGTACGTATTTGGGATATGGGTGATAAAATTTTCTAAATACAATGAATTATATGGGTCGATAGGAACATTATTGATTTTGATGTTTTACATTTGGATTAATTGTATGATATTGCTGTTGGGTTTCGAATTGAATGCCACAGTAAATAAATTAAAAGCGAAAAAAATATAAATTATTAACACCAATATAGTTTCAAAATTTTTAGCTATTTCCTGTTATTGGTTATAAGTTAGTAGGCGAGGAACAAAGCAATCTTGCGTTTCAATTGCTTCGTTCCTAGGGACAATATAATTTATATGGCAATCAGGGCAAAAAAAGAACAACAATGAAAAAAAGCATAACCGTACTCACATTATTTATTTCAATAGTTTTCTATAGTCAAAATCATACCGTTATCGGGAAATGGAGGACTATTGATGATCAGTCCGGCAAAGCCAAAGCGATTGTAGAAATCTATGAGCGTTCTGGAAAAATTTATGGAAAAATTATCGATATATTTGATGCTGAAAAGAAAAAAAACTTATGTGTACATTGTCCCGGCGACGAAAAAAACAAACCGGTTTTGGGTCTTGTTGTTATTAAAGGCTTAACAAAAAATGGTAATGAATATAATTCAGGAAAAATTCTTGACCCAACATCAGGAAAATTATATAAATGCTTTTTGACTCTCGAGGGAAATGATAAATTAAAAGTGCGCGGATATATTGGTGTACCGTTATTTGGAAGAACCCAAACTTGGATTCGAGTAAAATAATTATAAATTGTGAGTTATGAGTTCAAAGAAAAGAATCAGCATAACTCAAAACTCATACTAAATTAAAAATGCATTTCGTCGAAGTAATTTTACCCCTTTCTCTAGCCAAAACTTTTACCTATAGCATCTCTGAAGCAGAGTACCATTACCTGAAAATTGGAATGCGTCTGGCGGTTCCTTTTGGTAAAAGTAAAATGTATACGGCAATAGTTATTGAAATTCATCAAAACAAACCCACTTTATACGAAGCTAAGGAGATTCATCAAATTCTAGATGAAAAGCCCATTGTAACTGAAATCCAAATTGCACACTGGCAATGGATTGCTTCTTATTATATGTGTGCCATTGGTGATGTGTACCGTGGTGCCATGCCAAGTGCTCTTTTGCTGGAAAGCGAAACTGTAATTTCTCAAAAAACGGATGTAGTTGTAGATACAAGACTGCTTTCGGATGATGAATTTTTAGTTTACGAAGCCTTGCAACAGCAAAGTTCTTTGAAAGTACAAGATATAATGGCTATTTTAAACAAAAAGAATATTTTCCCCGTTATTCAAAAATTGATAGATAAAAACATATTAGTACTTCAGGAAGAAATACAGGAAACCTACAAGCCTAAGTTAGTGCGTTATGTTCGTTTGCATCCTAAATATGAATCAAACGAAGGGTTGAGTGAATTACTAGAAACATTAAAAAGCGCTAACAAGCAAAAAGAAATTGTCTTGAATTATTTTCAATTGAGTGCTACAGAGAAGAAGCCCATTACTGTAAAAAAACTTGTTGAGGTGGCTAATTCTTCTTCGGCAATTGTTAAAGTATTAATAGAAAAAGAAATATTCGAAGATTATTTTCTTCAGGAAGACCGCGTAAAGTTCTCAGGAAAAATCCGTGCCGATCAATTGCAGTTGAGTTTAGCCCAACAAAAAGCTTTTGAGGAAATCAAAGAGAGTTTTACTCAAAAAGACGTGTGTTTGTTGCATGGTGTCACTTCGAGCGGAAAAACAGAAATCTATATCAAACTCATTGAAGAATATCTGGAAACTGGAAAACAAATCTTGTACTTATTGCCAGAAATAGCTTTGACGACTCAATTAGTTGGTAGGCTGCGAACATATTTTGGCAATAAAGTAGCTGTTTTTCATTCGAAATATAATAATAACGAACGCATCGAAGTTTGGAATCAAGTTTTGGTGAATTCAGAAAAGGCGCAAGTGGTAATAGGAGCGAGATCATCTTTATTTTTACCATTTTATAATCTGGGATTCATAATTGTAGATGAAGAACATGAACAGACATTTAAGCAAGTAGATCCAGCACCGCGTTATCATGCTCGAGATGCGGCTATAGTTTTGGCTCATTCGCATAAAGCAAAAGTACTTTTGGGTTCGGCTACGCCAAGTATTGAAACGTATTTCAATGCCAAATCAGATAAATTTGGGCTGGTCGAAATTTCGGAACGATTTGGAAATGTCATGATGCCGAATATTGAATTGGTGGATTTAAAAGTCAAATACTTTCGAAAAAAAATGACCGGACATTTTAGTGATGTTTTGATTGCCGAAATTAATCTCGCTTTGTCACTGGGAGAACAAGTTATTTTATTTCAAAACAGACGCGGATATTCTCCCATAATAGAATGCATCACTTGCGGTCACGTACCACAATGTCAGCAGTGTGATGTAAGCTTAACTTATCATAAACATAAAAACCAGTTACGCTGTCATTATTGTGGATATACAACTGCGAAACCTACACATTGTCATTCTTGTTCGAGTGTTGATTTGACTACTAAAGGCTTTGGAACCGAACAAATAGAACAAGAATTAGTGTCTATTTTTCCAAATTCTAAAATTGGAAGAATGGATCAGGATACTACCAGAGGAAAATTTGGATTCGAAAAAATCATCGATAGTTTTAAGAATAGAGAAATGGATATTTTAGTTGGAACCCAAATGCTGGCCAAGGGATTGGATTTTGATAACGTGAGTTTAGTGGGAATCATGAATGCGGACAATATGTTGTATCATCCTGATTTTAGGGCTTTCGAAAGAAGTTTCCAAATGATGACACAAGTTGCAGGAAGAGCAGGACGTTCTGAAAAACAAGGAAAAGTAGTTATTCAGACCTATAATCCCAATCATAATACAATACAGCAAGTTACTAATAATGATTATTTGGGCATGTACAAAGAACAGCTGTATGACCGTCAAATCTATAAATACCCGCCATATTTCAGGATTATAAAACTTACTTTGAAACAGCGTGATTTTGATAAATTAAAAGAAGGTTCAATGTGGTTGTATCAAGTAATAAGCCAGAACCTGAATATGCCGGTGCTGGGACCTGAAGAGCCTGCTATCAGTAGAATTAGGAATGAATACATTCGTACAATTGTAATAAAAATCCCTCAGAATACATCAATTGTAAATACAAAAAAAACTATCCAGAAAATGTTGAATAGTTTTGAAGCTGTAGCTCAATACAGAGCTATAAAAGTTACGGCGAACGTCGATTTTTACTAAAATTCAGTTGCCTATGAAAAAGCAAGTGCTTTGACTAAATCTTCTTTTTTGTGTCGGCTTAAAGGAATTTTTGTAACCCCAATTTCAGCAAACTTACTGTTGAAACGTTCTACTTTATCAATGTTAATAATGTAGGATTTGTGCACACGTACAAATTTTTCTTTCGATAAGTCATTTTCAAAAGATTTCATGGTCGAAAGTACCAGATTGCTGTCCTCTTCAGTAACGACTCTAACATAATCACCAAAAGCTTCAATCCATTTTATTTTAGAAGTGAAAATTTTCAATTTTTTCAAATTACTTTTAATGAAAATATGTTCTCCTTCTTCTTCTTTGTTTTCTTTTTTAAGTAGATGTAAATCAATAGCTCTTTTCACCGAAGCGTTGAATCTGTCGATTGCAATTGGTTTTTGAAGGTAGTCCGTAGCATCATAATCAAACGCTTTCATAGCATACTCAGCTTTTGAGGTTACGAAAATAATTTGAGGTTTTACTTTTAAACCATCCAAAAAATCAAAGCCACTAATCACGGGCATTTCGATATCCAAAAAGATAAGATCCACATTGTGTATGGACATACAACTTCTAGCTTCGATTGCATTAGAAAAATCACCGATTAAATGTAAATTTTGATGATTATTAACTAACTTTGCGATAATCATTCTTTGAATAGAACTATCATCTACTACAACACAGTTTAGTTTCATAATTTTAATTTTTTTAGATTTGGCATAGTAAATATATTATTTTTTTTATTAAAAAAAAACTAATTGACCCGATTTTTTTGTCATACGTCGAATAAAATAAAATAAGACTTGTTTAATCATATTAATTGATTACTTTTGCACCCAAAATAACAAATAAATATATATTTATGAATCATTATGAAACTGTTTTCATTTTAAATCCCGTTTTATCTGAAGTTCAGGTAAAGGAAACAGTAAGCAAATTTGAAGATTTTCTTACTAGTAGAGGAGCAGAAATGGTGTCGAAAGAAGACTGGGGCCTTAAAAAAATGGCTTACGAAATTCAAAACAAAAAAAGTGGTTTTTACCATTTATTCGAATTCAAAGTAGCTGGAGAAGTTCTTATTGCTTTTGAAACTGAATTTAGACGTGACGAAAGAGTAATGCGTTTCTTGACTGTAAGTCTTGATAAACACGCTATTTCTTGGGCTGAAAGAAGAAGAACTAAATTAAAATCTACAAAAGCGTAATTATTATGGCAACATTACAACAATCGGCTTCAGGAAAAAAAGACGGAGATATCAGATATCTTACGCCTTTGAACATAGAAACAAACAAAACTAAAAAGTATTGTCGTTTCAAAAAATCAGGTATCAAATATATTGACTATAAAGATGCTGATTTCTTATTGAAATTCGTTAATGAGCAAGGGAAAATTCTTCCTCGTCGTTTAACAGGAACTTCATTGAAATACCAAAGAAAAGTGTCAGTAGCTGTGAAAAGAGCGCGTCACTTGGCATTAATGCCATATGTGGCTGATTTACTAAAATAATAAATTAACTCAGTTGTTGGTTTTCTGAAACATGAAACCTAACTTCTATAACAAAGGACAACAACATGGAACTTATATTAAGACAAGACGTTCAAAATTTAGGCTTTAAAGATGATATTGTATCGGTTAAAAATGGTTACGGTCGTAACTTTTTGATCCCACAAGGTCATGCACATTTAGCTACTTCTTCTGCAAAGAAAGTGTTAGCTGAAAACCTAAAACAAAGAGCACACAAAGAAGCTAAAGTTGTAGCAGATGCAAAAGCATTAGCTGAAGCTTTAAAAGCTATCGAAATTAAAATCTTTGCAAAAGCAGGTGGTGAGAAATTATTTGGTTCAATCACGAATATTGATATCGCTGAAGCTTTAGCTAAAGGTGGACAACAAATTGATAGAAAATTCATCACAAGCGGAATTGTTAAACGTACTGGTAAATATACTGCTAGTGTTCGTTTGCATAGAGATGTTATCGTTGAATTAGATTATGAAATTGTTTCTGAAAAATAATATTTTGTTAATATTTTGTTAATAAAATATAAAAATCACTCTTCGGAGTGATTTTTTTTTGCTTAATTTTGACCCACAAATAACCCATATTCACACAAATGAAAAAAATCATTACATTATTACTAATCTTTAGTAGTTTTTACTCAGTCATTGGGCAAACGACTACGTCTAGTATTAAAGGAATTGTAAAAAGTTCTAATAATGAGACGCTTCCAGGAGCTACTGTACAGGCAATTCACACTCCAACTGGTTCTAAGTATTCGGCATTATCCAATGCTGACGGAAGGTTCAGTATGTTAAATATGAGAATTGGTGGTCCTTACAAAATTGTTGTAACTTTTGTAGGCTATCAAAGTGAAGCATTCAATGATGTTTACCTAGATTTAGGTAAAGTATTCAGTTTAGATGTTCTTTTAAAAGATGAAAGCCAGAAATTAGAAGAAGTAAAAGTTACTGGTGCTAAAAATAAAGTTTTTTCCAGCGGACGAACTGGTGCTGAAACTACGATTGGTCGAAGAGAATTATCAGCTTTGCCATCTATTTCAAGATCAGCTGATGATTTTACCCGTTTAGAACCAACTGCAAGTGGAGGTTCTTTTGGAGGAAGAAATGATCAATACAACAGTTACTCACTTAATGGAGCGGTTTTCAACAATCCCTTCGGATTGGATGCTGCAACTCCGGGTGGACAAACTGGCTCTCAGCCTATTTCACTAGATGCAATCGAGCAAATTCAAGTAGCCACTGCTCCTTATGATGTAACTTTGTCAGGTTTTACAGGGGCTTCTGTAAATGCAGTAACTAAGTCAGGGTCAAACGAATTCCATGGAACTGCTTATAGTTTTTATAGAAATCAGGATATGACTGGTAATAAAATTAAAGGAGAAAAAATATTTGTACCCTCATTAGAGCAAAAACAAACCGGTTTTAGTCTTGGTGGTCCAATTGTTAAAAACAAATTGTTTTTCTTTACCAATTTTGAAATTGATAAAAGAAGCGATTCAGGATCAAATTTTGTTGCTAATGATGGAAATGGAACAACTGGAGTGAATGAATCCAGAGTACTAGCAACTGATTTAATGCATGTTTCTACTGAGTTAGGTAAGCTAGGGTATAATACTGGAGCTTATCAAGGATTTACACACAATTCTAATTCAAGTAAAGGAATTGTAAAGTTGGATTGGAATATTAATGACAATCATAAACTAGCTGTTATTTATAATTTTTTAGATGCTTCGAAAGATAAGCCTGCACATCCTACCGCTATTATTCGTAGAGGAATTGATGCAAATACGTTACAATTTGAAAATTCAGGGTACCAAATTAACAACCAAATTAGCTCTTTTTTAGTAGAATTAAATTCTAAATTTAGTGAGACGGTTTCTAATAAATTACAAGCTGGTTATACTCATTTTAATGATTTTAGAAATCCTTTTTCTGCTCCTGCGCCTGTAATTACAATTACTAAAGATGGTTCTCCTTACATTATTGCGGGTCATGAGCCTTTCTCTATCAATAATAAATTAGATCAAAAAGTAATTCAAATTACTGATAATTTGAATATTGTCAGAGGAAACCATACCTATACACTAGGTTTCTCATTCGAAAAGTTCATTTTCAAAAATTCATTTAACCTAAAAGGATATGGTTTTGATGTTTTTGGAAGTACAAATATGGCTGGTTTTGATGCGAATATTGCAAATGGGTATTACAGCACTGCAATAAAAAACGCACAAACAACTTTCGATACAAAAAATGCATTGAAAGATGGTGTTGATGGGGGTTGGAATTTAGCCGAAACGACAGTAGGACAATTAGCTTTTTACGTTCAGGATGAATGGAATATCAGTGATAATTTTAAATTAATTTATGGATTAAGAGCTGATAAACCGTTGTATTTCAATACATCTGAATTGGCTCAAAAATTTATTGACACAGATAACTCAGAAGGATATTTGCCAAATATTGATTATTATAATCCAGCTGATGGTAGTGTAAAGAATTTTGATTCAACTAAATTACCCAATAATAATTTACTTTGGTCGCCAAGAGTTGGTTTCAATTGGGATATTAATGGAGATAAAAAACAACAGTTACGTGGAGGTACTGGAATTTTCACCGGTAAGCTTCCTTTTGTATGGATTGGAAATCAAGTAGGCGGTATAGATCCATTTTTCTATCAAGTAGTAGACGAAGATTTTAAATTTCCACAGGTTTGGAGAACGAGTTTAGGATTTGATCATAAATTCGAAAATGATTATATTGTAACGATAGACATGTCTTATAATAAAGATTTAAATGGGGTTCATATACAAAATTGGGGGTTAAAAAGACCAACAAGTCAATTGACAGGAGCTGATAATAGAGCAATATACGGTAATGCGGATTATGGTACTTGGACAGATTATGGTTTTCCAGCGCGAACTAATGGATATGTATTGACTAATACCAATAAAGGAAGTGCATTCAACTCTTCTATTAAAGTACAAAAGACTTTTGATAATGGATTGTTTGCAAGTTTAGCCTACAACTATTTGAAGTCACAGGATGTTAATTCTATTGAAGCAGAAATTACGGGTGATGCTTTTGCTTTTAATCCGGCTTTAGGGAACGTGAATGATGCCGTTTTATCTGATTCCAAGTATGGCGATACGCACCGTTTTATAGGGGTAGCTTCAAAAAAATGGAAGTATGGTACTAAAGACAAATGGGCTACTACTGTATCAACTTTCTTTGAATACGCTCAAGGAGGCCGTTTTAATTATACGTATGGTGGAGATATTAACAATGATGGGGCAAGTGGAAATGATTTAATTTATATACCAACTTCAGCCGAAATTAGTACTATGATATTTACAGGTGGAGTTAGTCAAGGTGCAGCATTTGATGCCTTTATCAAGCAAGACAACTATTTGAGTGATAGAAGAGGTCAGTACGCAGCACGTTATGGTGCGCTATCTCCATGGAGAGGAAAATGGGATTTTAAAATAATGCAAGATTATAATTTTAAAATTTCTTCAGCTTCTAATAAAACGAATACAATCCAATTCAGTATTGATGTGTTGAACTTAGGTAATTTGATTAATTCGGATTGGGGATTGGTTCAAGTACCAACAAGTGTACAGCCAATTGGAGTATCTGTTGATCAAACTACAAAAATACCAACCTATACTTTTAACGGTACTCAAACCAAAACCTTCAACTATGATGCAAGTTTGTTATCAAGATGGCAGGCGCAGTTTGGAATTAGATATATTTTCTAAAAACAGCTAAAAATATATTAAATTTGCCCTCTCGTTTGAGAGGGCTTTTTTTTTTAATCTGAACTTGTTTTAGATTCTTTAATTTAAATATAATGTAAAGCGCATCTTAAAATAAATATAAGATGCCGAAATAAATTCAGCATACATGAAATACTCAAGATTAACAAAAGAACAATTTGAGGAATTAAATTCCGAATTCAGTACTTTTTTAGCTACTCAAGCGATTGATAAAGCCGAGTGGGATAAAATAAAAGCTTCAACACCAGAAGTTGCAGAACAGGAATTAGACGTTTTTTCTGATTTAATTTGGGAAGGTGTTCTTTCGAAAGCAACGTATTTAGAACATTTTTCTAAAAATCATATTTTCCTTTTTCATTGTTTTGATACCCATGTTCAATCGATTGTTTTGAAATCATTAGTTCTTGAAGTTGATTTTTTGACCAAAGAGGGATTGCAATGGCTTAGCGATAACATGTTTACGGATAATATTGAAATGAAAGTTGGAAAAAAAGAATTTACAGAGGAGCGTAATACTTCTATTTTTGAATTAATACAGCAAGGTTCGTTTTTGAGCGATGGTCTTTTATACCAGCAAATAAATACAATTATTGAGTCATAATTGCATTGTTATTTATTTTTAATTGGCTATTTTAGTATACTTTTTTAAAACTAAAATAGCCAATTTTTATTTTCTATGGATATTCAAAATACGATTCAAAAATTAAGGGAAGAATTAAATCTACACAACCATAATTATTATGTGTTAGATGAAGCTACAATTTCCGACTTTGAATTTGATTTAAAATTAAAACAACTTCAGGATTTAGAAAATAAATACTCGGAGTACTTTGACGAAAATTCGCCATCCCAACGAGTAGGCGGTACAATTACCAAAAACTTCCAAACCGTTCCGCATGAACACCGCATGTATTCTCTTGATAATTCCTATTCTAAGGAAGAATTAATGGATTGGGAAAAGCGTGTTCAAAAAGTTTTAGGAGACGTTCCATTAGAATATACTTGCGAACTAAAATATGACGGTGCATCAATCAGCATAACCTATGAAAACGGAAAGTTAAAACGGGCAGTAACGCGTGGAGATGGTTTTCAAGGAGACGATGTGACTAATAATATCAAAACTATAAAATCCATTCCGTTAAAATTAAAAGGGAATTTCCCTGATAAATTTGATGTGCGTGGTGAGATTATTTTGCCTTTTGCCGGTTTCGAAAAAATGAATCAGGAATTAATCGAAATTGGAGAGTTACCATATTCAAATCCTAGAAATACGGCTTCAGGAAGTTTGAAATTACAGGATAGTGCTGAAGTTGCAAAAAGACCTTTGGATTGCCTGTTGTATTTTTTGATTGGAAACAATCTTCCTTTCAAATCGCAATTCGAAGGATTGGAAACGGCTAGAAATTGGGGTTTCAAAGTGCCCAAAGAAGCAAAATCCGCCAGTAATTTAACTGAGGTTTTCGAGTTTATAGATTATTGGGACACTCATAGGCATAGCCTTCCGTATGAAACGGATGGTGTTGTGGTAAAAGTAAATTCTTTTCACTATCAGGATGAATTGGGTTTTACTGCAAAATCGCCTCGTTGGGCAATTGCTTATAAATTCAAATCAGAACAAGTTTTTACACGATTAAATTCAATTTCGTATCAAGTTGGACGAACGGGTTCTATAACTCCCGTAGCTAATCTTGAACCCGTGCAATTGGCAGGAACTGTTGTAAAACGTGCTTCGTTGCATAATGCGGATCAAATGGAGAAATTGGATATTCGTGTTGGAGATACTGTTTTTGTAGAAAAAGGAGGAGAAATCATCCCTAAGATTATTGCGGTTGATTTTAATAAGCGCCCAGAAAAATCAGAACCTACAAAATACATCACACATTGTCCGGAATGCAATACAGAATTGGTTAGATCCGAAGGCGAAGCCAATCATTATTGTCCGAATTTTTATGGTTGTCCACCACAGATTATAGGAAGGATTCAGCATTATATTTCTCGAAAAGCAATGGATATTGAAGGTTTAGGAGGAGAAACAGTGGCGCTGCTTTTCAATAATGGATTGGTACACAATTATGCCGATTTATATGAATTGACGGTTGAACAAATTCTTCCTTTGGAACGAATGGCTCAAAAATCTGCTGAAAATTTAGTAAAAGGGGTAGAAAACTCTAAAAATATTCCGTTTGAACGCGTTTTGTTTGCTCTTGGAATCCGATTCGTTGGTGAAACGGTAGCTAAGAAATTAGCGAAACATTATAAAAATATTGATGCATTGCGTCAGGCTACTTTGATGGATTTAGTTTTAGTGGACGAAATTGGAGAACGAATTGCACAGAGCGTGATTGACTTTTTCGAAAATCAAGAAAATAGAATTATCATTGAAAGATTAAAAAAACATGGTGTACAATTTGAAATTGTTGAAAAAATAAATCCAAACGCCACGGATAAACTTTCTGGAAAGACTTTTGTAGTTTCAGGTGTTTTTGAGAAGTTTTCCAGAGACGATTTGAAAAAGGCAATCGAAGATAACGGAGGAAAAGTGGGAAATTCTATTTCAGCAAAGACAGATTATGTTGTTGCAGGAGATAATATGGGACCCGCTAAGCTGGATAAAGCAACAAAGCTAAAGATACCAGTAATCACCGAGGATGATTTTATGAATCTAATTAATGTCAATTAAAAAGAGATTTTGATGCTAACTAAAAAAAAATTTTTTTTACTTGAAAAGGGAATCAGTCTGTTATTGTTTTCTTTTGTCATCCTGGAAGTTATTGCCGAGTTATTTTCCTTTAAAGTAATTCTGTTTGCTTTCAAGCCATTTGTAACAGTTTTGATAATGTATCTTTATTGGATTACTTCCAAAGAAAGAAGTTTACTGTTTTTTATAACGATGTTCTTCATATTAGTGACCAGTTTTTTTATTTTATCAGATTCGAAAACGGCTCTAATGATTGGATTAATTACTTTTCTGGTGCATCGATTGGTACTCATTTTTTTTATAATAAAATTGAGTAAGCTTAAGGATTTTGTGCCAATATTAATTGGATTTATACCTTTCATTTTTATTTTCTCATACATGCTGACTCTTTCAGATGAAATGACAGCAATTAGTTACTATTCTCTTGTTGTTCAAAATGTTTTAGTAGCTGTCCTTGGAGCGATAGTATTGTCAGACTATTTTATGAACCAAAATGAATATACACCGTGGTTGTGGATATTCGGGTTGTTATCAGTGGCACTCTATTTTGCAGTTTTTGTTGAGAAATGCTTTTTGTCTAATCTGCCACCAACATATTTTAGGCCACTGGCAATGATTTTGTACGTTACAAGTTATTATTCCTTTTATAGATTTGTAATTGATATAGAAATAATAAATGCCAAAAAAGAATCGATCATCGTTATACAATAATCGATTTTCCTTCAAATGCTTTAGCTTTATCGTTATCCAGATAAAAATCAATTCTACCTAGATTTATACCGTAACAACCCACTTGATTTACGAGAACCTCTTTACCGGCAAGGTTTTTTACAACAGTAGGTTTCTCTAGAAAAGTGTGTGTATGTCCACCAATGATTAAGTCAATGTCTTGTGTTAGTTCCGCTAATTTCAAATCGCATATTTTAGTAGGTTCATCTTTGTATTTGTAACCCAAATGCGACAAACAAATCACTAAATCACATTTTTGTTCGTTCTTTAAAATCCGAACCATATCTTGAGCCGTTTCAACTGGATTGTTGTAAACGGTTTCTTTGTACATTCCTTTATCAACTAATCCCGCTAGCTCTATTCCAAGTCCAAAAACCCCTACTTTAATGCCATTCTTGTTGAATGTTTTATACGGTTTTACAAAACCATCCATAACGGTGTTTTTAAAATCGTAGTTGGCTGATATAAACTCAAATTTAGCATGCGGCATTTGAGCATGCAAGCCTTCAACACCGTTATCAAAATCATGATTTCCTATTGTGGAAGCATCATATTGCATCATGCTCATCAATTTAAATTCCAGTTCACCGCCGTAATAGTTAAAATAAGGCGTTCCTTGAAAAATATCGCCAGCATCCAGCAATAATACATTTGGATTTTCTTTTCGAATCGTTTCAATCAAAGCGGCTCTTCTCGCCACACCACCCATGTTTGCATTTCTGGGATGATCCGCAGGAAAAGGATCTATGTAACTGTGTACATCATTTGTATGTAAAATAGTAAGGTGTCTTTTTTGTGAAGATTCAAAGCTGCTTAATGATAAACCTAAACTTAGTAAAGCTGAACTCGCAGCTGTTTTTTCTATAAATTCTCTTCTTTTCATTTTTATTTATTTTAATCCCATTGTCATTGCCAGGAACGAAGCAATCAGGAGCTATTTCCCGCTTTTCGTTGCAATATTTTTTATCGTGAAAAACGATAAAAAATGATTTTCACTTCAATCGGGGCTAGGGCTTTGTATTTTATAAAACTATTTTGTTATCTAAATTCAGAATTACTTATTCAACCGTAATTCTAACATCATTTATCACGGGAATTGTATCTACTGCTTTGAAATAATCAATAAGAATATTTCGTAGTTTATACTCTAAATCAAATTTCTGAACCCCTTTTTTAAAGAAATTCATATTGTCTCCACCATTAGACAAATAATCATTGGTTCCAACATAATAAATAGTCTCTTTTTGAACAGGTTTCCCTTGTACTAATATGTTTTTTGGAAGATTGTTTTTGTCAATGGTAAAGGTTATTCCAGCCAGTGGATGTGGTTTTTTTTCGGCGATAAAATAATCGACCATTTCAAGAATTTGTTCTCCTTTTAAAGCAATCACAACCAAACTATTTTCAAAAGGCATGATTTCAAAAGCGGTTCTTGCTGTTACATTTCCTTTTGGAAGTATTGAACGAATTCCTCCGCTATTGAGCAAACATATATCTATGTTCTTTTTTTCTCGGGCTTGAAATACAGTATTTCCTCTCATTAAAGTAACATCAGCCATCAAATTACCAATGGTGGTTTGCCATTTACCGGTGCTTTTGTCTAATGTTTCCGGACAATACGTTAGAATACTGTCTAAATCTTTATTGATGTGTTCTCTGTAAGGTTTGATAAAATTTTCAATTTGAGGGACTTGAATTTCCTTTTCGGTGATTGGAATTCGTTTGCCTTCTATCTTAGTAACGTAATAATTTTGTTTGCTGCAGGAAACAACAAACAAAAATGTTAAGAATATAACAAAAAGTTTAGAAACATCGTTATACTTTTTTAGATTTACCATTTTAAATGCGACTTAATTAATTAATTTTGTAATCAAGTAAAAGTAATATGTTTTGAATTATATAAAAGATTTTTTTGTAAAAAAAACTTTAAAAAAAAGCTTTCAAAATTTAAAAAATATTGAGTCAGTCAATGTTGTAAAAACAATTGGTTTACTTGTTGATGCCACACGTTTTGCCGAAACGGAGTTATTGATTACAGCGTTAATAACAAACGGAATCGCACCAGAAAATATAGCAACAATTGTTCAAAGAGATAAATTTAAGAAAACAGCAGAGAAAACATTTCCTGTATTCAATTCAGGACATTTAAAATGGAATGGAGAAATTTCTTCTCCAGAAGTAAATGATTTTATCAATGAAAAATTTGATTTGTTAATCAGCTATTACGACATAGAAAAAGCAATTTTATTAAAAATCACTCATAATTCTAAAGCGCAATTTAAAGTTGGGTTTTCATCAATAGACAAAAGATTAAATCATTTTATAATTAAAACAGATGTCGATAATTATACGCTTTTTGTAAGTGAGCTATTCAAATATTTAAAATTATTAAACAAAATATAAATCTAATATGCAATCATTAATAGGTACTGGTGTTGCTCTTGTAACCCCTTTTAAAGAAGATTTTTCAATTGACACCGAAGCATTAAAAAGAATTGTGAATTTTTCAATTGACGGAGGAATTGAATATCTTGTAGTTTTGGGTACAACTGCAGAAAATGCAACATTGTCTCCAGATGAAAAAGAATTAGTTATTAGTACCGTAATCGAAGCTAATAATGGTGCTTTGCCACTAGTACTTGGAGTAGGAGGAAACAATACTTTAAAAGTAGTAGAAGAATTGAGAACAAGAGATTTGTCTGCATTTGCAGCAATATTATCGGTTTCGCCCTATTATAATAAACCGACACAAGAAGGTATTTACCAACATTTTAAAGCTGTCGCCGAAGCATCACCAATTCCAGTAATTGTATACAATGTTCCGGGAAGGACAGCAAGTAATATGTTGCCTTCAACGGTTATGCGTTTGGCTAATGATTTTGAAAACATCGTAGCCATTAAAGAAGCTGCCGGAGATATTGTTCAAGCGATGCAATTGCTAAAAAACAAGCCAAAAGATTTTTTGGTGATTTCAGGGGATGATATGATCGCTTTACCAATGGTTTTGGCAGGTGGATCAGGCGTTATATCTGTAATTGGGCAAGGTTTTCCTAAAGAATTTTCTGAAATGATTCGATTGGGATTGAATCGAAAAGTGGATGAAGCATTCAAATCACACTACCTTTTAGCAGATTGTATTGATATGATTTTTGAGCAAGGAAATCCAGCAGGAATCAAACAAGTGTTTCTATCACTGGGAATTTCAGAAAACACAGTCCGTTTACCACTGGTAAAAGTAGATGATTCGCTAGCAGGAAGAATTGATCAATTTGTCAAAAAAGTCACTAAACAAGGATAAAAAAAGAGTCTTTTTATAAACAAAAAATATATTTTGAAGTCGCTAAATTAATAACTAAATTTGCCACCGAAACTTCGGTATGATTTTATGGGTTGTTTCAGCCAATAAATCATAAAAAAAGTAAAAAAATGAAAAAAATAATATCTCTATTGCTTCTTATTGCTTTATTCAGTTCTTGTAATGAATACCAAAAAGCTTTAAAAACCGAAGATGTCGCTGTTAAATTTGAAATGGCAACTAAATTATACGACGCAGGGAAATATTCTAAAGCGATTCGTATTTTTGAACAAATTGCTCCAGCGTACAGAGGGAAACCTCAAGCTGAAAAATTGTTTTATATGTTTGCTCAATCCTATTACAAAACCAAACAATTTTATTTGGCAGGATATCAATTTGAGAGTTTTGTTTCAGGATATCCAAAAAGTGAAAAACTGGAAGAAGCAGCTTATTTGGGAGCAAAAAGTTACTCGATGTTATCACCTGCTTACAGTTTAGACCAAACGGATACTACTAAAGCATTAGATAAATTGCAATCATTTATTGATAATAATCCCAATTCGGAGTACTTAGCAGAAGCGAATGCAGCTGTAAAAGTATTGAGCGAGAAAATAGAGAAAAAGGTTTTTGAGAATGCTAAAGGATACAATACGATTTCTGATTATAAATCAGCGATTGTTGCTTTAGATAATTTTGTAGCAGATTATCCGGGAACTCCATTCAAAGAAGATGCCTTATATTACAAGTTAGATTCAGCCTATCAATTGGCCATTAATAGTATTTCGTCAAAAATGGAAGATAGATTAAATGTGGCAAAAGTGGCACAATTAAACTTGATTAAATTTAAAGCGGATACAAAATACAAGCAAGAAGCAAACGAAATGTTAGCTCGAATAGATAAAGATTTACAAAAATTTACTAAATAAATAAAGTCATGGATTTAAAAAAGACGAATGCTCCAGTAAATACAATAACATACAACAAAACTGTTATTGAAGAACCTACTGGTAATGTGTATGAAGCGATAACCATTATGGCTAAAAGAGCAAATCAAATCAATTCTGAAATCAAAAAAGAATTGACTGAGAAATTAGAAGAATTTGCTACATATAATGACAGTCTTGAAGAAGTTTTTGAAAACAAAGAGCAAATTGAGGTTTCAAAATTTTATGAAAAACTACCTAAGCCACACGCTTTAGCAGTTCAAGAATGGTTAGATGGTAAAATTTACCACAGAGATTCAAATAAATAATAGGTACTATGTCAGTTTTAAGCGGTAAGAGAATTCTACTTGGAGTTTCTGGTGGAATTGCAGCCTATAAAACAGCCACATTAGTACGACTTTTCATAAAAGCAGGTGCACATGTCCAAGTGATAATGACACCTGCTTCTAAGGATTTTGTAACGCCTCTTACATTATCTACGTTGTCCAAAAATCCGGTACATTCCAGTTTTTATAATCAAGACGACGCGAATGAAAAATGGAACAATCATGTCGAATTAGCACTTTGGGCTGATTTGATGATAATTGCTCCTGCAACAGCAAATACATTGTCGAAAATGACAAATGGTACGTGCGATAATCTTTTGATTGCGGCCTATTTATCAGCAAAATGTCCGGTGTATTTTGCTCCTGCAATGGATTTAGACATGTACAAACATCCCTCCACCATTGCTAATTTTTCTTCTCTGACTCAGTTTGGCAATGTCATAATTCCTGCCGAAAGTGGTGAATTAGCCAGTGGATTATCTGGTGAAGGAAGAATGGCGGAGCCTGAAAATATTATCGCTTTTCTGGAATCAGATTTAAACAGCAAATTACCTCTTAAAGGGAAAAAAATATTAATTACTGCCGGTCCCACATACGAAGCAATAGATCCCGTGCGTTTTATAGGGAATCATTCTTCAGGAAAAATGGGTTTTGATATAGCGATTAGTGCTGCAAATCTGGGTGCTTCGGTGATTTTGGTTTCGGGACCTACAAATTGTAAAGTTTCAAATCCATTGATTAATGTAATTCATGTAGTATCTGCAGAAGAAATGTACGTGGCTTGCCATCAGTTTTATGCCGATGTGGATGTTGTGATTGCTGCTGCAGCTGTAGCGGATTACAAACCCAAAAATGTTGCACAACAAAAAATAAAAAAAGCTGCTGATAATTTTACAATAGAACTCGAGAAAACGAAAGATATATTAGCTTCTTTGGGGAAACAAAAGAAAAATCAGTTTCTGATAGGTTTTGCTTTGGAAACAGAAAATGAAATTGAAAATGCGACCTTGAAAATTCAGAAAAAAAACTTAGATTTGATTGTTTTAAATTCGCTTCAAGATCAGGGTGCTGGTTTTGGTAAAGCAACGAATAAAGTTACCTTTATTGATAAATATTTCAATATTGAGCCAATGGAATTGAAATCGAAAGAAGCGGTTGCTGATGATATTCTAAACAAGGTGAAAGTACATTTTATGAAATGAGCTTGATGGATTTGTAATACAAACGCAATATTGGTGTTTGAATTACAGTTAACTGTTAAGAAATAATACAAATCTACAGATGAATAAAACAATTATTTTTTTGCTGCTTTTTACTTTTGGGCTTACGCAGGCGCAACAATTAAACTGTACAGTAACGGTTGATTCCCAAAAATTGAGTGTTACAAATCAGCAAGTTTTTAAAACCTTGCAAACTTCCATAAGTGAGTTTATAAATAAAACGGATTGGACGGGACAAACGGTTAAGCAAAACGAAAAAATTAATTGCTCGATGTACATTACTGTTTCTTCGAATAACTCAGATCAATTTACTGCAACTATTCAAGTACAATCTTCAAGGCCTATTTTTAATTCTTCTTATTCCTCTCCAGTATTAAATTATAACGATAAAGACTTTAATTTTAGATATATAGAGTTTGAAAATCTAATTTTTAGTCCAACCACATTCGATTCTAATCTAGTTTCTGTTTTGTCTTTTTACAGTTATATGATTTTAGGAATGGATGCAGATACTTTTGTTTCCGAATCTGGAAATTCGTATTTCGAAACGGCTCAAAACATCTCAAATGTAGCACAACAAGGTGGTTCTAAAGGTTGGAGTCAATCTGATGGAAACCAAAATCGCTACTTTTTAATAAACGATATTTTATCTCCGGCATTCAAACAAGTACGTCAAACTATGCTCGATTATCATGTAGGGTTAGACCTGATGAGTCAGGATTTAAAAGCGTCTAAAGAAAAGATAAAAGGATCACTGATTGATTTGGCTAAACTAAATGCTTCCAGACCGAACGCATTTTTAACGCGTGTCTTTTTTGATGCTAAATCAGATGAAATCGTTTCTGTTTTTTCTGGTGGACCCAGCATTACAATCTCAGATTTAGTAGATAATCTGAATAAAATTTCTCCTTTGAATTCAAGTAAATGGATGCTGATAAAATACTAATTGATTTTCAATTTTTACTTTAATCCAGCTTCACATCACAAAATAATATAGTAAATGATAACGTCACTTTCGATAAAAAACTATGCCTTAATAGAAAAATTGTCAATCGATTTTTCAAAAGGTTTCTCAACAATCACAGGAGAAACGGGTGCAGGAAAATCAATAATTTTAGGAGCATTAGGACTGGTTTTAGGAAAAAGAGCCGATTTAACTTCTTTAAAAAATGCTGCAGAAAAGTGTATCATTGAAGCTCATTTTGAAATTTCTAAGTATAATTTACTTCCTTTTTTTGAGGCAAATGATTTAGATTATGAAAATGATACCATTATTAGGCGGGAAATACTTCCATCGGGAAAATCAAGAGCTTTTATAAATGACAGTCCTGTAAATCTTCAGGAATTGCAGGAATTGAGCTTGTTCTTGATAGATATTCATTCGCAACAGCAAACCCAAGAACTTTCGGATGAAAATGTGCAGTTCGAAATTATTGATGCCATTGCCAATAATAAAGAAACAATTCTGGAGTATCAGTCGCTTTTAAAAAGTTATAAATCGGATAAATCCAAATTAAATTCGCTGTTGAAAAGACAAAGCGAATCTAAGAAAGAGCAAGAATACAATACGTTTTTATTAGATGAATTAGTCACAGCACAATTGAAATCTGGAGAACAAGAATCTCTTGAGGCTGATTTTGAAAAATTGAACAATGTTGAGATTATAAAAGAATCTATCGATAGGTCTTTGGCTATAGCCAATGAAGAACAAATTGGTGTTATGTATAATTTGAATGAAATCAAGGTTTCATTACAAAAAATCGCCTCTTTTTCGACTGAATATCAATTTATATTAGATAGAATTACAAGCGTAACGATTGAGTTTGATGATATTTCGGATGAAATGAATCGCTGTTCCGAAAAACTGATTAATGATCCGGAACAATTGGATTTAATCAGTCAAAAGCTTCAGGTAATTTTTAATTTGCAAAAGAAACATCAGGTTTTATCTGTGGATGAATTACTTGAAATTCAAGTTAATCTTGAAAATTCAGTTTTAGCATTAGGCAATATGGAAGAAGAAATTGCGGCACTGACAATTTCTATCGAACAAAAAACTATTGTATTAGATGCTTTTTCAACTACAATTCATACGAATAGACTGGAATCGATTCCAGTTTTATCTCAAAAGTTGATTGCTATTTTAGAAACTTTGGGAATGCCAAATGTTCGCTTCAATATTGATGTTACTATTACTGAAACCTATTTTCAAAACGGAAAAGATGAGCTTCAGTTTTTGTTTTCTGCCAATAAGGGAACTGATTTTGGGTTGTTGAAAAAAGTGGCTTCCGGCGGAGAAATGTCCAGAATTATGCTTGCTGTTAAAGCGATTTTAGCACAATATTCAAAATTACCAACCTTAATTTTTGATGAAATTGATACAGGTGTTTCCGGAGAAATCGCAATCAGAATGGGGGAAATCATGAAGGAAATGAGCCAAGAAATGCAAATTTTTGCTATTACCCATTTACCTCAAATCGCAGCAAAAGGGAATGCACATTTCAAAGTATTTAAATCGACGGTTGGTGACGATACTCAATCTGAATTAAAGTTATTAAATAGAGATGAAAGAGTTGTTGAAATTGCTCAAATGTTATCTGGAATAGTTGTTTCTGATTCGGCCTTAAATCATGCTAAAGCCTTGCTGAACTAATTTTTTACTTTATATTTGTTTCCTTTAAAACAAGATTTTTGCAGCAGCAATAAAACGATTACACGAATAAATAAAAAAACGAATAACCAAGAATATGATCATAGAACCAAGAATGAGAGGATTTATTTGTACGACATCTCACCCAATAGGATGCGAACAAAATGTTAAGAATCAAATAGAATACATTAAATCAAAAGGACCTATAAACGGGGCTAAAAAAGTATTAGTAATTGGAGCTTCAACCGGATTTGGTTTGGCTTCTAGAATTACAAGTGGTTTTGGTTCTAATGCAGGAACTATTGGCGTATTTTTTGAAAAACC
Organism: Flavobacterium glucosi; assembly: GCF_048286535.1. Lineage (NCBI taxonomy): Bacteria > Pseudomonadati > Bacteroidota > Flavobacteriia > Flavobacteriales > Flavobacteriaceae > Flavobacterium > Flavobacterium glucosi. The sequence goes on along the minus strand of NZ_JBLVPK010000006.1, from coordinate 30,377 downwards.
TCCAACAGAAGGTAAAACCGCTTCACCAGGTTGGTATAATTCTGCAGCTTTTGAAACTGAAGCGCATAAAGCAGGTTTATATGCAAAAAGTATCAATGGTGATGCGTTTTCAAATGAAGTAAAACAGCAAACATTAGATCTTATAAAAGCTGATTTAGGTCAAGTGGACTTGGTAATCTACAGTTTGGCTTCTCCTGTTCGCATGCATCCCGTTACCGGAGTTTTGCATCGCTCTGTATTGAAACCTATTGGAAGTACTTTTACCAATAAAACGGTTGATTTTCATTCTGGTAAAGTTTCAGAAATTTCAATTGAGCCATGTAGTGGTGATGATATTGAAAATACGATTGCCGTAATGGGCGGCGAAGATTGGGCGATGTGGATTGATGCTTTAAAAACTCAAAATCTATTGGCTCCAGGCGCTACAACTGTTGCTTATTCTTATATTGGACCATCATTAACTGAGGCAGTTTATCGAAAAGGAACGATAGGTCGTGCCAAAGATCATCTTGAAGCGACAGCATTTGCTATCACTGATAGTTTAGTTGCTATTGATGGTAAAGCATTTGTTTCGGTAAATAAAGCATTGGTTACACAAGCAAGTTCGGCTATTCCAGTTATTCCGTTGTATATTTCTTTATTGTATAAGATAATGAAAGAAGAAGGAATTCATGAAGGTTGTATCGAACAAATTCAACGTTTGTACCAAGAAAGATTATACACTGGAAATGAAGTTCCAGTTGATGAGAAAGGAAGAATTCGTATTGACGATTTAGAAATGCGTCCTGATGTTCAGGAAAAAGTGGCTAAATTGTGGATTGAAGCTGTAACTGAAAATTTATCTGAAATAGGAGATTTAGAAGGTTACAGAAAAGATTTTCACAATCTATTTGGCTTTAGCGTATCAGGAGTAGACTACAAAGCAGATGCTAACGAAATGGTAAATGTTTCAAGTATTGCATAAACCTATTATTAAATTAAATATTTAGTTTCTGTAATGCATCTTAATTTCACAATGATTTTATTCATTTCGAAATTAAGGTGCATTATTTTTTAAAGAACAGACTTAAATTAATTATTATGTATAACTTATTAAAAGGAAAAAGAGGAATCATTTTTGGGGCTTTAGATGAAAATTCAATTGCCTGGAAAACAGCAGAAAGAGTGTTTGAAGAAGGAGGAACTTTTGTGCTTACCAATGCTCCGGCTTCGATACGAATGGGAACGATTGATGAACTGGCGCAAAAAACAAATTCTCAAATTATTCCTGCTGATGCTACATCGGTGGCTGATTTAGAGCATTTAGTTGATCAAGCTATGGAAATTCTGGGTGGTAAAATAGATTTCGTTTTGCACTCTATCGGAATGTCAGTAAACGTTCGAAAAGGCAATCATTACACCAATCAGAATTACGATTATACGGAGAAAGGTTGGAACGTATCGGCAGTTTCTTTTCATAAAGTGATGCAGGTTTTATATAAAAAAGATGCCATGAACGAGTGGGGAAGCATTGTTGCATTGTCTTATATGGCTGCTCAACGCGTGTTTCCGGATTATAACGACATGGCAGATAACAAAGCATTTTTAGAATCTATTGCCCGCAGTTTTGGTTATTTCTTTGGTAGAGATAAAAAAGTGAGAGTCAACACTATTTCTCAGTCTCCAACACCTACAACAGCTGGTCAAGGCGTAAAAGGATTTGGTGGATTTATAAATTTTGCCGAGAAAATGTCCCCTTTGGGAAATGCATCTGCATTAGATTGTGCTAATTATACCTTAACACTCTTTTCTGATTTGACCAGAAAAGTGACGTTACAAAACTTGTTGCATGATGGTGGTTTTTCAAACATGGGAGTAAGTCAGGAAGTGATGGAAATGTTTGAATAAAAAGGGGTAAATTATTTATGAAACCATCGGTTAATAGTTGATGGTTTTTTTATGGAGAAAGATTACATTTGTTAAAATTTTTTGAGTCTAAAAACATCGTTAATACCACATTCTTAAATTTATGTTATTTTCCCTAATTATACCAGTTTACAATCGTCCGGATGAAGTTGATGAACTTTTGGAGAGTTTGTCTAATACCACCTATAACGAAATTTTTGAAATTGTTATTATTGAAGATGGTTCTTCTATTGTTTGTAAAGATGTCGCTCAAAAATATGGGGATAGATTGGATATTTCCTATTACTACAAGGAAAATTCAGGGCCGGGAGATTCCAGAAATTATGGAATGAAAAAAGCCAGAGGGGATTATTTTATCATTTTTGATTCAGATTGTATTATTCCAAAAGAGTATTTATCAGAGGTTGATCAAGCTCTGAAACAAAATTATGTGGATTGTTTTGGAGGACCAGATAAAGCTTTAGACAGTTTTTCAGATATACAAAAAGCAATAAATTTTGCCATGACTTCGTTTTTGACAACTGGCGGAATTAGAGGTGGTTCAGAAAAAATAGATAAGTTTCAGCCCAGAAGTTTTAACATGGGATTATCTCGTAAAGCTTTTGAAGCATCAAAAGGTTTTGGAAATATACATCCCGGTGAAGATCCGGATTTGTCGATTCGTTTGTGGAATCTAGGTTTTGAAACCAAACTTTTTCCCAATGCTTTTGTATATCACAAGAGAAGAATTGATTGGGATAAATTTTCCGTTCAAGTAAATAAATTTGGTAAGGCACGACCAATTCTGAATAGTTGGTATCCAAAATACAACAAACTTACTTTTTTCTTTCCTTCGGTATTCATAATTGGAATTTTTATTTCCTTTTTATTAATGTTGTTTTTTAATTTTGATTTACTGCTTCAATTATATTTTGTTTACTTTTTGGTACTGTTTTTGGTGTCTTCGTATCAAAATAAGAGCTTAAAAATCGGATTTTTATCATTGATAGCTGTTTGGAAACAATTTTACGGTTACGGAACGGGTTTTATAAAATCTTTTTATAAAATTATCATTTTGAAGCAAAAACCTCAAGAAGCTTTTCCTGAATTATTTTTCAAGGTTTAATATGACAAAAATAATTGGTTTAACCGGCGGTATCGGAAGTGGGAAAACCACCATTGCAAATTATTTTAAATCATTTGGTATTCCAGTGTACATTGCTGATGACGAAGCCAGAAAAATCACGCAATCCTCCGAAATTATTAGCGCTATCAAAGCTGTATTTGGCGATACAGTTTTTGAAAAGGAGAATTTAAACAGAGAAGAATTAGCCAGAATCGTTTTCAACAGCCCTGAAAAATTAGAAAAACTTAACAATATAGTTCATCCTGCTGTAAAAAAGCATTTTGAGCAATGGATTTTGCAACATAAAAATGTCCCTTATGTCATTTATGAAGCTGCTATTCTATTTGAAAGTGGCAGTTATAAAAATTGTGATTTTATCATAACAGTCACATCTCCAGTAGATTTAAGAATTCAGAGAGTTATGGAGCGTGATAAAACGACACGAGAACTTGTTTTAAAAAGAATTAATGCACAATGGACTGATGAACAACGCATCTCAAAGAGCGATTTCGTTATAGAAAATACTGCTATAGAAACTACAAAATTTGAAGTGGTTAAAATTCTTAAAATTTTAAAGATTAGATAAAATGTCCTATAGGTGTTAATGTTTGGTTAATCTATTATTTAATATATTGTTAAAATACTAAATTTGTTTCGATGAATAAATTATTTTTCAGATTACTTGTTTTGTTAATGAGCTTATCTCTAATTGGGATTATTCTTGTTCAGGTCTATTGGTTTAATACCTCATTTAAAAATAATGACGAGCAATTTAAATTTCATGTAAACCAAGTTATTGGGAATGTGGCTGAAATGATTCAAAAGCAAGAAGCATATAATTTTTATGATAAAATAAATCATTACAAAGACAGTACAGGAAAAGTTCCAAAGAAAGATGACATACTTGAGTTTTATTATGTTCAAAAAAATCCAAGAACAAATAAAACAATTATATATTCAAACAGTATAATTTCTGAAGATTATAATATTTCACCAACGTTCTTTGATAAAAAATTTGATAGTGAGAAATTTAAGAGCTTTAACTCTAAACGCGTTACAGAAGTTTACAACAATAATTCTATTGATAAATCGGGTGTTACACAAAGTTTAATACCTGATATAAAAATTGAAAAAACGGGTAATTTAGATGTTTTAGACAATGCTTCATTTGAAATATTCTACAAAGATTTTGCCTCTGTTTTACCTGTTCAGGAAAGAGTATCAAAAGAAACTTTGAATAAACTTATCAAAAAAGAATTAGAGGAATCGGGTGTAAAAACTAAATTTGAGTTTAGTGTTTACAGTAGTAATTTAGCTACTAAAGTAAAATCGAATGGTTTTAAATACGATAAAGAAGCAACCTATTCAACTCCAATATTTTCAGATAATGAAGGAAACAGCAAATATCAATTGCTGGTTACATTTCCTCACAAAAAGAAATTTTTACTGTCAGAACTCGTTAGTATAACAATTCTTTCTATTGTTTTTACACTGATTATTTTAATCGCATATACAAGTGCATTGAATCAATTAATTCGTCAACGTCAAATTTCTGAAATCAAAAACGATTTCATTAATAATATGACACATGAATTTAAAACTCCAATTGCCACTATAAATCTGGCTTTAGATGCCATTAGAAATCCAAAAATAATAGATGATAAAGAGAAGGTTTTGCGATACCTTCAAATGATTAAGGATGAGAATAAACGCATGCATGCACAAGTAGAAAATGTGTTGCGAATCTCTAAATTAGAAAAGAAAGAATTAGATATTGCTAAGGAATCAAATAACATTCATGAGATTATTGAAGATGCAATAGATCATGTGAATTTGATTTTAGAAGATAGGCAAGGAACAATTACGTGCTATTTTAAAGCCATTAGAACCACTGTTTTAATCAATGATGTTCATTTTACCAATGTCATTGTTAACATTTTAGAAAATGCGATAAAATATTCGCCCAATGTGCCTGAAATTGAAATTTTTACTGAAAACATCAAAGACATGGTCATTATCAAAATAAAAGATAGTGGATTAGGAATGAGTAAAATAGCTCAGAAAAGAATTTTCGAAAAATTCTATAGAGAGCATACCGGAGACATTCATAATGTTAAAGGACACGGTTTAGGATTAGCTTACGTAAAGAGAATTGTTGAAGACCATAACGGTCAAGTATATGTAGAAAGTGAAAAGGGAAAAGGGAGTACCTTCATAATAAAATTACCATTAATAAATTAGAATATGGAAAATGTAAATAAGAAAATACTTTTAGTTGAAGATGACCTTAATTTTGGAGCAGTTTTAAAAGATTATTTAATGCTAAATGATTTTGATGTCACCTTAGCCAAAAATGGAATGGAAGGATTCGAAAAATTCAAAAAGGATACTTACGATTTATGTATTCTGGATGTAATGATGCCTTACAAAGACGGTTATACTTTGGCAAAGGAAATTAGAGAAAAAAATAATGAAGTGCCAATTATATTCTTAACAGCAAAATCTATGAAAGAAGATGTTTTGAAAGGGTATAAAGCTGGTGCCGATGATTACTTAAATAAACCTTTTGATTCGGAAGTATTGTTGATGAAAATCAAAGCGATAATTCAAAGAAAATCATCAGATACTAAAGCGGAACAAGTACAATTTGAATTTAATATTGGTAAATTTCATTTGAACTCAAAACTTCGTTTTTTAACATTTAATAATGAAGAGCCGATAAAATTATCTCCAAAAGAGAATGAATTATTGAAAATGTTAATTCTTCATGAAAATGATTTAATGCCAAGAGAATTAGCCTTGACAAAAATTTGGAGAGATGATAACTATTTTACTTCAAGAAGTATGGATGTGTACATCGCTAAGTTGAGAAAGTATTTGAAACTTGATGAAGATGTGGAAATTTTAAACATCCACGGAGAAGGATTCAGATTAGTGGTTAAGAATAAAGTAGCAGAATAAAAGAAAGCCTTAAGGAATAAACTGCTCCCAAAAAGTTAGACACTATTTGGGGGCATTTTTTATGGATTGAAGAGATATTTTATTTCCAGTTCAATTGTAAAGCAAAACTCGTCTTATCTTCTTTTGTAATACTAAAAACAGTCTCTCTCTCAGAAATACATTCATGAATAATCACTTTGTCTTTTAGTGATAATTCCTTTAAAAAATTCATTTCAAAACTTTTAATTTTTCGATTCAGAATTAATTTTTCGTCAACTAAATCCAAGCACCATTCCAGATATTTGACATTATTAACATGATTTACAATGTCTAAATCAGATAAAAAGACGTTTTTTTCGAAAACTATTTCCTTTTCATTATTAAAGTTTATTTTAGAAAAACCATCAATAGTAGCTCTTTTTTCTGGATATAATTCAAAGTGTTCAAAAGGCAAAGCCAATCCTTCCGGCCGACGTTTTTTAGTATTAAATACAGCCCAGAAAGTCTCAGAACCTACAATTTTTTCTCCATTTAAATGCATTTCCAAGGCCCGAACGGAACGGGAGTTCTCTAAGGAATTGATCCATGTTTTTACGGTTACAATATCTCCCCATTTTGGTAAATTAGAGATTTCAACACGCATTCTGCTCAAAACCCATGCTTGGTCAAATTCCTGCATATCAGTAAAACTAATGCCTCCAATTTCTGAATGTGCAGCAGCGGTTAACTGCAATATATTACACAAATCAGTGTATTTTAAAAATCCATTTGGCGCGCATTGTGTAAAATTGATTTCCCAATCTTTGCTTAAAACTGAAGTGAAATTTGGAGAGACAGGCATATTGAAAATTATAAATTATGAATTTGTAATCTTGGATATAAGATTTAGTGTTTTATTTTTTTGAATTAATGTAATCCACAATAGTTTCGTACGGAGTTTCAAAATCAAACCATTTGGTGTTTTCATTTCTTTTGAACCAAGTCAATTGCCGTTTTGAAAATCGTCGCGTATTTTTCTTTATTTCTTCGATGGCAAATTCCAATGAAATTTCTCTATCACAATAGCTGAATAACTCTCTATAACCCACGGTTTGAAGTGCATTCAATTCTTTGTTAGAGAATAGCATTTTTGCTTCAGCCAGAAGTCCTTCATTCATCATAATGTCAACGCGTTGATTGATTCGGCTGTAAAGGATTTTTCTATTTGCTTCCAAACCTATTAAAATAGGAATGAAGTTTCGGTTATTTTTTTTCTGATTTAAAAAAGAAGAATACGGTTTCCCCGAACCCAAGCACACTTCCACGAAACGCATCATTCGTTGTGGGTTTTGTAACGTTTGAGGATTCTCAGCAGTCAAAATTTTATAATATTCTGGATCTAATACTTCGAGTTTTTGTTGCAAATATCCAATTCCCAGTTTTTCATATTTCGTATTTATTTCAGTACGAACTGAGGCATCAATTTCAGGAAATTCATCAAAACCTTTTAGAATGGCATCAACGTATAATCCGGAACCGCCAACAAGAATTGCGTAATCATTGATCAAAAATAATTCGTCCAGTTTAGCAATAGCTTCTTTCTCGAAATCACCAACGGTATAATTCTCGAAGATGGATTTGTTTTGGATAAAATGATGGGTAGCAGCCTCTAATTCGGCTTTGTTTGGTACAGCGGTTCCTATAGTCATTTCCTTGAAAAACTGACGGCTGTCACAGGAAATAATATCACATTTAAAATAATTTGCTAATACTATACTCAAGGAAGTTTTTCCTATAGCCGTGGGTCCGATAATGGTGATTAAGTATTTCATGTTTTTTAGCCCAGATGGTAACGGAAATCCCGGAGTTATGAAAGTTAGTTTTTCTTGGTATAAAAGAGCGACCAAAGGAAGCTCCTTTTATGCCTTAGAAAAACAACTGTAATAACGAGGAGTTGCAGTGTACAGCTGGAATTAGCTTCAAATTATTAGTATTATAAATCTGCACCACAATGGTAGCAATATTTTGCGTTAAATTCATGTCCTTCGGTTCCACAAACGGAGCACGGATTGATTCTTTCTATCCTTGGTTTTTTACGGTTGCTGGTTGCGAATTCAGCAGAAACGATACCTGTAGGAACGGCAATGATACCGTAACCCATTATCATTACGACCGAAGCAATTGCTTGTCCCAATGGTGTTATGGGTGAAATATCTCCATATCCCACGGTTGTGAGTGTTACAATTGTCCAGTAAATACTGATGGGAATACTCGTAAAACCGCCTTCTTCTCCTTCGACTACGTACATCACCGAGCCAATTATTACACTGCTGATTAACATGAAGTAGATGAAAACAAGTATTTTACCTCTGCTGGCAATTAGGGCTTCTTTTAGATGAGTGGATTGGCTGGAGAATTTTGGATGTTTTAAAATCTTAAATAATCGCAACAATCGTAAAGCTCTGACAACGGTTAAAACGCTGGTTCCAACAATAAATAAGGAGAAATACATGGGTAATGTTGCTATCAAATCAATTATTCCATAAAAACTAAAGATGTATTTAAATGGTTTTTTGATAGAAATAATTCTAAGAAGGTATTCTAAGGTGAAGAAAATGGTTATAATCCATTCTAATACTATGAGTTCATAATGGTATTTTGTATCAAAACCTTTGACCGTTTCAAGCATAACTATAATGACACTCAAAAGAATAACGCCTAAAAGAATAAGGTCAAATAATCTTCCAGAAGCGGTATTCGTACCGTAGATTACGATATTTGTTTTTTGTCTAAAAGCGTTGAATAATGACTTTGTTCGCTGCATATTTATTTAGTTATTAATATATGCGTTTAGAATTTTAAGGTCTTTACCGTTTTATTCTTTCTGATGTGGCCTTGGATTATATTTTTAGTATCGCGGTTATTTTGCATTGGAATGATAATATTTCTCAATATTTCTATATTGTTGATTTGATAGTTTAAATCATAAAAAGCATAGCCTTTATAAATTCCGTTTTCTATTAAAACTGCTGATCGTTCGCTGATCGTTCTTCCTTTATCGATCAGTATCATATTTTGATTTTCGAAACTGTTTTTATCTATAAATCCTTGAACTCTTGCATTATATTCTTCTGCGGAAATCTCACCAATACAAGCCCCGTCACATTCTTTTATGCTGTATTGAAAGCAGTTTGTTTTAGAAACATATAAACCGGTAAGTTTTTGGCACAAATTATAATGAGAAGTTATTCTGAACAACGCATTTTTACCTTCTTGCAAAGAAGTAAAGGAGGTGATTTCTTTTTTTCTACCATCTGCTTTTTGAAGGTTTAGGTTGAGATATCCATTTTTATCTTTTTCAGCGTATAAAGCCAATTGGAAGATACTTTTTCGTTGCGCTCTGTTGTGGATGGGTTTGTTGATTTTTATTTCTTCACTTTCTTTCAATAAAGCAATCAATTCACTTCCGGTTTCATCATACGTTACGGTAAAAACTTCGGCTTGAATTTTCTTGCATTTAGTAGAAGTTCCCGTAAAATGTTGATTGATGCGCTTTTTTATGTTTAGGCTTTTGCCAATATAAATCAGATTTCCTTTTTCATTGTGAATGTAATAGATACCGGTTTTTGCAGGTAGTCCAGCCACAATATCCAGTAATTTTGGTGCAATACCTTTTTCGATTTCCAGCTTAATAAAATCTTTTACAATTTCTTTCTCTAAATCTTTTTCTAAAAGAATTTTGAATAATTTGACTGTCGCCAAAGCATCTCCACTGGCTCTGTGACGGTCTGCCATTGGGATTCCAAGCGCACGGACCAATTTCCCTAAACTATGGGAAGGTTGCTCAGGCAATAGTTTTTTTGATAATTCAACCGTACAAAGCGTTCGGGCCTCAAAATCATATCCCAATCGTCTGAATTCAGTTCGTAGTATTCTGTAATCAAAAGAGGCATTATGAGCTACAATAATACAGTCATTTGTCATTTCAATGATGCGTTTTGCAACTTCAAAAAACTTGGGAGCTGATTGCAGCATGGCGTTATTAATACCAGTTAACTTTACTACGAAAGGCTGAATTGGAATTTCAGGATTTACCAAACTGATGAATTGATCCACCACTTCATGACCGTCAAATTTATAGATGGCGATTTCAGTGATTCCTTCTTCGTTGAATTGTCCTCCAGTGGTTTCTATGTCGAGTATTGCGTACAAATTTCAGTATTCAGTGTTCAGTTTTTAGTAATCAGTTTTTTGATAGAAGTTTTCAAATTTTAAATAAAAATCAATTTCTTCCTCCAAAGATACTACTTCCAATCCTAACCATGTTGCTTCCGCATTCAATTGCAAGTTGATAATCGCCGGACATTCCCATAGAGAGAATGGTAAATTGTGAATTGTGAATTGTGAATTGATCAAAAATCGATTTTAAATGGGTAAATTCTTTCTTGATTTGATCTTTATTATTTGTAAAAGTAGCCATTCCCATTAATCCAACGATTCTAATATTTTTCAGTTCCTTAAATTCGTTTGATGATAGGAGTGAAGCAAGTTCTTGCTCGTCAAGACCAAATTTAGTTTCTTCTTCAGCAATATGCATTTGTAATAAACAATCAATAATTCTGTTGTGTTTTAGTGCTTGTTTGTTGATTTCCTGTAGTAGTTTTAAACTATCCACGCCATGAATTAAGCTCACAAATTGTGCCATAAATTTGACTTTATTCGTCTGAACGTGACCTATCATGTGCCATTGAATGTCTTTGGGCATTTGTTCCCATTTCTCGGCCATTTCCTGGATTTTGTTTTCTCCAAAAATGCGTTGACCAGCTTCATATCCTTCCATTAAATCCGAGATAGGTTTGGTTTTTGAAACTGCAACTAGGGTTACATGTTCCGGTAATGTAGTTTTTATATGGAGTAAGTTATTTGCAATTTCCATTTTAATGTTTTGATTTTTAAAACGTTATTAAAATCTAAAGTTCATAAACGACTAATCCGCTTCTAAACTTGGGTTCGATGTACGTACTTTTTGGAGGCATTATTAAATTGGCGTCAGCCAAAGCTTTTATTTCTCCAATATTTGAGGGGAATAATATAAAACCGATTTCAAATTCTCCTTGGTCAATTTTATTTTTTACTTCCAATACTGATTGTTTTCCTGAAAGGTATTCTATTCGTTCGTCATTGCGTAAATCCTCAATGGCTAGAATAGGCAATAACACTTTTTTGTATAAAATTTGTGTGTCTAGACTATCCAAAGCTGTTTTGAAAACTTCATTTTCTTTCCGTAAAATTAAGCTATAAAAGGTATTGTCCAGATACATTCCGAATTGATGCTTTTTCAAAGGCTGAAAAGGTTGCTGAAATTTGTTTTCAAGAATAAAATCTTTTTCTAATTCTATTATGAAATCTTCTTTTGAGAAACCGTTTAAATCTTTTACTAAACGATTGAATTCATATATTTTGACATTATTTTCGGAAATTAAATAGCTCAGGATGTGATTTTTTGTAGTGTTTTCTGGATCATCATTTTCCTCCGATAATAATTTCAGTGCTTCGGTGCGATGATGACCATCAGCGATATAAAGATTATTGGTCTTTTCAAATATGTTTTGCAGCCAATTGATTTCTAGTGCATCTTCAATTTTCCACAAATAATGAATTTCTTTTTTTGTAGTTGAAAATTCAAAATCGGCTAGTTTTTGGGTACAATTAAAAATCCAGTTTTCGATTGTTTTATTATCCGGATAGGTCATTAAAACCGGTTCCGTATTAAACTCTGAATATTTCATGTATTCTTTGAGTAATCGGACTCTGAAAGCAATAATATCTTCATGTTTTTTGATGATATCATTACAATAATCTGCTACACTTGTCCCCGCAATAATCCCTGTGAATGAATGTGTTTTGGTAACAATCTTATGAATATAAATAGCAGGTTTTTTATCTTTTACTAAAATGATTTCATTTTTGAAATCCTGGTATTTTTGATGTACTTGTCGGTATCTTTTTTCAAAAGAAACGCTTTCCTGATTGGTATAAGCGGGTTTTAGAATATGCAAAAAAGACAATGGATTGAAGTCCAATTGCGCCGCCAATTCAGCATTTACATATTCTTCATAAGAACGACAAGTGACAAGACAAACCTTATCACGAGTAGGACGAACTGCTTTGAAAGGAATTATTTTGGCCATAATTATGTTAAAAGTCAAAAGTCAAAAGTCGAATGTCTAAAGAAGCGGACTTTAAGACTTTTGACTTTTAAACTTTAGGACATTAAATAAATTGTTTAGAAATTTTCTCTGCTTTTTTGCTTTCAGAATAATCGTAGAAACCTTCACCGGATTTCACACCCATTTTTCCAGCACGTACCATATTTATCAGTAATGGACAAGGCGCATATTTTGGGTTTTTGAAACCGTCGTACATTACATTTAAAATAGCTAAACATACGTCAAGACCAATGAAATCAGCTAATTGTAACGGTCCCATCGGGTGACCCATTCCAAGTTTCATAACAGTGTCAATTTCATAAACGCCGGCCACTTTATTGTATAATGTTTCGATAGCTTCGTTGATCATTGGCATCAAAATTCTATTGGCAACAAAACCAGGATAATCGTTTACTTCAACAGGCATTTTTCCTAATTTCTCGGAAAGATTCATGATTATTTTAGTCACTTCATCAGAAGTATTGTAACCACGAATAATTTCCACCAATTTCATAATGGGCACCGGATTCATAAAGTGCATTCCAATAACACGTTCAGGCTGCGCGACAACTGCTCCAATTTGAGTAATTGAAATCGAAGAAGTATTGGTTGCCAAAATAGTATTATGAGAACAAGCTTCGTTCAATTGCTTGAAAATATTCAATTTTAATTCAACATTTTCCGTAGCTGCTTCAATCACTAAATCTACGCCTACAACACCATCTTTGATGTCTGTGTATGTGATAATATTGGTAATCGTTTTGGCTTTATCTTCTTGGGTAATGCTTCCTTTTGCAATCATTCGGTCTAAATTGGAAGCGATAGTTGCCATTCCTTTATCCAAAGATTTCTCAGAAACATCGATTAATTTTACAGTAAAACCACTTTGTGCAAAGGTATGGGCGATTCCATTCCCCATTGTTCCTGCTCCGATTACGGCTATTGTTTTCATATTTTTTAGTTTAAAGTTTAAAAGTTTAAAGTTTAAAGTTCTCTTGAGCAACTTTAAACCTTAAACTTTAAACAAATTTTATTTATTTCTTAAAACAATCAATAATTTGATACGCGACTCTTAACGCTTCAGTTGCTTGTTCCAATGTTACAACAGGTTCTGTATCATTAATTATAGCATCTGCAAATGATTCCAGTTCGTCAAGAATTGCGTTGTTTTGTTCTACATCTGGATTGGAGAAATAGATTTGTTTTTTTACACCTTCGGCATTTTGTAAAATCATATCAAAATCGCCGGGAACTTCAGGGGCATCTTTCATTTTTACCACTTCACATTTTTTTTCTAAGAAATCTACTGAGATGTAAGCGTCTTTTTGGAAAAAACGAGATTTACGCATGTTTTTCATAGAAATTCGGCTCGCCGTTAAATTGGCAACACAACCGTTTTCGAATTCTATTCTTGCATTGGCAATATCCGGTGTATCACTGATAACCGAAACGCCACTGGCATTTATATTTTTCACTTTTGATTTTACAACGCTCAAAATAGCATCAATATCGTGAATCATCAAATCTAAAACCACAGGAACATCGGTTCCACGAGGATTAAATTCAGCAAGACGATGGGTTTCTATAAACATAGGGTTTTCAATCATGTTTTTGGTAGCGATAAACGCTGGATTGAAACGTTCTACATGTCCAACTTGACCTTTGACTTTATATTCTTTTGCTAAAGCGATAATTTCTTCGGCTTCTTCTACCGTATTTGAAATAGGTTTTTCAATAAAAACATGCTTGCCAGACTTTATAGCTACTTTGGCACACTTGTAATGAGAAAGCGTTGGGGTAACAATATCAATAACATCTACTGCATGAATAAGAGTGGCAATTGTGCTAAAATGTTTATAGCCAAATTCTTTAGAAACCTTCTCGGCATTCTCTTGATTTGGGTCATAAAAACCGACTAATTCATATTTATTAGATTGTTGTAATAAACGCAAATGTATTTTTCCTAGATGACCAGCACCTAATACTCCAATTTTCAGCATAACGATGTAATTTTTACAAAAATAGCAATAAAATGATTAAACTATTATTGATGTGAGACAATTCTTCAGTTAATTTAATATTTAAAATCCAACATTTGAATTTAGAAATTGTTTTCTATTTTTACCAAAATAAAATAGTAAACTTTGAAAGACACTGCCAAGCATCAAGGACTTCGGAATCAATTAGTAAGCGTTTTAGAGCAAAAAGGGATTACTGATAAAAGTGTTTTGGAGGCGATAAAAAAGATTCCAAGACATTTATTTTTGAATTCCAGTTTTGAAGATTTTGCGTATCAAGATAAAGCATTTCCTATTGGAGCTGGTCAAACCATATCACAGCCGTATACTGTAGCTTTTCAATCTCAATTATTAGAAGTAAAAAAAGAACATAAAATTTTAGAAATTGGTACAGGTTCTGGATATCAAACTGCTGTTTTATGTCTGTTAGGAGCCAAAGTATTTAGTGTTGAACGGCAAAAAGAATTGTTTAAGCAGACTTCTATTTTATTTCCAAAATTAAATATTCGTCCCAAACATCTTTCTTTTGGGGATGGTTATAAAGGATTACCAGCTTATGCACCTTTTGATAGTATTATTGTTACTGCTGGTGCTCCGTTTATTCCGCAACCTTTGATGGCACAGCTAAAAATAGGAGGAAGACTGGTTATTCCGTTAGGAGAAGAGGTGCAAATTATGACTTTGCTAATCAGAAAAAATGAAACACAATTCGAAAAACACGAGTTTGGTGAATTTCGATTCGTTCCTTTATTAGAAGATAAAAATTAAAATCCCATCTCCAACCCTTCCCACAGGTAAGGGAGCTGAAGATAGACTCTTATTGACCAATAATATTTAAATAGCGTTCTAAGCTTTCTTTTTCCATTTGAGCAATGAACAATAAAAAATCTTCTTTATTGTTTTTAGTTTGAGCTGTTTCCAATGCTTGGTAATATTGCATTCGGCTGTCATAATCTCCTTTTATATTGGCAATAATATAGCCATGCTGTAATAAAACTAAGTTCATAACCAAACGCGAAGTTCTGCCATTTCCATCAATAAACGGATGAATAGTGACTAAACGCTCGTGCATTTCGGCAGCCAAAACTATCGGATGAAGTATTGATTTATTGCTTTCATACCAAATAAAAAAATCTTCCATTTCTTTGGCAACCAGAAACGATTGGGGCGGCAGATGGCTGCTTCCTTGAATCATCGCCTGCACTTTTCTGTAACGACCTGCATCTTCCGGATGAATTCCTCTCAAAATAAGATTATGAATGGATAATATTTCACGTTCATTTATGGAACTATTTCTTTGCATTAAATCTTTGATATAGGCGATCGCTTCTTGATGATTAATCACTTCAAGATGTTCCCGCATACTTTTTCCTGATATCGTTAAACCTTCATTGATAACCAAATCAGTTTCACGTAACGTCATCGTGTTTCCTTCAATACGATTACTTTCAAAAGTATATTCTAGGTCTAAAGCTTGTGCAATACGATAGCTGTCAAATTGACGAAACCCATCTAGTTTTATCTTCAGAGTATCTATTTCATCTAAAATTTTCTGGAGTGTTGTAGATATTTTTTTCTTGGAAGGTTTGCTTTGAGATCTAATTTCTTCTTCCGCAACCATCAATGCTTTTAATGCAAATTCGTCATGGCCAATTTCATAAAGAATTTTTTCTTTAAGCCAAATGACCATTATTGTTTCTAAATCAATCTCCAACAATGATGCTAGTTTTATAACTTGTTCTCTGGTAGGTTTTCTGGTCCCGCTTTCAAATTTACTGATTAAGGCTTGGTCAATTCCTAAAAGTTGCGCCACTTCTCTAGTTTTGAGTCCTTTTTGTTCTCTTGCATTTTTGAGTAGTGTTTTCATTTTTAAAAATGTTTTTAATTGTCTTGACAAATTTAGTCATTTTTTAAAGCTAAAAATAATTTATATCCATTTTCTTTTAATTTAAAATGCTTTTTTGATTCTGTCGAGATCGCGTTTGGTATCTTGTTCTTTAAGAGATTCCCGCTTATCATAGGTTTTCTTTCCTTTGCAAAGACCTATTTGTAGTTTAGCCATTCCTTTTTCATTGGTAAACAATTTCAAGGGAACTATGGTTAATCCTTTTGCCTGAACACTTTTTAGTAAACCTTTTAGCTCTCTTTTATTTAAAAGCAATTTGCGTTCGCTTCTTGCTTTGTGGTTAAATTGATTTCCAAAAGTATATTCCTCAATGTAAGTATTTATCGCAAAAAGTTCATTATTGCTAAATTCACAAAAACTTTCTGTAATATTTGCTTTTCCTAATCGGATAGATTTGATTTCGGTACCAGCTAAAACAATTCCAGCAGTGAAAGTCTCGATTATTTCATAGTCAAATCGAGCTCTTTTGTTTAATATGTTTATTGTTTTTAGCATAATGCAAATGTAACAAAAATTAAAGGTTTAGCAATAACTTATGGCAATTTCAGAAGTTGGTATGTGATTGAGTCGCCTTTTATAGTTACAATATAAAGATTCCCAAAAGTAGTATCTTCAATATCTGCATATATTTTTTTATTAATAATTTGATTTACAAAATTAGGTATGGTATTACTGTGACCTACAATCAAGACTTTTTTACCAAGTGTTTCTTTTTTGAAAGATTCAATAGCTATAGTTTTAGGATTGTATAATTTAATTTGAATCTTCTTGGCTGTAGCAGCAGGAATTGCTGTTTGTGTTGTTCTTTTATAATCGGTGGAATATATTTCATCAAAACCAACTTCTGAGAATATTTTATTCCAAAGATTAGCTCTTTGAATACCAATTTCTGATAAATCAGGATTTTGAGAATTATCTACTTTTTCAGCGTGACGTATAAAGTAATATGTGCTTGTGCTTTGTTGTCCAAAACTAATTTGTAAAACAAACAAAGCGATTATGAATAGATACTTTTTCATTTGAATAAATTTTAAAATTAGTATTTACGATTTTAATATATTTGCAAAATGGAAAACTCAAAATCGAAAGACCCGCTTCATGGTATTACGCTTCAAAAAATCGTAGAACAATTAGTTGATTATTATGGGTTCGATACTCTAGGAGAATTAGTGAAAATTAAATCTTTTACAGATAATCCAAGTATAAAATCCAGTTTGACTTTTTTGAGAAAAACGGATTGGGCAAGAAAGGAAGTAGAAGATTTGTATGTAAAATCAGTAGCTAAATTCCCTAAATAGATTTTAGTTTAGCTTATAGGAAACCATTACGCCGCCTCTATAAGGAAACCACTCGCCACTTTTATTATAATTTTTAGCTCCCTCATAACGTTCACCTGTACTTACCAAATAGCCTTTGTAAAAACCTTGATGCCAACCGCCACCGAGGAAACAATCCAACATGAATTTGTCATTGATTTTTACTTGATATCCAATAGTTGAACCTATAAAATATCCAAAACCTTTTTCATACTTATCAGTGTTGATATAATTCCATTTTTGAAAATTAAAAAGACTCGCTCCAATATGTGCGCCAGCATAAAAACCATTGTATTTCTCTTTAAAATGATATCTGTATTCTGGTGTGAAAGTAGAAAATTCTCTAGGTTTACCATTTACTGATTGCCAAAAAGAAGCTAAAATATCAAATTGTAAAGTTGATTTTTCTCCAATACTGGTTTCAATCCCAACATTTGGAACGGTCAATAAAGTAGTAAAAGCATTTGCTTTTATATAAGTTTGACTTTGTGATAAAAAGGAAAAGAACAGAAAAAAGGCGATAAGTAATTTTTTCATATAGGGTAAATTCTACTTTTTTTGGTCAAAAAGTGACTAAAAATAGGTGCGAATATAGCCATTAATGTTTGATTGCTTTTTATATTTAAAGTTAATATTGTCAGTTTAAACGTATTTTAACATTGTAAGAGAAGACGTCATTAAAGACTATTTATTTAAAATAGAATAAATTACGGAATCCAAAAATCGGCCTTCAAAAAATTCATTTTCTTTTAAATGTGCTTCTTTAACAAAACCATTTTTTTCTAAAACTTTTGCAGACCCATGATTTTCAGGATCTATAATTGCTTCAATTGAATGCAATTTCATTATTTTAAATCCATAAGTGACGACTTCTTTCAAGGCTTCAGAAACAATTCCTTTTCCATGAAATTCAGGCACCAACATATACCCAATCTCAGCGCGATAATGTTCTGGTTTTATTCTGTAATGACCAATTATACCAATTAATTTTGGATTGTCTTTCAACGTAATCGCCCAATTGATTCCTTCGTTAGATTCAATTTTAGTATCAATCATAACAATGTGTTCCAAGGCATCTTCATCTGTTTTTAGTAAAGGTCTTGGAATATATTTCATTGTTTCAGGGTTTGATCGCAATGCGAAAATCTCTTTTAGATCATTGCTATCCACTCTTCTTAAAAGCAAGCGTTCGGTTTCTAAATTTGCAAATGGACTAAAATTTATAGTTAACATACTTTGTTTTTTTAATTAAAGGATTTCGATACTGAATTTTGAATTAAAAATTTCATTTGGTTTTAAAATTTGAATACCTTCTTTCTCCATTAGATTTCCGAAATTCTCATTGGTATCCGAATAGCCAAACCAAGGTTCGATACAGAGGAAGTGTGCATTCATTTTGGTCCAAATTCCTAAATTAGGAAAATCTTCAAAATGTACTCTTAGAATTGGATTTTCATTTTCTAAAATGGTCAAGGAATTAGATTGTAATGCTTTGAAAATTAAAGCATCATTTTCGAATAATTGATAAGTTAGCGGAATCTGTTTATTATGAACTTCTAATTTCTTCTTATTATTTGAAATTAAATCATTCTCCAAAAGATAATATTCCAGCGGTTCTTCTTTTTCGAAAGCAATAGCATAATTTTCGAATTGATTTGGTAAAGCAAAAGCAGGATGTGCTCCAATGGAAAAAGGTATTGCAGTTTTTCCATTGTTAATTACTTTATATGCAATCGATAAATTATTTCCATCAAGTGTGTAAATCAGTTGTAATTCAAATTCAAAAGGATACACTTTTAAAGTTTCTTCAGAAGATTGTATAGAGAATGTAGCGCTATTTTCTGTTGCATCGAATAATTTAAATGCCATGTCTCTGGCAAAACCGTGTCGTGACAAATGATATTCAATTCCATTATGTTGAAAAGAATTATTTTTTAAAGTCCCAACAATTGGAAACAAAATAGGAGAGTGCTTGCCCCAAAATTCTGGATTTCCCTCCCAAATAAATTCTTTATTCAGATTCGTTTTTAAGGAAATTAATTCAGCACCAAAATGTTTAATTTCAGCAGTTAGAAAGGAGTTTTTTATTGTAGTTGTCAAAATTGTCTTTCGTTAGTTTAAAAATTGGTTTTGTAGGGTAAATATATTTTATATTTTTTAATTCTAATTAAGTTTAAGCCTGATTTTATTCATTTAAAAGGGAAACATTTTTTCTAAATAGTTTAAAATCCTCTTTTTTTTCATTAATTTGTGATATAAACAATTAAGAAAATGAAAAACATTCGCTTCGGAGTCATGCTACATTTGGCTTTATTATTGGGAGTTACGTCTATTTGGGCGCAGCAAACCCCAACAAATGCATCCAGTAACCCAGTTTCAAAGTACGATTACCATGATGCTTTTGCCCCATTTTTTTATTCAAAGAATGGAACAAGTACACGTTCAGCAAGTGGTCAACCTGGAGCTGAATATTGGCAAAACAGTGCTGATTATAAATTAACGGCAAAACTGGATGAAAAAAGCAACGAAATTTCTGGAACAGGAATTATCACATATACAAACAACAGCCCCGATAAATTGGCTTTTGTTTGGATGAACTTAGACCAAAATTTATTCAAAGCAGATTCTCGTGGAAATGCAGTTGTGCCTTTGAAAGGAAGCCGAAATGGGGCTCAAGGCCAAATTTTTGATGGCGGACATAAAATAAAATCGGTGAAAGTAATTACTACTGTAAAAGGTGTTGCTACTGAAAAAGAAGCAAAATACGTAATTAGCGATACCAGAATGCAAGTTTTTCTTCCGCAAGGATTAAATGCTAAAGGCGGTTCTGTTAAAATTAAAATTGACTTTTCTTTTATAGCACCTTTTGAAGGTTCTGACAGAATGGGAGTTTTAGAAACTAAAAACGGGAAAATTTTCACCATAGCACAGTGGTATCCGCGTATGTGTGTGTATGATGATGTACGAGGCTGGAATACGAATCCGTATTTAGGAGCGTCGGAATTTTACTTGGAATACGGTGATTTTGATGTGAGTATTACTGCACCATCCAATCATATTGTGGTTGCTTCCGGTGAATTACTAAATTCTACAGCGGTGTATTCTGCAGAAGAACAAAAACGTTTGGCACAAGCAAAACAAAGTGATAAAACAGTTTTTATTCGTACTGCTGCCGAAGTTGAAAACACATCAAAAACAGTTGCTGCAACTACTAAAACTTGGAATTATAAAATCAAAAATGCCCGTGATTTTTCTTGGTCTTCTTCAGCGGCATTTATTTTAGACGCAGCAAAAATTAATTTGCCAAGCGGAAAGAAATCTTTGGCAATTTCAGTTTATCCTGTAGAAAGTGCTGGAGACGCAGCTTGGGGACGTTCGACAGAATATACAAAAGCTTCCATTGAAAATTATTCTAAACGATGGTTAGAATATCCGTATCCAGCGGCTACAAATGTTGCAGGAAACGAAGGCGGAATGGAATATCCAGGAATTGTTTTTTGTAGTTGGGAGTCAAAAGGGGAAGATTTATGGGGCGTTACAGATCATGAATTTGGACACATTTGGTTTCCTATGATTGTTGGTTCAAATGAAAGAATGTTTGCTTGGATGGATGAAGGTTTTAACACATTTATCAATTCATTGAGTTCAGTAGATTTTAATAATGGCGAGTACAAAGATAAGCCAGTAGATATGCATCAAAGAGCTGAAGTGTATACTAGTCCAAATCTGGAAACCATAATGAGTTCTCCGGATAACATGAAAGAAACTAATATTGGTCTTTTGGCGTATTCAAAACCATGTTCTGGATTAGTGATTTTGCGGGAACAAGTTCTTGGACCGGAGCGTTTTGATTTAGCTTTGAAAACGTATGTAGAGCGTTGGGCCTACAAACATCCACAACCGGACGATTTCTTTAGAACAATTGAAAATGTTGCTGGAGAAGATTTAAGTTGGTTTTGGAGAGGTTGGTTTCAATACAATTGGCGTTTAGACCAAGGGATTAATTCGATAAAATACGTGAAAAACGATCCTAAACAAGGTGTCGTAATTTCGATTGAAAATTTCGAAAAAATGGCAATGCCGGTAAGTCTAGAAGTAAGAACGAAAAGCGGGCAACTAACTCGTGTCAAATTACCGGTCGAAGTTTGGCAAAAAAACAAAGCGTGGTCTTTCAAACACAATTCGACTGAAGAAATTGAAAGTATCACGCTGGATCCAGACCATGTTTTACCAGACAGTAATACAGCAAATAACACTTGGACAGCTAGTACAGGTTTGATTGAAAAAGATGTTATTCTGGATGGCTATTTAGGAACTTACTCTACTAAAATGGCGCCCTTGAAAATTACTTTTTCAGAGAAAAATGGTGCGTTAAATGTTTTGATAACTAATTATCCTAGTTTTACAGTGGAACCAATTGGGAAAAACAGTTTTGAATCAAAGCAAGCAGGACTTAAATTTGATTTTAATGACAGCTTAAACGGATTTGATATGACAGTTCCCGAAGGACAAAAAATACCGTTTACGAGAGATAAATAGTATTTAAACATAAAATAAAAATAAAAAGACTTGTAGCAATTAAAGCTACAAGTCTTTTTTATTTCACTCTGTTTATTTTCTAAATCTATTCCGGAATTTGCTGGCTTAGGCAATGTAATGTTCCAAAACCCCAAATAAAATCAGTAGCGCTAATTCCGATGATTTCTCTGTCCGGAAAACATTCTGCAAGGATGTTCAACGCTTTTCTATCATTACTGTCGTTAAAAGTAGGAACCAAAACACAATTGTTTAAAATCAAGAAATTGGCATAACTTGCTGGTAATCGCAAGCCGTCAAATTCCAAACGTTTTGGCATTGGTAAAACTACAATTACTGGAGATTTACCATTTTCCAGTTTGGCATTTTGCAAGCGTTTTAAATTGTCTTGCAATGGTTTGTAGTTATTATCTTTTGGATCGGTTTCCACAATGGTCACAATCGTATCTTCATTTATAAATCGGCATAAATCATCAATATGTCCGTGCGTATCGTCACCTTCAATTCCGTCACCAAGCCAAATCACATTGGTAATTCCAAGGTATTCCTTGAAAACCGCTTCGTAATCTGCTTTGGTGAAATTTGGATTCCGAACCTGAATATTAGGATGCATCAAACATTCTTCCGAAGTCAGTAAAGTACCGCGTCCATTAGTATCAATCGCACCACCTTCTACAATTACCGGTTTTCCTTTGTACATGACTTGAGTCACAGGAATATTTAGAAATTCGCCCACTTTCGTAGGAACAAATTTATCTAATTGAATGTTTTTATATTTTGCCCAACCATTAAAATTAAAGTTTAACGCTTCTCTTTCGGTTCCGTTTTTAACGATAATCGGACCCGAATCACGCATCCAACTTCTATTGGTTTTATGAATGATGTAGGAGATATTTGTAAGCACAACATGAGCTGTTTCCAGCATAGTATTGACTTTTTCTTTTTGGTTATCATCGGCAACAACTAAAAAGACTGGCTCGAAAGTAGCCACTTTTTTAATGAATTCCACAAAAGCCCATTGAACGGCTTCGTATTTTCCCGGCCAGTCTTTTCCATTATGAGGAAAACACAGTAAAATTCCTTGTTGCTTTTCCCATTCGGCAGGAAATCTTCTATTATTTGTAGTCATACAGCGTTTCTAATTTTAAAGACTGCAAATATAAACATTCAGTAGGATTTTAAAATAGTAAGCAACCATTCATTTTCTGGCATTTCATGAATTTATAAGAATAGTTTTGGTAATGATTATATAATATTGAGTTAATTCTTGTTGAGTCACAGCTGGTTATTTTTGAAAAAAAATAAAAATATAGTTATGAAAAAATATAGTATTACACTATTAGCCGCAATTATGATATTGTCAAGTTGCGAAAATGACTCTAATAAGGAGGAATTTCCTGATTTGGTTGTAAATGAAAATGCAGCAACTTTCAAAGAAATTGGTTCGATAACTATTGGTGGCGCCGGAGCTGCTGAAATAAGTGCGTATGATGAAGTTTCTAAAAAATTATTTACCGTAAACAACAGTAATACGAATAGGATTGATGTAGTTGATTTATCTAATCCTTCCAGTCCAGTTTTCCTAACAAGTATCGATTTAACGCCATTTAATGGATCTTCAAATAGTGTTGCAACGTATAATGGGAAACTAGCAGTGGCATTAGAAGCGAAACCCAATAAACAAGATGCAGGAAAAGTGGTCGTTTTTGATACGGCTAATTACAGTGTGATCAAAGAAATTACGGTTGGTACTTTGCCGGACATGATTACATTTTCTCCTGACGGGAATTATATCATGACTGCTAATGAAGGAGAACCAAATGACACCTATTCTATAGATCCAGACGGTTCTGTTTCTATTATTGCGGTCAATACTAATTATGCGGTAACGACTTTGAATTTCGGAAGTTTTAGCAATCAATTGAGTACACTGAAAATAAAAGGATTCAGAATTGCAAGTCCAACCAATAATTTTGCCTCGGATATTGAACCAGAATACATCACTATTTCTGCTGATTCTAAAACGGCTTGGGTTACATTACAGGAAAATAACGGAGTGGCTAAAATTGATTTGGTAACTAAAACGATTACAAATATTTTCCCATTAGGGTACAAAGACTACAATCTTGCCGAAAATGCAATTGATATCAGCGATAAAGATGGTGGTGTTTTTATGAATGTATGGAAATTGAAAGGAATGTTTCAACCGGATGCGATCAGTAATTTTGAAATCAATAAAATCCCTTATTTCGTTACTGCAAATGAAGGAGATGCCAGAGAATATGCTGCTTTTACAGATGTAAAAAGAATCAGCAGTTCTTCGGTTGTTCTGGATCTAATTGTATTTCCTAATGCAGCTGCTTTAAAAGCAGAGACAAGTATGGGAAGATTAAATATCAATACTAAAATGGGTGATACAGACGGTGATGGTGATTTTGACGAATTAGTTTCTTTTGGAGCCCGTTCTTTCTCCATTTGGAATGGAAATACAGGCCAAATGGTATTCGACAGTAAAAATGAATTAGATAAAAAAGCGCAAGAATTTGGTGTGTATGATGATACTAGAAGTGATGATAAGTCAGTAGAACCAGAATCAGTTGTGGTTACCAAAATGGGTGATAAAACGATTCTTTTTGTTGGCTTGGAAAGAGTGGATGCCGTTATGGTGTATGATGTTTCGAATCCAGCTGCTCCAAAATTTTTACAGACTTTTAAAACAGGTGATGCGCCTGAAGGATTGCTTTTTATTCCAGCTTCAAAAAGTCCTACTAAAAGAAGTTTAGTGGTGGTGAGTAGTGAAGGGGATGGAACCGTTAAAATATTCCAGCCTGATTTGAATTAAGAGTTTTTTTTTAAAATATAAATCCCTGCTAAGAATTATTTCTAAGCAGGGATTTTTGTATTATCAAAAGATGAATTTAGTCAATCGCTCTTTTAGTAATATCACCAAAAGCGTCTATTCTTCTGTCTCTAAAAAATGGCCAGTTCTGACGCACATTTTCCTGTAAGTCCAAGTCTACTTCGGCAATCAATATTTCTTCTTTATCGTGTGAGGCTTGCGCCAAAATTTCGCCTTGTGGTCCCGCAATAAACGAAGATCCCCAAAACTGAATTCCTGCAGTATCAGGTAAATATTGTTCTAGTCCGATTCTGTTTGCTGCCGCTACATATACACCATTTGCAACTGCATGACCTTTCATTACACTCATCCAGGCGCCATGTTGGTTTACACCATATTCCTCTTTTTCTGCTGGATGCCAACCAATTGCTGTTGGGTAAAACAACACTTCGGCACCTTGCAGCGCCGTTAAACGGGCCGCTTCCGGATACCATTGATCCCAACAAATTAAAGTTCCAATTTTTCCTTTTTTAGTTGGAATTGTTTTAAAGCCCAAATCACCAGGGGTGAAATAGAATTTTTCATAAAAATGTGGATCATCTGGTATGTGCATTTTACGATACAATCCTGCTTCTGAGCCATCTGTGTCAATGATGTATGCGCTATTGTGGTAAATTCCTGCCATTCTTTTTTCGAAGAACGGAACAATAATTACCACGCCTAATTCTTTTGCCAAGGCGCTAAAAGCAATAAACGAAGTACTGTACAGTGGTTCTGCTAAAGCAAAATTATCTACATCTTCGCTTTGACAAAAATAATGACTGCTGTATAATTCCGGCAACAAAATTACTTCCCCACCACGGTTGGCGGCATCACGAACCCAACTGATACATTTTTGTAAGTTGTTATGGGCAATATCATTAAGATTCAGTTGAATGACTGCTATTTTGTATTTTCTGTTCGACATGACTAAAATTTTATACTGCAAAAATAGTGAATTTTATAAAGAGTAGAAAATGGGTGTCCAGTGTTTTTAGATTTTAAATAGTTTAGGGCTCCATTGTTTTGCATTTTTAAAAACTATATGAAAGTTGGAAGACTTCGGAGAATTGATTGTGAATAATTTTTGCGCTAATTTTCTTGTCAGTTCTGTTTTTATCTGTGTGCTTTAGGTTAATTTTGAAAGAATAGTTGTGCTAAAAATAATAATTTAGCTTTTTAACCGATATAAAAGCTGTTCGTCGAGTTTCTTTTTTACTCATAGTTTAATGGACTACTTTTGCACCCTCTAATAAAAAATTGAAGTTGTTTTTTGAAAAAATATGTTTTTTCAATTAATTGCAAAAAATTTAAAACATAGCGAATGATTAAAAAAATACTCTTTTGAGGTTTAAATACATATTGTAGATAACTGAATTAACCGAAGGTTATCTTTTTAACAATAATTTTTACGATAAGATTTATAATGTTGGATTAGG
Source organism: Flavobacterium glucosi (assembly GCF_048286535.1). NCBI lineage: Bacteria > Pseudomonadati > Bacteroidota > Flavobacteriia > Flavobacteriales > Flavobacteriaceae > Flavobacterium > Flavobacterium glucosi. Next base: position 4,146 of record NZ_JBLVPK010000006.1, on the reverse strand, counting down.
TTCATTTCTTTACCTATTTTTTGTTTAAATTTTTATAAAATGTAAAAATTAAGAATACATTGATTGCAACGTATTCTAAGAGTCCTATTCTTGGAACAATATTACACCTTTTAAATGATACTACAACAAAAAGTAAGATTATTTTGTAAATATATACTATTTGCAAGCATCTTTTTCAAATTAAATACACTGCAGGCACAAGTTGATATTGAAAGTGATTTATATATTGGTGATGACAGCATGTTTTATTTGGAATCCGACAATTTTAATTTTGGTTTCGGTTCAACAACAACCAGTAGAACCAAATTAGATCATGGAGTTTTGACTTTTTCTAATGGAGCAAAATGGAGTGGCGCCAACGACGCGCATTTTGTAGACGGATATGCACAAACTGAAAGTAGCACCGCTTTCATCTTACCTATTGGACAATCTGGGGTTTATGCCCCAATTCAAGTAATTCCTTCCACTTCAGATGGCGTTGCTGCGGCCTATTTTAGATCAGCGCCAAAGGTTATGGGCAGTGTTTTAGAAGAATCTATTTCATCAATATCTTCGCTTGAATATTGGGACATAACGAGTTCGGGAGTAAATGCTGGCATTTCGCTTACATGGAGATCTTCAAGTGATATTTCAGATTTGACATCATCTTCATTAGCTAATTTAACGATAGTGGGCTGGAACGGGTCAGCCTGGGTTACAATACCTTCTATGGTAGATGAATATTCTATATTAGGGGAGATAAGTAGTTTGGTCTCTGGTTCAATTAGTTCGAATACAGCAGTAGATTTATCGGCCTATTCGGCTTTTTCATTTGGAACTGTAAACAAACCATCGATAGTTCCTAAATTTAACAAAGTAGAATTGACGGCTTACGCAAATAAAAACAGGTTATTTATTGAAGCTTCCTTACCGATAACGGCTTTAATTATTTATGATCTTATGGGCAAAAAAATATTCTCAGAACATCTAAATGGTGATTTTAAATATAATCAACCTTTTAATTATGCGGATGGGATATACATAACAAAAATTGAATTAGATAATGGCACTTCACTTTTTACAAAGAAAATAATCAATAAAAATTAAATTTTGATTTATAACAAATCGCTTTTAAATAAATGAAATTATATAATTATTTGGTGTTATTACTTATGCTGCAATCTTATTTTGTGGTCGGTCAAACGGGAATTGGTACCAAAAAACCGGATGAATCATCGATTTTAGATATCGATTCCAAAACAAAGGGATTATTGATACCCAGATTGAGTTCCAAAGAGCGAGATTTAATAAAAAATCCGGCCAATGCCTTGATCCTATACAATACCACATTGCAGGCCATTGAGATCAATATTGGAACTAAACAGACTCCCAATTGGGTTTTAGCAGGAAGTAGTGCTTCAGGTAAACCATCAGTAAACACTTTGACTTCAGGAGCTATTCTTGTGGGAAATGTTCTTGATATACCTACTGCGGTTCACTTCTGGAATGAGGCTTCCATTAGTCACAGTGGAGAGATTATAATAGACAATACAGCCGTTATTTCTAAAAAACTGACTGGATATAAAAGCGGCGCAGGAAAAATAACTCCTACGGATAATATTGTTCAAGCCATTCAAAAATTAGAAGGCAATCAATATATGAATGCAGTGATCGCTGTATCGAATGATTACACGCTGCTCATCACCGATTATACCATTTTATGTGATACTGAAGCAGGATCCTTTACCATCAATTTACCTGTAGTTAGCAGCTGTCCGGGAAAAGTATATGTTATCAACAAAACAGATGAAACTTCAAATGAATTAATAATAAACCCCCCAATACAATTATCTAAAAAAAGTACTGTTTCCCAACTGAATTACCCTAAGATTTTCAAAATACAATCTGACGGTAAGGTTTGGTATGTAATCGACTAACCTATTTAAAATTAAAAAAAGCACTATGAATTACAAAACTATTTCAAGAATTATTATCATTCTTATACTGTTTGGACTAGCCACCACAGAGGCTTCAGCGCAAGTTGTGCAAAAAATCGGGTCTAATTCATTTACAATTAATCCAAAGGCAGTTTTAGAACTGGAAAGTACCACAAAAGGTTTTTTACCTCCTCGAATGACTACTGCTCAACAGAATGCTATGGGAATCACTATCCCCGAAGGTTTAGTAATTTTTATAACAGATGGTTCTCTCGCTGGTTTGCAAATTTGGAAAGGAAATAAGTGGATAACTTTAGCTGATGCGGCAGCTTTGGAAGCTGAAGTTTTGAGAGCAACAGGTGTAGAAAATACAAATATCGCTGCGATTGCCTTGAATACTGCTAAAATTGGAATCACAACACAACAAGCTGCAGACATCACGGCCAACAATGCCAAAACTGGAATTACTGCTGGTCAGGCAAGTGAAATTACGGCAAATACGTTGAAAGTTGGAATCACTACTGAACAAGCAGCAGCAATTACAGCGAACACAGCTAAAGTTGGAATTACGACACAACAAGCTTCAGATATCACGGCCAACAATGCCAAAACTGGAATTACTGCCGGTCAGGCCAGTGAAATCGCTGCCAATACGTTGAAAGTTGGAATCACTACTGAACAAGCAACAGCAATTACAGCGAACACGGCTAAAGTTGGAATTACGACACAACAAGCTTCAGACATTACGGCCAACAATGCCAAAACTGGAATTACTGCTGGTCAGGCCAGTGAAATTGCTGCCAATACGTTGAAAGTTGGAATCACTACTGAACAAGCAACAGCAATTACAGCGAACACGGCTAAAGTTGGAATCACGATACAACAAGCTGCAGACATTACGGCCAACAATGCCAAAACTGGAATTACTGCTGGTCAGGCCAGTGAAATTGCTGCCAATACGTTGAAAGTTGGAATCACGACACAACAAGCTTCAGACATTACGGCCAACAATGCCAAAACTGGAATTACTGCTGTTCAGGCCAGTGAAATTGCTGCCAATACGTTGAAAGTTGGAATCACTACTGAACAAGCAACAGCAATTACAGCGAACACGGCCAAAGTAGGAATCACGACACAACAAGCTTCAGATATTACGGCCAACAATGCCAAAACTGGAATTACTGCTGGTCAGGCCAGTGAAATTGCTGCCAATACGTTGAAAGTTGGAATCACTACTGAACAAGCAACAGCAATTACAGCTAACACGGCTAAAGTAGGAATCACGACACAACAAGTTTCAGATATCACGGCCAACAATGCCAAAACTGGAATTACTGCCGGTCAGGCCAATGAAATTGCTGCCAATACGTTGAAAGTTGGAATCACTACTGAACAAGCAACGGCAATTACAGCAAACACGGCTAAAGTTGGAATCACGACACAACAAGCTTTAGACATCACGACCAACAATGCCAAAACTGGAATTACTGCTGGTCAGGCCAGTGAAATTGCTGCCAATACGTTGAAAGTTGGAATCACTACTGAACAAGCAACAGCAATTACAGCTAACACGGCTAAAGTAGGAATCACGACACAACAAGCTTCAGACATTACGGCCAACAATGCCAAAACTGGAATTACTGCTGTTCAGGCCAGTGAAATTGCTGCCAATACGTTGAAAGTTGGAATCACTACTGAACAAGCAACAGCAATTACAGCGAACACGGCCAAAGTAGGAATCACGACACAACAAGCTTCAGATATTACGGCCAACAATGCCAAAACTGGAATTACTGCTGGTCAGGCCAGTGAAATTGCTGCCAATACGTTGAAAGTTGGAATCACTACTGAACAAGCAACAGCAATTACAGCGAACACGGCCAAAGTAGGAATCACGACACAACAAGCTTCAGACATTACGGCCAACAATGCCAAAACTGGAATTACTGCTGGTCAGGCCAGTGAAATTGCTGCCAATACGTTGAAAGTTGGAATCACTACTGAACAAGCAACAGCAATTACAGCTAACACGGCTAAAGTAGGAATCACGACACAACAAGCTTCAGACATTACGGCCAACAATGCCAAAACTGGAATTACTGCTGGTCAGGCTAGTGAAATTGCTGCCAATACGTTGAAAGTTGGAATCACTACTGAACAAGCAACAGCAATTACAGCGAACACGGCCAAAGTAGGAATCACGACACAACAAGCTTCAGACATTACGGCC
>NZ_JBLVPK010000005.1:0-349621 GCF_048286535.1 Flavobacterium glucosi | reverse complement strand
AATATTACAATAATGAAAGAATAAAACTGAATTTAAACGGAATGAGCCCGACACAATATCGGGCTCATTATTATCAAAATTAATTATAAATTTGTCTAAACTTTTGGGTGCAGTCTATTTTGTTAACGAGACAGTTTTTTATGTACAACGTATTACTTTTATATATTATCGGTTAAGATTCAATTTACTGTTTTTATATCCGTAGCTAAAGTAGAACACTAATCCGATCAATAACCAAATACCAAACCATTTCCAGTTAGAAACTGCCATCCCGGTCAGTAAATAACAGCACGAAATTAAACCCAATAAAGGTATTAACGACAGATTTTTGAGAAAAGCTAAGACCGCCATTACAGCACAGAGGATAAAAAAGATGATCATTGTGCTATTAGATACAATTTTATCTGCCGAGAAATCAAAGGTATCCGAAAAGAATGTTGGAAATAGATACTGTATTAAAACGGCTGACGCTATCACAATAGCTGGAAAAATAAACTTTGAGTTGATATATGGAATTTTAAATTTTCCATTAGCCTGACGTTCCGCAATTTCAGCTTCATTTTGAGGAGATAACATTAAAACGCCACCACACACTAGTACAAAGGCGAATAAGGTACCAATACTGGTAAAGTCCAATACGAAGTTTTCATCGGTGAAGAATATTGGAATCCCAACCACTAAACCTGTTACAATAGTTGCAAAACCCGGTGTTTTATATTTTGGGTGAATTTTTCCAAACTTCTTTGGCATCAGTCCATCACGACTCATCGTCATCCAGATACGCGGCTGTCCCATTTGAAAAACCAACATTACACTGGTCATAGCCACTACAGCGGCAATGGAAACTATAAACAACATCCATTTTACCCCTTTCAAAGCAAATATTTCAGCAAGCGGATCGCTAACACCCAGTAATGTATACGAAACCATTCCTGTAATTATCAAAGCTAAAATAATATAAACAACGGTACAAACAAGTAAGGAATAAATCATGCCGCGAGGCAAATCACGTTGTGGATTTTTACTTTCTTCTGCCAATGTTGAAACGGCATCAAAGCCTATATAAGCAAAGAAAACTGCCGAAACACCACCCATAACGCCTTTGAAGCCATTTGGCATAAATGGACTCCAATTGTCAATATCTACATAAAAAGCGCCGACAACAATTACCAAAACAATTATCACCAACTTGATCATTACCATCACATTGCTGATATTCCTTGACTCCTTCGTGCCTCTGTAAACCAAAGAAGTGATTAATAAATTGATTACAACAGCTGGCATATCAAAAATAATTTTCAAACTGCCCAACATCGGTGCGTTTTGCCATGCATTAAATCCCTCTCCAGTTTTATTTTCCAAAAAGGCGGAATGTGCCGATTGATAATTTATCGTGAGCCATTCGGGCAAATAAATATGAAAAATTTCCAATAAATTTGTAAAATAACCACTCCATGAAAAAGCAATATAAATGTTCCCGATAGAATATTCCATTATCAATGCCCATCCGATAATCCATGCAAATAATTCCCCAAAAGAAACATATGCATATGTATACGCACTCCCTGAAACTGGAACACGTGAAGCAAATTCAGCATAGCACATAGCGGTAAATCCGCAAGCAATCGCACAAATAATGTAGAGAATTACTACTCCAGGGCCTCCTGAAAAACATGCATTGCCTATGGCGCTAAAAGTTCCTCCACCAATGATTGCGGCAATCCCGAAAAAAGTAAGGTCTCTAACAGTCAATACCTTGTGAAGTTCCGTATGCTCACCATCACCACCTTGCTGTAATATTGTTGTTGTTGATTTTCTTCTAAATAAATCTAAAAATGCCATATTGTAAATTTTATCATTAAAAATTAATATACTGTAAATTATATGTTTTTATGCTAGCTTTAATGCAAAAAATCTTCAAAAATCAAAAGTATAAAACAAATTGAACTAATGCCATTTCTGCAACTATTTTTTTTATTATTTTTTAATTGAGTCAAAATGATTTGTTTTTATATTAAAAAAGTCAAATAAAACAAATTAAACCTTAAAAAAGAAAATTCATTGAAATAGAAAAAAAATTTCTGGTTCCTTGAAAATACATTCTGGTTTGCTGATTATTTCAAACAACTTCTTAAAATTGTCACCGGATGCAACGCCTTTCTACTCGTTCCATCAAAAATCTGGTGGCGACAACTCGTACCTGCAGCAGAAATAGTCACTGTCGTATCAGTTGCTCTAATTTTCGGAAACAACGTATCTTCACCCATTTGCATGCTGATTTCATAATGTTCTTTTTCATACCCAAAAGAACCTGCCATACCGCAACAACCTGAATTATAAATGGTAACCGAACTGTTTTTTGGTACATTCAACATCGCAAAAGTCGCTTCCATAGTACTCAATGACTTCTGGTGGCAATGTCCGTGAATTTTTATTGTTTTATGCTCTTCAGAAAATTGTTCTGAATGAATTTTACCCGAAGTAATCTCATTTTTGAAAAACTCTTCAATCGTAAATACATTTTTGGCTAGTTTTTCGGCGCTTTCTTTATCATCTGCCAATCGAATGTATTCGTCTCTAAAGGTCAATATTGCCGAAGGTTCGATTCCGATCAAAGGGAATTCTGCAGTAATATAATTTGCAAAAATGGCAACATTTATATTTGCAATTGCTTTTGCTTCTTCGAGAAAACCTTTGGAAATAAAAGCTCTTCCACTTTCTTCATGATCCACCAGAATCACTTCATAACCTAATGTTGTTAATAACTCGTACGCATCAATTCCAACCGAAACATCATAGAAATTAGTAAATTCATCACAAAATAAACATACTTTTCCGTTTACAAAAGAATCACTTGGTTCCTGATTCCAATTTTTCTCGTACCATTTTCGAAACGTGATTGGAGCCAAAAGTGGTACTTCTCTTTTTGGAGCAATTCCCATGCTCTTTTTGACCAAAGGTAAATTAACCATGAAATTCGTAAACTTGGGAGTAATACTTCCCAGACCATTCAATTTAGCATTAAACGCAAACACTTTATTTCGCCATGAAAATCCATTAGCTTTTTGATAGTGGTACAAAAACTCCGATTTTAGAGCTGCCACATCTACATTACTAGGACATTCGCTGGCGCAGGCTTTACAGCTCACACACAATTCAAATACCTTATACAATTCTTCATGATCGAATTTATTTTCTTTTTCGGAATGCGTCAGGTATTCTCTCAGGGCATTGGCTCTGGCGCGTGTCGTATCTTTTTCATTTAGAGTGGCACGATAACTGGGACACAAAGTCCCGCCAGCCGAAGGTAATTTTCTGCAATCACCGGAACCATTACATTTCTCTGCGGCACGCAAAATCCCCATACTATCGGAGAAATCCTGAATTGTTTGTATTTCCGGCTCCACTCTGCCCGCTTCCACCCGAAGGTTTTCATCCATTTTGAAAGCGTTTACAATTTTTCCCACATTCAAAATAGTATTAGGATCAAAAGCATGTTTGATTCTTTTTAGTAATTCATAATTTTGGTCTCCTATCATAAAAGGCAAAAACTCACCACGCACAATTCCGTCTCCATGTTCCCCGCTCAAGGAACCTCTGTATTTTTTGACCAATATAGCGACTTCGGTAGCGATGTTTCTAAATTGATGCAGCCCTTCTTTTGTTTTCAAATTTAAAACCGGTCGCAAGTGAATTTCTCCAGCTCCGGCATGAGCATAATAAATAGCGCTCTGTCCGTGACGTTCCATCATGGCGGAGAATTCGGCAATGTAATTGGGTAAATCGCTCAACTCAACAGCGGTATCTTCAATAGAATCGGCCGCTTTGTTATCGCCAACAATACTTCCTAAAAGCCCAAGACCCGCTTTTCGCAACTCATTTATTTTATCAATATCTGCTCCATAAATTTTTGGCAAAGCATACCCAAAATTATTTCGTTCCAAATCTGCAATCAAATCATTCGCTTGTCTTTCAGCATCTTCCATGCTAATATGCGAAGCCACTTCGAGCATAATAACCGCTTTTGGATCTCCTTGAATGAAAAATCTATTTTTGGCTTGTTCTCTGTTGGTTTTCGTACAATCCAATATCGTGTCATCCATCATTTCGCAGGTATACAAATGATGTTTCATCGCAGTCACAACGGCTCCTAAACTTTCTTGAATGGTATGAAAATGCGCCACCACCATCACATTATTTGTTGGTGGCAGCTCGTCGATCTTTAACGTTATTTCGGTGGTAAAAGCTAGTGTTCCTTCGCTTCCGCAAAGGAGTTTTCCTAAATTTATAGTAATTTCTGTTCCTCCAAAAAGTTCTGATTTCAATAATAAATCAATTGCGTAACCGGTATTTCGTCTGTGGATTTCAGGTTTTGGAAATTCCTTTACAATTTCTTTTTGGTTTTCTGTATTCGAAAGTTCCTCATAAATGGTCTTGTAAATCGAACTTTCGAGCGTGTTTCCTTTTGTTTTTTCAATGAATTCAGCAGAAGTCATTTCTTTAAATACTGCTGAAGTTCCATCACTCAAAACCGCTTTAATTTCCACTATTTTATCTCTGGTGACTCCATACCGAATTGACGTAGTTCCCGATGAATTATTGCCTACCATTCCGCCTATCATACAGCGATTTGAGGTTGAAGTATTGGGACCAAAAAATAATCCGTGTTCTTTTAAATATAAATTCAGTTCATCCCGAATCACTCCAGGTTGTACGGTAACCGTTTTTTTTATCGAATCAAAAGCGACAATCCTGGTGAAATGTTTGGAAACATCCACAATTATCCCGTTACCTACTGTTTGACCCGCTAAGGAAGTTCCGGCAGTTCTGGGCGTAATTGAAATTTTATTTTTTGCTGCAAAGCGAATAATTTTGACAATATCTTCCTCTGATTTTGGAATCGCTACAGCAACTGGCATAATCCGATACGCAGAAGCATCTGTGGCATACAGCGTTTTATGGAGATCATCGTATAAAAGTGTTCCTTCTAAGGACTGAGATAATTCTTGTAATTGAGGCGTGATTGACATGTAATGGAGTAAATTGCTATTATTTTCACAAATATAAATATATAGCCGTTTATACTTTAAAAACTGATAAGAAATATTCAAATCCTTATGTTATTGATTAGAAAGTATTCTTTAATCTCATTTTTAAAAAACTGGCAAAGAAATTGCGCTGTTAAAATAAGTCAAATTTTAAAACCATTTTAACTGGTAAATTTCACTAAAAAAACTATTTTTGAATACTTTATAAACAAGACTCTAATGAAAAATTACAAGCACACCCTTTTGCTTATTTCGTTCCTTTTACTTTCTTTTTGGAATGGTAATGCACAAGCCTTGGCTACAAATCCAAAAAATGAATTTAGAGCCGTTTGGATAGCTACCGTGGTTAATATTGACTGGCCAAAAAGCAGTACCGATAATGTTGCCAAACAAAAAGCGGATTATATTGAAATATTAGAAGCCTATAAAAAACTAAATTATAATGCCGTAATTGTTCAGATTAGAAGTGTTGGTGATGCTTTTTATCCAACAAAATTAGCGCCTTGGTCCCGTTTTTTGACCGGAAAAGAAGGACAAGCCCCAAAACCTTATTTTGATACACTCGCTTGGATGATAGCTGAGACTCATGCCCGTGGATTTGAGTTTCATGCCTGGTTAAATCCGTATCGTGCTACAATGGATTACAATACCGCACTTTTAAGTCCAGAACATGACTATTTTAAGCATCCGGACTGGATGATTAAATACGGTGGAAAATATTATTACAATCCTGCATTACCTGAAGTTCAAAAACATTTGTTGACCGTTGTCGAAGAAGTGGTTCAAAATTATGACATTGATGCCATTCATTTTGATGACTATTTTTATCCGTACAGAATAAAAGGAGAAGCATTTAACGATACGGATTCTTTCAAAAAATATGGAAACGGAATGAGCATAGAAGATTGGAGACGTTCCAATGTCAACACTTTTGTAAAAGACGTTTCAATTTCTATTAAAAGCATCAAACCGTGGGTACAATTTGGCATTAGCCCATTTGGTGTATGGAGAAATAAATCAGTAGATCCTAGAGGTTCCGAAACAGAAGCTGGACAAACGAATTACGATGATTTATTCGCTGATCCGCTAGCGTGGATGGAAAACAAATGGATTGATTACCTTGTTCCTCAATTGTACTGGAGCATGGATCATCCTAAAGCTTCGTATTCAAAATTATTGCGTTGGTGGTCTGAGAACTCAACGAATACTGCAATCTACATTGGAAACGGAACATATAAAATCAATACAGATTCTGATAAAAGATGGAATAATCCAAAAGAAATCCCCAATCAAATAGACATTACCAGATCCTACAAAAACATTCAGGGAAATGCTTTTTTTAGTGCCAAATCATTTTTGAATAAAAACCAAAGTGTGACTCGATTACTGGAAAATAACCAATATAAATATCCAGCGCTTCCGTATGTTGTTCCCAATTTTGTCAAACAAGTATTAGCTGTTCCAAAAGCAAATACACTGTCCAAAAATGCTCTATCATCTAGTTTTAATGTAGACTATCCTGAAAACAGCCAAGTGCGTTATGTAATGGTTTACGGATCAACACTTAAAACGCAAATTGATGTGAATGATCCGAGTCAAATCATCAACAAGATTGCTTTCAATGAGAAAAATCCGATTGAAATAGTAATTCCTACCTACAAATTAGATAAAAATAATTCCTGCGCCATTACATTCATCGATTTTTATGGCAATGAAAGTGAAGCTACTTTTGTCAACTTTACGCTGTAATTTTAATTGAATATAATTTGCTTTAAATGAAAACAGACAATAGACCTTGGTATTGGATTCCCGTTTTAAACTTTGCTTCCGGATTGCCTTATGCCATTATTATTTCGGTATCGGTAATCATGTATAAAAACCTCGGAATCAACAATGAGGATATTGGAATTTATACCAGTTTACTGTATTTACCTTGGGTAATAAAACCGTTGTGGAGTCCATTTATTGATCTCTATTCAACTAAAAGAAAATGGTTTTTAAGCATGCAATTGCTAATTTCTATTGCTTTTTTAATTGTGGGTTTAACGATTCCTTTGAGTAATTTTTTCGTAGTCAGTTTAGCTGTTTTTTGGGTTGCCGCTTTTGCATCTGCTTCGAATGATGTCGCCAGTGATGGATTTTATATGTTGGCTTTAGAGAAAGACCAACAATCCTTTTTCCTTGGAATTCGCAGTACTTTTTATAGACTTTCCATGCTTACCGGAAATGGACTAATCGTGGTAATTGCCGGTTATTTAGAACAGGAATATGGAGATAAACAAAAAGCATGGTCGTACACTATGATAATTGTGGGATTGATTATGACAGTAATTACCCTTTATAATTATTTTTCGACTCCAAAAATAGAAGCAAAAATTGTAGCAACAAAAATAGAATCCGTTCCAAATAAAAGCTTCGGAGTTGTTTTTGCTACTTTTTTTCAAAAAAAACAAATTGGTTTAGTTTTGGCTTTCATTCTGTTATTCAGATTAGGGGAATCCCAATTATTAAAAATGCTAACTCCTTTTTTAATTGATCCTGTAACTGCAGGCGGTATGGGTTTAACCACACAAGATGTCGGCGTTATTTATGGAACCTTTGGAGTCATTTCACTGACGATTGGCGGGATTTTGGGCGGGATTGTCATTTCCAGAGATGGATTGGGAAAATGGATGTTGCCCATGATTCTAGCCATGCATTTACCTATTATAGGATTCATATTATTGTCTCATTTTCACCCTGGCTCCGTTTTCTATATTTATGCAACGGTAATCGCGGAACAATTTGGCTATGGTTTTGGTTTTGCCGCTTTCATGATGTATTTGATTTATGTGGCCGATGGCGAATCTAAAACGTCCCACTACTCTATTGCAACCGGATTTATGGCTTTAGGGATGATGCTTCCGGGAATGTTGAGCGGTTATATCCAAGAATATCTAGGCTATGGAAATTTCTTTATTTGGGTGTTTTTGGCAACAATTCCAGGATTAATTTTATCACGCTTTTTGATTTTTCCTGCCGATTTTGGAAAGAAATTAGATATTTAATTTTACCATTTAAAGTTGTTTCAAAATGACATTAGAACAAAAAATAGGGCAATTTTTCTTTCCTGCTGTATTCATCAATGATACCGAGGAAAATATTCAGGCTACCGAACGATTGATTAGAGATTACAATATAGGTGGATTGACTTTTTTTCACAGCAGAGCAAGCGCTGCGACGAATTATGAAACCAAGAAAAAAATAGTCCTGAATGATGATAGTTTTCAACGTTTAAAGGAACTCATCGTCAGGTACCAAAATTGTGCTACAACTCCGTTATTAATGAGCATTGATGCCGAATGGGGATTGGCCATGCGCGTCGAAAAAACACCTCAATACCCACATGCTATTACACTTGGTGCTTTGCCTGAAAGTGAAAAAAATTTGATTTATGAAGTAGGGAAACAAATAGGTTTAGACTTAAAATCGGTTGGAATTCATTATAATTTGGCGCCATTAGCGGACATCAATAACAACCCAAATAATCCAGTAATTGGGTATCGTTCTTTTGGGCAAAACAAAGAAAAAGTAGCCGATTTTGCGCTGGAATATCTCAGAGGAATGAATGCTGTCGGTGTATTAGGCTGTCTCAAACATTTTCCTGGACACGGAAATACAAATGTCGATTCGCATTTAGGATTACCGATTTTAAAAGAAACACTGGAAGAATTATTAGCCAATGAATTAGTTCCTTTTATAAAAGGAATCGAGAATAATGTCGACTCCATTATGATTGGTCATTTGGCCGTTCCCGCTTTGAACGAAGGAAAAGACACCTCGGCAACTTTGTCAAAATCTGTAATCGAGACGCTTTTGCGAAAGCAATTAGGTTATGATGGTTTAGTGATTTCGGATGCGTTGAACATGCACAGCGTTTCTAAATTATATGAGAAAAAAGGACAACTGGAATGGGAAGCTTTTAATGCCGGAAATGATGTTTTGTGTTTTGCCGAAAATGTACCCGAAGGAATTCAGGAAATCCTAAAAAACGCAACTCTGGAGCGAATTGAAGCTAGTTTTCAACGCATCTGGAAATGCAAACAAAAAGCAGGAATTACAGATGGAAATCTCAGCTTGCCAAACCTTTCAACGAATGACTTTGATTTTGAAACTACTTCAAAATTAAACCTGAAAATAGCTAAAAACTGCATTACAAAAATAAAAGACAATCACAATACCGTGACCGTTTTTGATGCAAAAAACAGAGAAGATTTCGCCAAACTCAGCATTTACAAAAACACTGATACTGTGTTTTTTAAAAGCTTGACTAACGCTTTGCCTTCACCCGAATTTAGTTATGAAACTGGAGGTGAATCCGTTCTGAATGAATTAGAAAAAAACTTAAATAGATTTGACACACTGGTCATTTCTTTATTTGTTCCAAAGGCAAAACCTTTAAACAATTTTGACATTGAAGACTCCGTTCTTCAATTTTTAGGCAACTTATTCACCACCAAAAAATGTGTTTTATATGTTTTTGGGAATCCGTATGCACTTCAATTGATACCAAATCTGGAACATGCTTTAGGAATTATAGAAATGTATCAAGATTTTCCAGAGTTTCAAGAAGCTGCCGCCGAACAACTTTTGGAAAACACAAAATGCAAAGGAACTCTTCCTGTGGAGGTTAACTTCCGATAATTAACAACTTAAATCTTTCGAAAATAACAGTATAGTAATTCCCTATTTTGAAATAAATTTTTATAATCAACTGCTATTCCTATTTACTTTTAGTATAACTACTTTTGCACCTTCAAAAAAATAACTAAAAAAGTAAATAAAATGTCATTAGTAGGTAAAAAATTTCCAAGTATTGCAGTAGATGCTATCTCTGAAATGGGTGATAATTTAAAAATCAACATTTTCGAAGAAGCTGTAAATAACAACAAAAAAGTACTTTTGTTTTGGTACCCAAAAGATTTTACATTTGTTTGCCCAACTGAATTACATGCTTTTCAAGCTGCTTTACCAGAATTCGAACAAAGAAATACAATTGTTATTGGTGCTTCTTGCGATACGAACGAAGTACACTTTGCATGGTTAAATACTCCAAAAAATAATGGTGGAATTGAAGGTGTTACCTACCCAATTCTTGCTGACACAAACAGAAACTTATCTAATATTTTAGGAATTCTTGATATTGAAGAAACAGTTTATAGTGAAGAAACAGATTCTATCATTATTGAAGGTTCTAATGTAACGTACAGAGCAACGTACCTTATCGATGAGACTGGAAAAATTTTCCACGAAAGTGTAAACGATATGCCATTAGGTCGTAATGTAAATGAATATTTACGTATGGTTGACGCGTACACGCACATTCAAGAAAAAGGAGAAGTTTGTCCTGCAAACTGGGAAGCTGGAAAAGAAGCAATGGGTGCTGACAGAAAAAGTACTGCTGAATATTTAAGTTTAAACTAATAAATCAAAGAGATTAAGCTACTAAGACACTAAGATTCTAAGGATTAATACTTAGTAGCTTAGAACCTCAAAAAAATAAAAATATGTTAATCGAATTAACCGAAGATACGTTACAGGATTTAATTGCAAAAGACGAAAAAGTAGTCGTTCAGTTTTCGGCATCATGGTGTGGAAATTGTCGAATTATGAAGCCAAAATTCAAAAAATTAGCTTCAGAAAACGAAACAATCACTTTTGCTCTTGTTGATGCGGAAAATTTTCCTGAATCCAGAAAATTAGCCAATGTGAGTAATTTGCCAACTTTTGCCACTTTTGTGAATGGTAAATTGGTAAACGAAACACAAACAAATAAACAAGAAGTGCTAATTGAATTAGTAAACGAGATCGTTTAATTAGATCACTAGACTAGCTTAGATTTTTTAGACTTCTTAGTTTAATAGATTCCTAGAATCTTTTATCTAAAATTTGAAAATAATTTAAGAAGTCTAAAAATCTAAAATGTCTAAAAATCTAAGAAGTCTAAAAATCTAAGAAGTCTAAATATGAAATTACCTGTAATTAAGCATTTAACGCAGTTTATAGAAGAAAATGATGAAGATTACATCATAGAAACAATCGAAGTTCTGGAAGCAATGACTGAAATCTCGTCATTGAAAGATGAAGAATTAGATGTTATAGGGGAATTAATTTCTAATATGTATGGTGCTTTAGAAGTTAATAAGCTGGTAAAAACCGGAACTGATAAAAAAGAAGCTTTAAACACTTTCATGAAACGTGTTCTGGGTTCTATCGATAAATAAAAAGAATTTTTAATTCAACAATTCTAAAACGCACTCCGCAACGAGTGCGTTTTTTTATTCCATAAACTAAAACCACATTGAATCTTGTGGTTGATAATTTGAGCCAAAATGGCAAACTTATCAAGAGATTTGAGGACAAATTCTTAAATAATTTTCATACTTTTGAACCTCATTAAAAAACAAACATTATGGCTTCAATAACATTGGGGGGGAATCCAGTACAGACTTCAGGAGAATTACCAAAAGTAGGTACAAAAATTGCTGATTTTAAATTAGTTAAAACGGATCTTTCATACACTTCACTAGCAGACTTTGCAGGAAAAAAATTAGTATTGAATATTTTTCCAAGTGTTGACACAGGAACTTGTGCAGCATCCGTTCGAAAATTTAACGAAAGTGCCAGTACTTTAGAGAACACGACTGTTTTATGTATTTCAAGAGATTTACCATTTGCCCAAAAACGTTTCTGTGGTGCAGAAGGTCTTGATAATGTCGTTAATTTATCTGATTTTTCAGAAGGAAGTTTTGGTAAAACGAATGGTTTAGAAATTACTGACGGACCTTTGGCAGGATTGCATTCAAGAGTTATTATTGTTGTTGATGAAAACGGAACAATTACACATACGGAACAAGTTGCTGAAATTGCAGATGAACCAAATTACGAAGCTGCATTAGCAGTACTTTAACAGCAGCCGAATGGAATTTCAAAAAGACAATACTTTCTTTACCGGGAGATTAAAAAGCGTCACTTATGCTTTTAAAGGGGCCGTAAAATTGATTACCACAGAGCACAGCATTATGGTACAATTTTCAATAGGAATATTGATTACCATTGCGGGATTTTATTTTGGCATTTCTAAAACAGAATGGCTTTTTCAGACTTTAGCCATTGGTTTGGTCATGAGTATTGAAGGTTTAAATACAGCAATTGAAAAAGTAGCTGATTTTATTCATCCTAATTATCATGAAAGAATTGGATTTATCAAAGATATTGCTGCAGGAGCAGTATTTTTTGCTGCATTAACAGCAATAGCAATCGGTTTAATCATATATATACCAATATTACTTTAGATAATAGTAGCATCCAGAATGGCAAAAATAAAAAAAACAGCACCTTTAGATAAAAAAAACGACACTAAAGCTGAGGGAAAGAATCCATTAAGAATCACCAAACAACACAAAATTGTTTTTGGTGCTCTGTTGGTATTGTTTTCAATAGCGCTATTATTTGCGTTTATTTCCTTTTTCATTTACGGACAACAAGATCAAAGTGCTGTTAGAGAACTAACTAACAGGGGCGAAATAGTCCACAATTGGTTGGGGAAATCTGGTGCATTTATAGCTGACTTACTTATTTACAGAGGTTTTGGAATTGCTGCATTTATATTTGTGCGCTTATTTTTCCTTACTGGAATATACATGGTTCTTGGTATTGCGGTAAGAAAGCTCAAGAATATTTGGTTTTGGGATTTATTCGTGATTATTATTTTATCCATTTTATTTGGATTTTTTGCAACTTCAGCACCTGAATTAGGAGGAACCATTGGATATGAATTGAATTTATTCCTGCAGGATTACATCGGAAAAACAGGAACATTAATGATTTTGCTATTCGGACTTATCATTTATATCATCTTCAAAATAAAGCTTTCGCCGGAAAGTATTCAGTCCTTTTTTGATACTACCAAAAAAGAAATGAAAGCAATTCCAATTACTAATCCGCTAAATAATGGCAAAAGCGCCTACAATCTGGAAGAATTTGCTGTTGTTGAAGACGAACTGGACAACATCCATTTAAAAACGAATGGTTCACAATTCGAAATTAACAAGGAAGCTTTGAAACCAACTATCAGTAATTCATCTGATATCAATAGAGATCCGGTAGTAAAACCGCTTGCGATGCAAGTCACGCCAATTGCAACTCCTGAAGTCATTACTACTGCAGACGATTCTTTTGTAATAGAGACAGCGCCTGAAGAGGATATTATCGAAGAAAATCTAGCCTCAAGATTAGTCGCTGATTTTGGATTATTCGACCCAACTTTGGATTTATCCAATTATAAATTCCCTACGATTGATTTATTAAAAGAATATTCGACCGGAGGAATTACAATCAATCAGGAAGAATTAGAAGAAAATAAAAACAGAATTGTAGACACCCTTCGCAATTATAAAATAGAAATTGCTCAAATAAAAGCGACCGTTGGACCATCGGTTACCTTATATGAAATTGTACCGGAAGCTGGAATTCGTATTTCAAAAATCAAGAGTTTAGAGGATGATATCGCATTGTCACTTTCGGCATTAGGAATTCGTATCATTGCCCCTATTCCCGGAAAAGGAACTATAGGAATCGAGGTTCCTAATAAGAATCCAACGATGGTTTCTATGAAAAGTGTTATTGGCTCTGCCAAATTTCAAGAAGCCGAAATGGAATTACCAATCGCTCTTGGAAAAACAATTTCGAACGAAACATTTGTCGTGGATTTAGCCAAAATGCCTCACTTATTGATGGCAGGAGCTACCGGACAGGGAAAATCGGTAGGATTAAACGCCGTTCTTACTTCTCTTTTGTACAAAAAACATCCAGCCGAAGTTAAATTTGTTTTGGTCGATCCTAAAAAAGTAGAGCTAACCCTTTTTAATAAAATCGAAAGGCATTATTTAGCGAAACTTCCAGATATGGATGATGCGATTATCACGGATAATGCAAAAGTGGTGAATACCCTAAATTCACTTTGTGTAGAAATGGACAACCGGTATTCTCTATTGAAAGATGCGATGGTCCGTAACATCAAAGAATACAACGATAAATTTAAGGCTCGAAAACTGAATCCAGAAAATGGACACCGCTTTTTGCCTTATATTGTTCTGGTAGTGGATGAGTTTGCCGATTTGATTATGACGGCAGGTAAAGAAGTCGAAGTACCAATAGCACGATTGGCACAACTGGCCCGAGCCATTGGAATTCACTTAATAATAGCAACACAAAGACCATCTGTGAATGTAATTACAGGTTTAATAAAAGCCAATTTTCCTGCGAGAATAGCTTTTAGAGTTACCTCAAAAATTGATTCCCGAACCATCCTTGATACGCAGGGAGCAGATCAATTGATAGGACGTGGTGATATGCTTTACACAAACGGAAATGATGTGGTGCGGGTACAATGTGCCTTTATCGACACTCCTGAAGTAGAAAAAATCACTGATTTTATTGGTTCGCAAAAAGCATACGCAACCGCTTATTTACTTCCAGAATTTGTAGGAGAGGAAAGTGGCATTAATCTTGATATGAATATCTCTGATAGAGATACTTTGTTTAGAGAAGCTGCCGAAATCATTGTAAATGCACAACAAGGCTCCGCTTCATTGTTACAAAGAAAACTAAAATTAGGCTACAACAGAGCAGGTCGATTGATTGATCAACTCGAAGCTGCAGGAATTGTAGGCCCTTTTGAAGGAAGTAAAGCACGAAGTGTAAACATTCTGGACATGAGTTCTCTTGATCAATTTTTCAACAATGAACAAAACAATTAATACCATGAAATTAAAAATTCAAGAATCTAAAAAAAACAATACAGAAAGTATGGGCAAAAAATTTATTTTAATTGCAGCATTATTATTTTTTAGTTTCTCAATACAAGCACAAGACAAAAAAGCAAAAGATCTTTTAGATCAAGTTACTGCTAAAGTAAAAAGCTACAATACGATCGTAATTGATTTCAAGTATTCGTTGAACAATGCTAAAGAAAACATCAATCAGGACAGTAAAGGAAATGTAACCATGAAAGGAAATCAATATGTTTTGAATTTCATGGGAGTGACTAAAATTTTTGATGGCAAAAAAACATACACTATTGTTCCGGAAGATGAGGAAATTACTATTTCTAAAGTTAATGAAAAAGACGACAATGCCATTACTCCTTCAAAAATGTTAACTTTTTTCAATACGGGTTATAAATACAATATGGATATTTTACAGAACGTAAAAGGTCGAAAAATTCAGTATATAAAACTGATTCCCACCAATTCAAAAGATCAAAGAAAAGAAGTGTTACTGGGAATTGATATCCAAACAAAACACATTTATAACTTAATAGAAATGGGTAAAAAAGGAACAAAAACAACTTTAACGGTTAATTCTTTCAAAACCAACCAACCTTTGTCAAAAAATCAATTTACATTTGCGGAAAGTAAATATCCAAATTACTACATCAACAAATTAGATTAATCTATTCGGTGAAAATTCTTGACAAATATTTATTAAAAACATTCTTGACTACATTTACTACGGTATTTGTAATACTCTTTTTCATTTTTATACTTCAAACAGTCTGGTTATTTATCTCTGAATTGGCTGGTAAAGATTTAGATCTATTAATGATTATTAAATTTCTGGCATTTTCCATGCCTCGAATTGTACCATTGGTATTGCCACTTTCTATTTTATTGTCTTCTATAATGACTTTTGGTAATTTGGCTGAGAATTATGAATTTGCTGCGATGAAATCTTCTGGCATTTCCTTGCAAAGAGCCATGAGAAGTTTGACGGTATTCATTGTTTTATTAAGTATTGTGGCCTTTTTCTTTTCGAATAATGTCATCCCTTATGCGGAATATAAATTCATCAATTTCAGAAAAAATATTGCACAAGTAAAACCGGCATTGGCAATAGCCGAAGGTCAGTTTAACGATGTGGGTTTTTACAATATTAAGGTTAATAAAAAATCAGGTGAACAGGGTAACATTCTAACTGGCGTGACAATTCACAAAAAATCTAGAATTGGTGACGGAAGTAAAACCGTCATTAAAGCAAAAGATGGTGAGTTAATCAGCAGTGAACAATCGAGTATTTTACAATTAGTGTTAAACGATGGGTATTATTACGAGGATATTGTTCCAAAAAAGTATGAAGATCGCAGTAAAATGCCTTTTGCCAAAAGTTCTTTTAAAAAGCACATCATCAATATCGATTTATCTGAATTAAACAAGACCGATGTAGCCGATGAAAGTGTGGCAAATACGAACACCATGCTGACTGTTAATGAATTAAAATACACTTTGGATTCATTAAACAAGAACATAAAAAATGATATTATTTCATTTTCTGAGAACAGCAATATGCGTGTTGGTATTCCTTTGAATAAAAAACTGGAAAAAGCAGCAAAAAGAAAACCGCTTCCTAAAGATATTATGTCATTGTATACTTTGGAACAAAAATCGGATATTTTAAAAATAGCGATTAGTAATCTTACCAGCATAACCTACTCCATCGATACTACTAAAGCAGAATTAGACAATAAACAAAAAAACATCAATAGACATTTATTGGCATTTTACGATAAATTTGTAATTGTATTTGCTTGTTTTCTAATGTTTTTCATTGGAGCACCATTAGGCGCAATTATTAGAAAAGGTGGTTTGGGGCTTCCAATTGTCTTTGCTATTTTAATCTTTATAACATTTCACTTTATAAATACTTTTGGAAAAAGAATTGCACAGGAAAACGGAATGACTCCTTTTATGGGAGCTTGGCTATCGTCATTTATCCTGACACCATTAGCTGTTTTACTAACATACAGAGCCACAAACGACATCGGATTAATAAACATGGATGTTATTCTGGCTCCATTCCAAAAAATAATTAAAAAATTATTACCATCACAAAACTAATAGTACAAATGGTTACAAATAACATACAACTCAACACAATTGAAGAAGCGATAGAAGATATTCGCCAAGGAAAAATAATCATTGTTGTTGATGATGAGGACCGCGAAAATGAAGGAGATTTTTTGGCAGCAGCCGAAAAAGTGACCCCTGAAATGATTAATTTCATGGCTACCCACGGTAGAGGATTGATTTGTGCTCCACTTACAGAAAGCCGTTGCAAAGAATTAGGATTACATGTAATGGTAACTAACAATACAGATCCTATGGAAACCGCTTTTACGGTTTCAGTAGATTTAAGAGGTAATGGAGTAACTACAGGAATATCAGCTGGAGATAGAGCAAAAACAATTTTATCGTTAGTTGATTCAAAAACTAAACCACATGATTTAGCACGTCCAGGACACATATTCCCTCTTATTGCAAAACAAGGTGGTGTATTAAGAAGAACCGGGCATACTGAAGCGGCTATTGATTTTGCAAGATTAGCTGGATTTAAATCAGCAGGTGTAATCGTAGAAATTATGAACGAGGATGGTTCTATGGCGCGTTTACCACAATTAGTAGAAGTGGCTAAAAAATTCGATTTGAAATTAGTTTCCATTGAAGCTTTAGTAGCGTATCGAATGCAACACGATAGTTTGATTATTAAAAAAGAGGATTTTGACATAGAGACCCGTTTTGGTACCTTTAGACTACGAGCGTACCAACAAACGACCAACAAACAAATACATATCGCTTTGACCAAAGGAACTTGGAATTTAGGTGAATCGATTTTAACCAGAATCAATTCTTCACAAGTGAATAATGATTTGTTAGGTACATTGACCAATAACGCAGACCAACAACTGGATGACATGTTCCAAGTGATTAATGAGGAAAGAAAAGGTGCCGTTATTTTCATCAATCAGGACATGCAATCCGTAAACTTATTGAATCGCATCGCTGAACTCAAATTATTACAAAGTGAGGGTGTGATGAAAGCACCAAAAATCATCATCGACAGCAAAGATTTTGGTATTGGAGCGCAAATATTACATGATATTGACATCTCAAAAATCAGATTAGTATCCAATACTGAGGGAACAAAACGAGTAGGAATGATTGGATATGGATTAGAAATAACCGAATATGTAAAGTATTAAAGCTATTCATAACTATTTTACAACAATACATTTCATCTAAAGTAAAGAAAATGAAACCTTTAAAAATTAGTCCAGGAAATAGATGCTTTTTTTCTAAAAATAGATTTGCATAACCAAAAAAGGTTCTTATATTTGCACTCGCAATCAAGTAATGAAAGCGACATACTGGAGAAATGGCAGAGCGGTCGAATGCGGCAGTCTTGAAAACTGTTGACTGTAACAGGTCCGGGGGTTCGAATCCCTCTTTCTCCGCTGAAAAATTACCCTAACCCTTGTAAACAAAGGTGTTAGGGTTTTTTATTTATAATATATCCCCACATTATCCCCACAATTTTCATAAAAAATTATTACTATTTTTATATTAAAAAAGTAATTATGAAAACTCAAGTATCAATAAAACAAATAGTTGTTGATTTTATTTACATTAATAGTCAATTAAAAGACCTGTTTAGGGATAGAAAAGAATACCAACCTATTATTGAATTTCTTAGTGATAAAGATTATTTAGATGATGATTTGGATATTCCTTTTCCAAGAATGAAAGATATTGAAGAAGCAACAGGATTAAAAAGTCATATACTTAGAAAAATACTTCTAAAGATGCATTCTGAAATATTTACTTATGATAGAAAACTAAATTTGACATTTAAAAAAGTATTATATCACTTTTTCATAAGTTACTTTGACTATAGTTGCCAATTTACTGTTGATTGTTTGACACATTTACCCAGAGTTGGTGATAACATTAGTTTGCCGATTATTAGTGCTTCAATACCTATTAATTATTTCTTTGTAGAAGATATAAAACACGAATTAGAAAATGACACGCAGGTAATAATAATTACACTCAAAGTTGGAAGCTATAGTGAATACTTCCGATATATGAAAGATCGCGCATTAGAGCTTGGAGAAATAGGCTTTAGAGAATCTTATGAATTGAATGAGACAGAACTTAAGAAAATTATATACGGTAAGCCAAACTATAGGTAACAAAAAAACCGCCTATTTCTAAGCGGCTCATAAAGTATCTAAAAAATATAAATTGCCGTACCAAAGCTAATATAGATACTCTATAATTTGATTTCTTTTTCAATTATTGGATAAAACGAAAGTCATCCAATAATTAGAGGATATACCTGTTCCGGTTTTAAACTAGTATATTGACAGAACTCCTCAATAGATACAAATTCATTTTCAAGCTTTTTAAGCTCCTCTCTGATTTTTTGCAACAATCTAATGCTTTGACGATAACTCTTTCCTGTAATCCGTTGTATGTCTTTCGGGTAAATACATAATCTTTTATTCTCGTTTTTCATACTCTATCTATGCCTTTGACTAGACTTTGGCATACTTAAAACTACTGTAAACCTTTTTATAGTCATTCTTAAAATTAATTGGAAAATATCACTCTTTTATACCCTGCAATATAGTCCAATCTAGTAAATTTTATAAGACATTTTAGTCGTTTAGTGCCATTTGTGTTCAAATGTGACTTATGGCATTACACACCCTTTCAAATGTTATCTAAATTATCTAATATTTGTTTTGAAATCAATTTGTTACATCCGTAAAAAGATATGAAGATTGAAAAAAAGAAAAGCAATTAACAACGTAAATTTTAGAAATTATGGCCAGACAGAATGGAATTATTAAATTGAAAGGTACTATCGGGGATATTACTTTTTACAAAACTAAAGACGGGCATTTAGCACGTGAAAAAGGCGGGATTGATGCCAACAGAATCAAAAATGATCCTGCATTTCAAAGAACGCGTGAAAACGGTTCTGAGTTTGGTCGAGCAGGGACAGCAGGAAAAACATTAAGAACAGCTTTAAGAACTTTGCTATTGAACTCATCTGATAGCAGAATGGTTAGCAGACTTACACAATCTATGGTTAAGGTTATACAAGCCGACACTACCAGTGAAAGAGGTTTGAGAAATGTTATCGATGGCGAAGCAGAATTACTAAAAGGTTTTGAGTTCAATATAAGAGGTAAATTAGGCACTAGCTTGTTTGCTCCATTTAATGCTAATATCGACAGAGTTACGGGAGCGATAACAGTTGATTTAGATTCATTTATTCCTGCAAATATGATTGCTGCCCCAGGTGGAACTACACATTTCAAAATTACTTCTGCTGGTGCTGAAGTGGATTTTGAAGCAGAAACCTTTGTTACGTCCAATTCTGAAACAGCTATTTTACCTTGGAATTTTACAGCAACAGCGGTAATTAGCCAAACAAATAACGTCACTCCTGCGAGTACAAAACCATTATTTCTTGCTTTAGGAATAGAATTCTTCCAAGAAGTAAATGGCAGTATGTATCCTTTGAAAAATGGTTCATTTAATCCTTTGGCATTAGTTCTAGTCAGTGGTTTATAAATTTAAGAATTGAATTCATCTTTTTATTAAAATCTAAGCCTAGTCGTAAGACCAGGCTTTTTTATTTCTTCCCAACCTATTTTATTATTATTTTCAAAAGAAAAAAAGAAAAAAAAAGAAAGTCGTCTAAATAGTGGAGGTTTCAAAAGAAGTCAAGTTTTTTTGAAAAAATACTACCCTACTGTTCTTATGGAATGAAATCATATAGTATAATCAAACGTTGAACTGGAAATGTAAGGGTGGAGATTTTTTCAAAAACCCGTAGGGCTTGAACTTTACTTTTTGAAACCGGAACTTACCTTTACTTTCTTTTTATTTATTTTTTTTATAGCAAGATGTTTCTTGTTTGAAATCTTTTTTATTGAGAATTTCATTGTTTAACCGGCAATCAAACACCCCCAAGCACCGCAACAAAAATGGAGTTTTTACGGAATTTTTTGTGAGGAGCGCAGTGGCGGAGTTGCGGCAATCGAACTGCCACCGCAGGACGGGAACGAACGTAGCTTTTGCGAAGTGGAGAGAAGTACTGCGAGCGTGAAACGGCGGGGAAAAAATATAAGTCAGCCTTTGGCGTTCCTTGATTTAGGGCAAAGTGAAGTTTTTACTGAACGGAGCTAACCCGATGGCTGTGCGAAAGAGCAACCGCTGAAAAAATAAAGGGCGGCAGACATAATACGGCTGGAATGTAGTGAAACGTAGCCTGTGGAGTGTAACGAAATGAAGCTGTATTGTGGATGCATAAGCCCGACCGAACGCAGGAAGAGACCGTGTGAAGATGAGGAACGAAACAGCGCAAAAAATATAGCTGCTTATTTTCAAGCTGCTGTATTTTTTTGTGCTGTGAAGTGTCTGTGGAACGGAGGGAAACCAAGCTATTGAATTGAAATGATAAATTGCCTATTTCCCGAAAAAGTTCTTATGAAAATATAAGGTTGACCGACTGGAACAGCTGAACGGAACAAAGGGAACGACCGTAGTGAGACCGCTTGATTGCACGTCTTGTTATTAACGTAAATGTTGTATGTAGAATAAATTAGTCTTTATATTTTGCTATTATATTTTTTCTAATGTATAATGCAAAACATTTGATGATTTTATCTTTACAATCAGATTCTATTAGTTTAATCAATTCAATTAAGTGCGATTCTTTAAAAGATAATTTAGAGATTGATATAGCGTATAAAAACTCCAACAATGCTTCGCTCTGCTCGTCTTTATGGTATTTGATTAGTGTTTCAAGTATATTTTTCATTTCTAAAGACAAATCATAATCAATAGAATAACTCAACTCATCAGCATTAGCACTTCGCAAAATCGAGGCTTGAATAATACCATCATTAAAACGATTAAAATTACCTGGAGAAATAAGATTTCTAACAAAAGAAGTTTGCTTTAATGATTTATCAATTTTATCAGAATTCCTTAGACCATTTAAAATATTGGAAATGGTAAAATAAATATCTGATTGAGTAACATCTTTAACATAATTATGAAAATTAAAAAATGCAAAATTATTCCTTATAGCTAATTCATTATGTGGTTTTTTAATAACTCTTGGATAGAAAAGTCCATTTGATAACCCTTTATTTAAAATACTAAAACTGTCCTGAATATTTTTAAGTCTATTTTTGAAGAAATCAATTGTTGTATTATCAATACTTTCGTCATTTAACAATGTTATTAGTTGATTTAAAAAATCAATTTCTACAACCCAAGAAGTTTCTTTTGAATTGTTTAGGCAATGAATACTTTCAACTTCGACACAAGTACTCGTTTCTGGACCATAATTGCCTTGCTTCAAGTTGCTTTTCAATACAGATAAAGCTTCTTTACTTTTCATTCTTGATATACCAACAAAATATACAATTCGTAGTTTATCAAATTTTCTTAAAGCTCTACTTAAATACAATAAATTTTTGCCATTAGAAATGCAAGACCCTACAACTAGGACACTCCCAACACTTCCCTTTTTAATATCACTCGTTAAATCATCTTGACTGATTAGTTCTGGCAGTTTATCAGCAACATAATTCTCTATGATTTTATTAAATACATAATTTGCTAATTCCTTTGATGAATTATCATTTAAATAAACAATGTAGCGTGTATTACTTGGAACAAATTGATTAATATAAGCATCTAATTTTTTATGATACTTTTCATATCTATTATTCTTTATTCCATCTAATATTTCTGAAAAATCAATATAAATTTCATATTTGTTTGATGGACTTGCTTCCTTGTAATTTGTTTTTAGAACTGTATTACTAAATTTATGAGATTTGAATTGTTCAACAAAACTAGACAGCTTTTTATCTGCATCAGTAACTCCAATTAATAAAGAATTAATTTTAGGTTTTTCTAATAAAAAAACATCTCCTGATACTTGAACAGGATATGATCCAGATTTACAGTGAATACAATCTTTTTCATAATAAGTATTATATTCAGTTATCCCATTTGGATTAATTTTGGACTCTGTTAAATTACAAAGCACTTTATCTTTTACATTGTTATACTTTTTTTCATTTCCTAAAAAAAACAAAACAACAATATTCTGACGTTCAATTTCTTTATGAGAATCTAATATGTATGTAATTATATTAGCAGAAGTAGAAGCAGAAATTAATAATAAAGCATTCTTCTTATAATTTAAATCATTTTTGTAAAGGCCATCATATGAACTAAAACTTTCAATAGGAATTTGAGTTTTAACACTATTAAATCTATTTTTAAGTTCGGATAATGATAAGGCAATTGAATTTATAGAAGAACTATCGCAATAAATTTGATTGTGAATTTCTTCGTCAAAATGCTTCAGTAATGCAAAAGCAATAAAATAAATCTCACTACTATAAAGTAAAATATTTCCTGTTCTTAAAAATTTATTACAATGCTTTTTCGAAGGAAAAACATAATGATGTGTCCCTTCTGTTTCAACTAAACCTCCTCTTTTTATAAATATATTTTGAAGTCCTTCGTTTAAAAAATACTCTTTAAATTTTGCTGGAATATCACCATCTCGATTTATGAGTTTTAATACCCCTGATTTATTAAAAGATAAAATATAAATATTTTCATAAAACGAAGTATCTTCTCTCCTTGGAATTCCTATGAAAGTGCTCTCTTTGTTGTCAATAAAAACTTTAATCATTTCATCCTGTAAATATTCTCCTCCTATGATAAAAATTTTATCAGTTTGAGAACATTCTTCATAAAAATTTTTTATTTCAACTTTTAAATTAACTTCATTTAAAATCGTATTATCACAAAAAATAACTGTTGCAGATATTGGTTTCTCGGTTGACTTCACAATATAGTCAAACTTATAAATGTAAAAGTTTTTCATAAATTAAACTATATTTTGTGCTAATGGATAAATAATTGTAACAACAGAACCAGACGCATATTTATATTCAGTAAAAACCTCATTACTATACGTTTTCCAATCAAAAAGTTCCATCTGTTTAACGTCATTTGTTTCATTAACTTTATAATTATCAGAAATCAAATCTCGATATAAACACACCTTGTCTGTTTTTATCCTTAGAAACCCCTTGTTGTCTAAAATATTTAATATTCTGTCTAAACCTCTGCCTTTGTCCGTTTTATCAAGACCTCTAGCAGATGTATTGTGTTTAATTAAACATTTTTTTACGATATCAATATCACTACATTCAGTGTCGTTGTTTAATGATTTATATTTTTTAATGAAACCGGCACCACTATCAATAACTGATATCTCAAGAAAATATAATTGCCCTAATGAATTCTCTTTCAATACATCACTACTAAAATATTTACAAACTGCATTATTATTATTGTATTCCTCCAATAATTTAACTCTCTTTTTTTTATTGAATTTAATTAAAATCCCTCTAACATTAGGGTTGTAAGGAACTCCTAACTCATCATCTTTAGCCCATTCAAAAGTATTCTTCATTAATTCATATACAATACCAATAAAATCTTTTTGAACAGTTTCAAAAATTGATTTACTCTCCCTTGAATTTCTTAAAACATCATTTAAAATAGATGGTTTTAAACTTTCTAATAAATCATTTTCATTTAATATATATCTGCCATTTTTTTCAAAAGTTGCTAGGATGCCATATTCTTTTGGTAAATGATCAAAATTTGTTAGAAGTAGTTTTTCACCTTTCATTGCTTTAACTTTTTTCATATCATCAAAAACTAACGCATTCATTTCTTTGAAATCATTCCTCAAACTAACTTCCCCAGTTTTATCATAAACACCATTAGAATTCCACACTAGCGAAATGATAGGAAAAACATATTCAAAAGCATATAACCCTTCTATATCATTTGATGTTGGTTTTTCTATATCAATTAGTAGCTTGCCTGAATTACTATATCTTGTCCAAGTAGCAACAAATTGAATCAATGAAGATGCTAGACCTAAGTAATTCTTAGTAAGCTCTTTAGGCAACATAATATTAATAACCGTATTAATTTTTATACCAGAATATAAATCTAAATACAGACGATCAATCTCTTTTAAACCGATGTTTTTCTTTATTGTTATTAACATATCTAATTATATTGCGCCATATTATTTTTTAAATCTGACAGCTTTTACTAATTCCCTATTACCCCATTTATAAAAGTCTCCACAAAACCGACTATTTTATTAAGGATTTTATCTCCTAATTTTTTGCGATGTAGTACTGATGGTTTTTCTCCTTCAATTAAATCTAAAACCTCATTCCTCAATGGTTCTCTTTCTGCAAATAAATAACTTTCTATTAATTTATGGGTTTTCTCCGCTGATAGGTTTTCTTCTTTTACTAATTCGTCGAATGCTTTTTGTTGTTCTTCATTCCAATACTTATCAAATTCTTCTGGGATTGTATCGGTGTCTTCTATTACAGGTAAGTTTTCTAAAATAAACTTTTCGATTAATTCACGCTTGCTTCTTAGATTGGCTTCACCAGTTAATAAATCAATAATCTCTTTTTGTTTTCTTTCTTTGTCCGCTTTTGAAGTGTCTTTTAATGCTGCTAATAATTTCAGAATATAGGTAACATTAACCTCATCACGATGAATTAACTCCAATTCAAAATCAACATCTTCAAGAATTGATACTTTTTCTACTTGGTGTTCGTCTTTTACTTTGTCGTATAAATCAAGGTATTTGCTTTTGTAATCTTCAAATAGTTGCTCATTCATCGCTAAATCTTCCCAAACAAAATCTGCAAAAGTTGCCATTGTGTTTTTGATACGCATTAACTCACGAAATGCTTTTATAAACTCTAATTCGTCTTCTTCACTTTGGAGATTATTTACACTATTTACCGTTGGAACCACCTTTAATAGACCAATAAAAGCATCATTGAATTTCTTCACATAATCCTCGTAAGGTTTCATTATAATTTCCTCAATAGCTTCTTTATTGCTAAACAAGGTAATAGCTTCGTCAGTAGCTTTCTTTAGGTTACGGAAAACAATTATGTTACCTTGTGACTTTTGTTCATTTAAAATACGATTTGTTCTCGAATAGGCCTGAATTAATCCGTGATATTTAAGGTTTTTATCAACGTATAAAGTATTTAAAGGTTTACTATCAAATCCAGTAAGAAACATATTTACAACTAATAAAATATCAACTTTGCGTTCTTTTACTTTTTTAGAAATATCATTGTAATAATTGTAAAAACTTTCGCTGTCTTTGGTTGAAAACTTAGTTTCAAACATACCGTTGTAATGGCCAATGAATTCATCTAGCTTTTCACGAGTATGCACATTTAAACCATATAATGCTTTTGGTTCTCCAACAACTGATAATTCTTCAGGAATAAAACCGTTTGCATCTGCATCATCTTCATTAGCAGCATAACTAAATATTGTTGCAATTTTTAGATTGTGTTGTCCGTCTAATTTCTTTTGTTGCAGAATATCATAATACTTGATTAATGTATCGACACTACTCACACAAAACATTGCTGTAAATTCTTTATTGTATGTTTTTCGATTGTGATGCGCAATAATGTAATCTGCAATTTTTTCTAACCGAATAGGAGCTTCCATTAACTCTTTTGTGTCAATGTCTTCTACTTCTATATCTATTGCGGTTGCACTTTCTTTTTGCTTATAGCGACCTACGTATTCTATTGAAAACTTTAATACATTTTCATCTTTTATGGCATCTGTAATTACATATTTATGCAAACATTCACCAAATAGTTCTTTTGTAGTTCGTTTTCCTAATTCATTTTTAACAGCATTATCAGCGAAAATAGGTGTTCCGGTAAAGCCAAACATTTGATAGTTATTGAAAAAATCTTTGATACGGTTGTGTGTTTCTCCAAATTGGGAACGGTGACACTCATCAAAAATAAAAACAATATGTTCGTCTTTTAGCTTTTCCATTTTACTTAAATACTGACTTTTACTAATTGCCGTATTTAGTTTTTGAATGGTAGTGACTATAAGTTTTGTATCGTCTGAAAATTGTTTTACTAATGCTTTTGTATTGTCTGTTCCGTCAATACTGCCTTTGCTGAAACTATTGAACTCTTTGGTAGTTTGGTAATCTAAATCTTTTCTATCTACAACAAAAACCACTTTTTTGACTTGTGGCATTTGCATAATAATTTGACTGGCTTTGAAAGAAGTTAGCGTTTTGCCTGATCCTGTTGTATGCCAAATATAGCCGTTGTGATTACTATTTTTTACTTTATCAATTAAAGCTTCAACCGCATAATATTGATAGGGACGAAGCACCATTAATATTTTATTGGCTTCATTCATCACCACATACTTGCATATCATTTTAGAGATATGACACGGTTCTAGAAAATCACTCGTAAAACCATTAAGAATATTGGTTAAACGTTTATTTTCTTTATCAGTCCAGTAATAGGTTTGTTTGAAGGATTGGTATTTATTGTTAGCGTAGTACTTAGTATTTACACCATTACTAATTATAAATATTTGAATGTATTGGAATAAAGCTGCACCCGCACCAAAGGAGTGTCTTTGATAACGATTTGTTTGATTGAATGCTTCTTTGAGTTCCAATCCTCTACGTTTTAATTCTATTTGTACTAATGGCAAACCATTAATCAATATTGTTACATCATATCGGTTTTTGTAACTTCCCTCCATTGAAACCTGATTGGTTACTTGGAATTGGTTTTGACACCAGTGTTCTGATTGGATAAGCTCAAAATAAAGATTATCTCCGTTATCCCTAGGAATATGTTGTTTTTCTCTGAGTGTTTTGGCTTTTTCAAATACAGAACCTTTGCTTAGAATATTTAAAACCCTTTCAAATTCTTTATCTGAAAAAGTAATATTATTGTGCTTTTCTAATTGCTTTTTAAGATTGGAAAGTAAATCCTTTTCATCTTTGATTACCACATTGCTGTAACCCAACTTTTGCAATTGTTCTATTAGTTGTTCTTCTAAAATTTGTTCGGGTTGTTTAGCCATATTATATCAAAAAAAAACCTTGCCTATGTTGGCAAGGTAAATATATTGTTCTTTTTGTTCTTATCAATTATTTTATTTCAAAAACAACGTCTTTTTCTACTAAATTACTCACGTTTAAAGTTGGAATAATAAACTTATTAAAAGTAGTATTCTCTGTTTTTGCATGTAATACTCCTCTTGCAGTACCTACTGTAATAACACAAAGATGCTCTAAAAAATGTTTAGGCAAAGTTATTTTCTTTGCAGTTAGTATATTTTCATTCCACGATTTTTCTTCTACATCAAAATTACACACTATTGACAATACAACAATTGGCTGACTATCATGCAGAAACTGAAAATTCATTTTACAAGCCACCACTCTATTATCAGGATTAATAGAAAATTGAAGTTCCGATTTTAAGTCATTTTTTTCTGAAATATTTTGAACTTCAAAAGTTGCAAATTGTTCCGTAACTATATTAAGTAATCTAAAACTAATGTTTTTTTTAGCTTCCATTTTTTATAATTCATAATATTTTAAATCAGTACAATCCTTTTCATTTATATAGGCACCCAATGGAATAACTTTAGTTTCTTTTTTAGCTTCCATTGTTTTCTCAATTTTATTAAGATGCGAATGAATTTGCTTACTCATTGTAGTTATGTTACTACAATCTATCGTCACACTATTTTCATTATCATAAACGTGCATCAATTTAACACCTAATGCTTTATCTATTCTCCCTATGGTAAACAAACCAATATTTTCAGAACCTTTAACCCATTTGTTAACTGTTTGTGGGGTCACTTTTAATAGGTCTGCTAAGTCTTTTTGTGATAAGTTTTTTTCTCTAAGAGTTCTTAAAATACGAACAGCAACTTGTTGAGAATATCTTAATCCTTCTTTATCCTCAAATCTTTTGTTGCTTTCTTCTATCCATTTGCTAGGAGTTTTAGAAACTAATGCTTCTAACTTGTTACTCATTTCTTGATTGTTCATAATGGTAGTTTTAATTAATGATTTCTATGTATCCGAAGTCATCTTCTTCTAATAGGTCATTTTCTTTTAAATATGCTGCTGTAATTTTTAGTTTGTTTAACTCGATTGCCGTGTGGTCTTGCCCGCCCATTGCACCGGTTAGTTTTATAGCACTTCCCGATACTACAAAACATTCCGGACTGATACGTACCGCAAATATTCGAAGCCAAGATTTGTCTTCCGTTCCGTATGCTCTAGTTTCTTGTAATTTATAAGTTTGGTCATTTTTGTGTAATGGATAAAAAACTAAATCTTGTAATGAACTTTTTGTTTTAAATTTTCCAATTATCGCAATTTTTCTAATTTTTTCTTCAAATTCTGTTGCTTCATCGAGAGTTGAAAAAATAGCTTCTTCTATTGATATTGTGCCATAAAAACCCGACTGTAAATCGGTTTTGTTGTTTTCAAAAAACTCCTCTAAATACTCTGTATCGTTCCAGTTTCTGAATGCTAACGTAAACTCATCACAGTCATTGGGTTCAAATTGAACCGACAATAACTTATTTTTCACGTGTGCAAATATATCAACTATTTTCATATAATCAACTTATAGGCTTATTATTTTAACTTTTATTTACACAAACATATTTTGCAACAACCCTTTTTTGTATTGTTGTGTTTGCTCTACTTGTGCTTGTGTTCGGTTTATTTTTTCATCAATAGTAGATATGAATTTAACCAATTTATTTTGCTCATCAGTAGATGGGAAAGGAAATGAATAATTTCCTATTTGTTGTAAATTTAAATTTGGTTGTGCTCCTGTGGTAATATTATCAGTAATATATTTTTTCATTTTATCAGACTTTAAATTATGGTAAACAAATAATTTGTTTATATTTTCTTTTAATCTGATAATAGACAATGCTTGATTTGTATTTGCCGGTAAAACTTCTTTATTCACAATATTACATTTACCAATTGTAGCTCCTGCAATAGCAAATAATATATCACCTTCTGCAAGTATAGAACGCTTCAATTCTTTGTTGTGAGTTATCTCATCAATAAACAAACATTTTTTATTGTTAATTTTTCCATTTTGTAAGCATTCAATTTTAATAAAATTTATTCCAGACGGTGAAAAATATTTTGGCGTTGTGCCCTTTGTTATAAGTGTTGTTAGTTCACCTAATTTCTTCATATCCCAATTTGGAAAGTCATTACCATTATCGTCTTTAAATCTTAATTCTTGAGAGAATATTTTTTGCATTACGCCTTTTTTGTATTGCTCTAAAAGACTTTTCTTTTGTTTAAGTTGTTCAATCTTTTTATCTAAAGCATTAAAAAAAAGAGTAACTTTTTTTTGTTCGGCTGTTGTAGATAAAAACATTTTACCATTAATAGCTTCCGCATCAGAAACCTGCAAAGTGTTTTTAGCTCCTTTCCTAACTATTGGTCTTAAATATCTATTTAAATTTGCATCTAATGAAAAATAGTGCTCTATAAATTCGCCATGTGCATTTTCTTCTTTAACATTATAAACTGCATAAAGTGTAGAAACAATTCCAGCTTTGCCTTTATTTTGTTTTATAATACCGTAAGGATTTGCTTTTAAAGGACTTTTGGTATACACAATATCGCCAACCTCAACTATATGATATTGATGAACAGAAACACCAGCATAACTTCTGCCTAAATGTTCAATTTGATTTATAATACCCATTTCGCCAGAAACAGAAAGTACTTCGTCTTTGGTGTAATTTAAATCGGTATTTCGTTTTTTAGCTTCTTTTAAAAGTTCACTTAGTTTAGTGTTATTCCAATTGTCTGTAAACTCTGGAAAACGTATTGCTGGAATTGCTTCTTGTAGTTTTTCCATAATTAAAAAGGAGTTTCAATATTTAACTCTCTACAAAAATCAATTAATGCTTCATCAGTTGCACTCATTTCTTTTTCTAAATCTTTTAATTTTTTTGACACTAGCGGAATATCAACACTATCTTGTTCTTCAAATGTGTTTACATATCTTGGAATATTAAGATTGTATTCGTTATCGTCTATTTCTTGCAAGGTCGCTAAATGACTGTATCTATCAATGACTTTTCTTTCTCTGTAAGTATCAATTATTCTATCAATATCATCTTGACGTAATGTATTTTGAGTGCCACGTTCAAAATGTTCTGCAGCATTAATAAATAAAACTTCGTTTGGATTTTCTCTGCATTTTTTGAATACTAAAATGCAGGTTGGAATTGGCGTGCCATAAAATAAATTAGTAGGCAATCCTATAACTGCATCTAAATAATTACGATCTTCAATTAAATATTTACGAATGTGTTGTTCGGCACCACCACGAAACAAAGCACCGTGTGGCAAAACTAAAGCCATTGTACCATTATCCGCTAAATGGTGTATCATGTGTTGTACAAAAGCAAAATCTGCTTTACTTGCCGGTGCTAATTTACCGTATTGACTAAAACGGTCATCACTAGTAAATAGAGGATTCGCACTCCAATTGGCAGAAAATGGCGGATTGGCAACAATAGCTTCAAACTGCAAACCATTGTGTTGTGGGTGTTCTAATGTATCTTCTTGCTTGATATCGAATTTGCGATAATGCACTCCGTGCAAAATCATGTTCATTCGTGCTAAGTTGTAAGTGGTACGGTTCATTTCTTGTCCGTAATAATCACTCACTTCTTTAACTTCCTTTGCTACACGAAGCAATAACGAACCAGAACCACACGTAGGATCATAAACCGATTTTAACTTGTTTTTTCCAGTGGTAACCAATTTTGCCAATACTATGCTCACTTCTTGTGGCGTGTAAAATTCACCTGCTTTTTTACCTGCGCCACTGGCAAATTGTCCTATTAAATATTCGTAGGCATCACCTAAAATATCAACCTTACTATCTTCTAATTTGAAATCTATTTTATCAAGATGTGATAGTACTTTTGCAATAATTTCGTTTCTTGCTTCGGGAGATTTACCCAGTTTGGTACTGTTCAAATCCATATCCTCGAAGAGATTATCAAAATCATCTTCGCTTTCGGTACCCATTGTGCTTAACTGGATATTGATAAGGATTTTTTGAAGGTCTTCAATAATAAAATTACTTTGTCCTTCTATATCGCTATTACCACGTTTTGCAACTTCGCTAAACAATTCATTTGGTTTTAGGAAATAACCTAAAGTTTCTAATGCTTCTTCACGGATAGCATCGATATACTCCTCACCATTTTTAGTAGTTTCGTTAATGGATTTGTATTTTATACCATCAGATTTTAAAATACTGTTTGCATAAATTTCCATCTTTTCGGCAAGGTATTTATAGAAAATAAAACCCAGTATGTAATCTCGAAATTCGTCCGCATTCATTTTACCACGAAGGGTATTTGCAATATTCCAAAGTTGTTGTTCGAGTTGTTTTTTTTGGTCTTCTGACATTTAAAATGGTTATTATTTTAAAATTGTAAATATATAATTTTAAAGATGTTTCTTTCTATTTCCTTTTTAATATTATTTCCCTTAGGTATCCCTTTATTTTATGTTTTCAGGTTTATACGCTTTATGAAATAGAAAAAGATGGTAAACGACTTAATGAATTACTACTATGCAATTTCCAAGCTTATATTAGTTGGAATATGCACACTTTTTAAATCTTTTATTTTACTTTCTATTATTTTCCTGATGTTGGTATGCAAATTATTGTTTCCTAATTTTTTATAATATAGTTTCTTTTGATTGTTGAATTTGTTTCGGTTTCCGTTTTTTAATATCTCTTCCCAAAAAACAGTATTGAAAAATTTAGTGTCAATATCTATGGAAAAATCGAAAAGTAAAACATTACCCCATTCCTTCAATAATGAAGCTGAAAGCAAATTATAATTATCCTTATTTATGAGATCCTGAAGCGTAAATAATCCTAAACTATGGATAAATTTTGCTTGTTTAGTTTTTACTTCAAATCGAAACATATTTTTGCATTGGTTTGGAAACTGCACACTTTTATCATAGGCTTTGATTTGTTTATAGGCTTCATTACCCGCTATTTTATAATTAAAATGTATTGATGGTCTTCCAAATTGTCGCTTTTCATGGTAGATTAAATTATGAATTAATTCAGATACCGGAATAATTGGATTAATATTTACGCCATATTCCAGATTGATTAAAAAACATTTGCTTAAATCCAGGCTGAAAATATCTTGGATTTTTATAATTGTATAGATACAATTTGAAATATAAAAATCATCGGCATTGTGGAAACCATTATTAAAAAAATAATGAATACTTCCAGTGATTTCCAACCTGTTTTGATATTTTCTAAAGTACAAGTTTTTATAACTTTTGGTTACAAATTCTTTAATTTCGTCATTAAATCGCTTTTCAGATCTACCTTCATACACTAATAAATCATTCTTCCAAATCCTATTTATTAGTGTTTCGTCTGTAATTTTTATTTTGATAAAATCGATCATCAAATAAAAAATTACTTTTTAAAGGGTCGATAGTTATCTTCAAGCATTTTATTAACGTCCTCAATTTTATAAACAATTTTACTATTTATCTGACTGAAAGCAATCAATCCTTGCTCTCTCCAATTGAAAGCCGTTCCGGGACTAATTCTGAATAGTCTTTGAAATTCATCATTATCAATAATAACTTTATCGAAGATTTTCTCTTGTTTTTTATTTATTACTTTGGTCAAATCCTCTAAACGTTGTTCGATGTTTTTTAAACTTTCTTGAAATTGGTTGCTCATCGTTAAACTTTTTTAGGATTAATACAGATTAAGGCTAATTCTATTTCAGCACGTTTGTATCTGATAAGATTTCCTAAACGATACGGATTAAGAATTTTCTTTTTGTTCCAATCAGAAAGTGTAACCAAAGATACTTTGAGTATTGTGGCTGTTTCTTGTCGAGTAAGGTACTCCGGCGGTGTGATGGGTTGGAATTGTAGCACTAAAGATTTAAACTCTGCTCTTACATCGATCAAGATGCTTTCTCTTAATTCGTCGGGAGAAACTCCGAATACTTGTGTCATTTTACTTTGTTCCATTTTTAACTTTTTTATCGTTAATGATGGTACAAAGCTATTGTGAGGTTTGTCGTTTCTTATTGTTGGAGTAACTCCAAAAGATACTCCAGAGGTTACTCCAAGTTATCCAAAAGCTGTTGAATTTTATCTAAATCCCTTTGATAGCCGTTGCTGATGTCTTTTTGTTTTAATTCGAGTTTTTCAATTGAAGTTTTAATATTCTTGTCATTTTTACCTAATAATTGGCTTATTAGTTTGGCTTTTTTAACATTTGACACATTCTCAAAAGTACTTGTATTGAAAATACCTAATTTGTCTAAAAGTATGACTGCTTGATTAACCGATAATTGGTTTGCGTTTTCTGTTTCATCACTTTTTTCAATCTTACTTGTCATTTTAGCCGTATTTGATTTTTTACTCTCTAAAAAGTCAATCATTTTATTGCCCTCAATCATTGCAGCATAACAATAGAAATCTATTTGAATATCTTCCATTAAAGTTCTATCATCTTCGGTTAGCTGATGAAAGTTTACAGACATTGAAATTAACTTCTTAACTTCTTTATTTTCGATAAATGGAAAAGCAAAATTCTCTAAATTATACATGCTAATCCATCTGTCTATAGCATTATTGTCTATGTCAAAATATGGTGTTTTTTTAATTTTATCTTCAACAAAATCTAAATAGGGGTTTATTTTTTCGGATGGTAAAATCAACAAATTTTCAGTGATTTCACTTTTTAAAAACTCTGGAAAATTCTTAATTCCAAAATCATAACATTGTATAAATGTACTTTGGTAAATATCGCTTTCATTGCTTATCTCTTTACAAAAAGCATTTAGATATTGATCCTTGAAAACTTTGTTTAAATTGGTTTCGTTTAATACATTTTGATGCTTGATTCCAGACATATTCATTTGTTTAATTTTGTTGAGTTCAACTATAAATTTGTTCCCAATATGAAATAATTTGAAAGGTAAAAAGCATAGAAGTTTAAATCTTTGATAATGAAATTCTAAAAAATAATCACTCCGGTTTGTTGGCAATACATTTTTAATATTATCTGAATTCAACTTTTGTATTACACTTTTAATTTCAACATTAGTTGTTGTGCTTGAATAATCTCTTTTTGAATAAAAGGTTTCTAAGGTTTGTGTATCGGCATCATCATATAAAATAGCACAATATCTGGATTTATCATTTTCAATATAAAAATCATTCTTAAGCATATTTAATTTTACTTTGGCAGCTTCAATATTAAAATTCAAAAATTTTTCAATTTCTTCATTTTTCCTCTTTGAAACCTCTAAATAAATATCAGAAATTGACTTTTGAAAAAGTGATTTTATGTCATTAATAATTTCATTTTGCTTTACTTGTATGTATTCATGAGTTTGTTCATAATACTTTTTATCCTGATAATGAACTAACACAAAATGTTTTTCATAATCAACTTCTTCTGCATATGGTTGTATAATGAAATCTAAATAATAGTTTTCACCCAAAAGGTTAATGAAATTCGTTACGTTCTGCATATATAAAATTGAAGGCCTAAATATATTAAACTTTTTCTTACTTAACTACTTTCATTTTTTTCTCTTCAATTACTTGCTCGTCGTTTTGCTTATTCCAGTACTCTTTCAGTTTATCCGCTTTTTCAGTACTGGTTATTTTAACGTATTTCAAAAATTGGGTTTCTGTTTGATGTCCGGTAATTGCCATAATGGTAAGATTATCCAATTTACCATATAAATTAGTGGCAAAAGAACGACGGCAAATATGCGATGTAACCAATTCCCATTTTGGATATATTCCGTCTTCTTTTCTTTTGGTTTTCTTATTGATTTTAGAACCTTGAACTTTTTCTTTAAATCCTGCAACTTCACATAAATCTTTTACGTGTTCGTTAAACTTTTGATCTGAAATGGTTCTAGGAAATCCGTTTCTTTTTTCCAAAATTGCTTTTACTTGATTGTGTAATGGAATAGTAACTGTTTGTCCTGTTTTTTGGGTTTCAATTTCAATATATCCATTTTTGATATTGGCATCTTTTAATCTTAAAAAATCAGATATCCTTAACCCTGTACGCAATCCAATAATAAATAGATCTCTTGTATTCTCTAATCGTTCCACTCCTTCAAAATCATGATTAAAAATCTTGTTGATTTCTGTATCATTCAAATAGATACTATCAGCTGTAATTTTAGGTACAAAAAAGTTTGGATGCTCAATATGTGGATGCACCGGTAAGCCTTTCAATTTTGCATCTCTGGCAATCGTTTTTAATGTACCAATGTAATTTCCTATTGTACCTAAATTTATATTTTGTTCTTGGGAAAGGAAATTGACAAATCTGTCATAGAATGTCAAATCTAAGTCTGTGAATTTTAGCTTTGTTTTAAAGCGTTCTTCAAACTCTTCGAGCTTATGTTGTGTTGTTGTATACTTTGTAATAGTTCCTTTGGCAATGACCTTGTTTTTACCTTTAATTATCCTTGTTGGGGCATTTTTAATAAAGGTCTCAATGAATGGAATAAAAAACACCTGGTCTACAGCTGTTTCGTCAATAGGTCTATTGAAAAAATTGGCAATCTTCTTTCTTAGCCAGTGCTTGTCTATAAATTCCCCTTTGGCATTATCGGAATTGAATTCGTCAAAGATAAATTTCTCCAACTCGATTAATTTATTATTAACTTCGTCTTTTGTGGTATCAGCTGCAGTAAGCTTTACTTTTTGTTTAGCTACACTCCATTTTTTAGGCTCTACCTTTAAATCTGTAGTTGCTGTCAGGTCAAATTTTCTGCCATTTTTGAAACGCAAAAGTATGTTAGTTGCGTTTTTTTCGCCTTTAATTAGATAGTTAATTGTCGCCATTGGTACGGGAGTATTAGGTTTTTCAATACCTTAAAGATACAAAATTATCCCCACATAATCCCCACATTGACTATATTTATACATAATTAGCTTGTTTTTACCTTACTACTAAAAATACAAAAACCCTTTATTTACAAGGGTTAACACGTGTTTTGATAAGGTGTGATATGATGCGAAAAAGTAGATTCTAGTTCCTCTTTCTCCGCCAGTAGAAATACAAAACGAAGCAAACCACTCTAAATCTTATGATTTAGAGTGGTTTTTCGTTCATGGTAAATCAAATTATTCATTAAATCTCAAAACTTAGGTGTCTTTTGAGGTGTCACTGAAATTATATTTTTTAAGTGACACCTATCTCAATAGATACCAGTTCAACATTTGTTCAAATACTTTTTCACTATTTGAACATCTTATTTGGAAGTATTACAAAGTTTAAATTTAATAATAACTAAAAGGTCACCAACTATGAACACAGCCGTATCCGTTCTTTTTTATATAAAGAGATCAAAAGTCAATAATGATGGCATCTGCCCTATTTATGTAAGTGTCACAGTGCAATCTAAACGATTTGAATTTAGCAGTAACAAGTTTTTAAATCCTGAGAAATGGTTAAATGAAGGATCTAAAGTTAAGGGTAAAAATGAAGAGACTCGTTCAACAAACAGTCACCTTGAATATTTAAAATCTAAAATTTTAGAAGCTGAAAAAAAATTATACAAAAAGGATATCATTATATCCTCTGAAAATCTAAAGAATGAAATTTTTGATCTCCAAGAGAGCCAAAGATTGCTAATCCCAATCTTTAAGGATCTCAACAATAAAATAAATGGATATGCAAATAAAAGGTGCACATTAAGTTAAGCTACATTTTTGTAATTAATTTGATTGTTAAATTCTTCAATAGTTGCATAATTCAAAGCAGAATGTCTCCTTTTTCTGTTGTACCAAATTTCAATGTATTCAAAGATTTCTAGTTTCATTTGTTCTTTAGAAATCAGTTTGTTTCCATAAATCAATTCAGTATTCAAGGATTTAAAAAAGCTTTCCGCTACTGCATTGTCCCAACAATTTCCTTTGCGGCTCATACTACGGGTTATTTTTCTATAGGAATCAAGAACATTTACAACCTTTTTGCTTGCATATTGAACACCTCTGTCGGAATGAAAAATCAAACCTTCCTCAATATTTCGGTTTTTAACCGCCATTTTCCAAGCTCCAAGGGTAGTTTCTTCTGTACTCATTCCGTCACTCAAACTCCAACCGATAATTTTTCTGTCGTATAAATCCATAATAGTGGTCAGATATACAAACCCCTCTTTAGTTTGGATATATGTAATGTCCGAAACCCAAACTTTTGAAGGCATTTTTACAATAAACTCTCTGTATAATACATTTTCGACAACTAAATAATTATGATTTGAGTTGGTTGTAACTTTGAACTTCTTGCTTAATTTGCTTCGCAAGCCAAGTTCTTTCATATATTTTGCAAACTTTATAACCTAAATACTGTAATTCCAATGTTATTCTAGGACTTCCATATCTTTGCTTGGGTGCAAAATAAATCAATGTTATCTGTTCTTTTATGGTAATTTTTAGTTGTTGTCTTGCTGTGATTACTTGTTTTTTCCATCGGTAATAACTTCCGCTGCTCACTTGTAGAACTTTGCACATTTTTTCAATCGGGAATAGTTGTTCATTGCTTTTTATGAAACTATAAATCATCGACCGCTCTTGGAAAAAATGCCGATTACTTTTTTTAATATATCACGTTCTAACTCGGCATCTTTGAGTCTTTTCTCCAGTTCGTGGATTTTTTCTTGCTCGGGAGTGAGTTTTAAATTTCCTTTCCCAGAAAAACTTCCTTCTCCAAATTCCTCAAACTCTTTACGCCATTTATACAACTGTGGTGCTGTGACTCCCAACTCTCTGGCGAGTTATGATACATTTGTTCTATCATAACTTAATTGAACGGCTTTTTCTTTAAAAGCTTTGTCATAAATTTTGCGGACTTGTTTCATAGGCTAAAATTAAGATTAATTCTTAACTTAATGTGATGGCTAAGTTAGCATGTCCAGGGTATCAAAACCCAATTGATACTACTGGTAGTAACCAAATCTCAAACTCAGATCCTGATAATCGGAAAATAATGACTACAAATAACATTTCCGAAGTGACTTATACCCGTTATGCAAAGTGTACTTCAAAAAAAAATAAAAACATCCTAGAATGTAAATTGACAAAATTTAAAGTTTGTTTTGTACTTTTAAAACATACTCATTAACAAAAAATTTAAATTACAATAATGAATTATCACTTTAGAAAAGCAGAACTATCTGAAATAGCTCCAATATGGAAAATTTTACAACAAGCTATCCTACGAAGAAAAGAAGACGGCAGTACCCAATGGCAAGACGGTTATCCAAATCCAGATGTTGTACAAAAAGATATTGAAAAAGGAGAAGGATTTGTTTTGGTTGATGGAGAAACTATCATCGGTTATAGTGCGGTACTAATCAATGACGAACCGGCCTATGAAACTATTGAAGGAAAGTGGCTCACGAATGGTGATTTTGTAGTACTGCACCGTGTAGCCATTTCTGAAAAATATTTGGGTAAAGGCTTGGCTAAAATGATACTCAAATACATAGAAGAATTTGCGGTAAGCAATAACATCTACAGCGTAAAAGCGGATACTAATTTTGATAATATCGCCATGATGAAAATTTTTGAAAATTCAGGTTATATGTACTGTGGCGAAGTATATTTTAGAGG
Source organism: Flavobacterium glucosi (assembly GCF_048286535.1). Lineage (NCBI taxonomy): Bacteria > Pseudomonadati > Bacteroidota > Flavobacteriia > Flavobacteriales > Flavobacteriaceae > Flavobacterium > Flavobacterium glucosi. The sequence goes on along the minus strand of NZ_JBLVPK010000005.1, from coordinate 310,007 downwards.
AAGCCCACGAAAAGCATACGAGAAAGTTATAGCTAAAAAAGACTAATTGAAATTACGAAAAACTTAGGGTTACAATTAAAAAAACACAAATTCGCAGATAAAAACAATTAGCAACTGTTTCTATACTATGCGAATTTGCGATTTTTTTTGAAAATAACTTATCTTATACTACGGCTTCTTCTTCTGGAGCAGTTTCAAATTCCATGTGATCCACTATTTCTGCTATTGCTTCCGGTTTAGAACCTTTGAGCGCATTGAATCGTTCTAATTGTTCCAGTTCCCCTTCTTCCCCACTGAAATAAGGAAAAACATCCATAATAGGAGATTCCGAAATTGCAGGTATGGTGTAATCACCCATCGTGCCTTTCATTACACTGGTGGTGTTATCATACGCCTCTTTGACATCGTTAGCTTGCACTAATAAATACATATTAGTCTTGCGCTCTTTACCGCTTTCTTCATCATACGCCAATAATGAAACTTTGGATCGAAACCAACGATCCGCATTTTCAAAAGGATGAATCTCAGCATAATTAGCCACTTTTATATTCGTGATTTTAAATTCTTCACTGATATACGCCGACATTTCTTCATTGATTCTGCTTTCGGCTTCCGTGTAGGATAACGCATCTACCAAGTACGGTTCTGTCGTAATCTTTTGTCCGCCAGTTTCATCCGTTTTTCTATATTTTACTTTGCATTCGTACCAAGTTGTGCTCATTTCTTTTTTTTTTAGGATTTCAAAGATAGATTTAAAAGAAAAAAAAAAACACTATTCCTAAAATAGATATTCACAATTTCAGAAGAAGATTAGTGTTGGTATAAACTTTATTTTTGTTTAATTTATTATGTTAAAATTATGTTAAACAAAAACTAAACAGTTGTTTAAGTTAAACACTTGTTTAGTTTTGTTTTTGAAAAAATTAAATTCCATTGAAAAGTAATTTCAACGACAAACAAATTCAAATTCTCGAGGTTGCAGAAACACTTTTTGCAGAAAAAGGATTTGACGGTACTTCCATTCGAAACATAGCAAAAGTGGCAAAAATCAACATTGCTATGGTTTCCTACTACTTTGGTTCCAAAGAGCGATTACTGGAATCGCTTATAGTTTACAGAACTTCGGATCTTAAAAACCAATTAGAGAATTTATTGCAGGAAGATCTGGAACCTATTGACAAAATCAATAAACTGATTGAACTGTATATCAATAGAATCAATAGCAACCGAGGTATTTATAGAATTCTACACTTCGAATTTACGTCTAAAAAGCGAGAACAAAATCTTCAGGCTTTTTCTGAATTAAAAAAAGGAAATTTAAGATACCTTGAAACTATTATCGAAGAAGGTCAAAGAAAAGGCATTTTCCGAAAAGACGTTATTATTCCGCTTATCACACCCACCATTCTGGGTACTTTTTTTCATTTTCACATGAATAAACCTTTCTTCGAGAATTTATTAAACTTGAAAACCGAAGATTTATACAACAATTACATCAAAACCAATTTGACAAAGCACATTCAACAAACTATAAAAGCACTTCTGATATATGAAAGTTAGTCAATTCATGCTCTTTGGGATTTTCTATATTGGAATTTCATCCGCAGCAGCACAAGAAAAAACAAGTTTAACATTGAACGAAGCCATTAATTTGGCTTGGACCAAGAGCAATGAAGTTACGCTGGCCAATACAAAAGTGAAAACTAAAAAGTACGAGCTGCAATCCACAAAAAACAATCAATATCCTGATTTGAAACTTTCAGGTCAATACCAAAGATTGGCAAATGCATCCGTAGATTTTAAAATAAATCAAAATAATTCCGGTTCACAAGAACCGCTTCCTATAGTAAATCAATTGATGATTGGACAGTTGAGCGCGAGTGTTCCTGTATTTTCTGGTTTTAAAATCCAAAACAGCATCAAAGTTTATAAGAATCTTTACGAAGCTGAAATGGCAACAGCATCACAAACAAAAGAAGAGATCGCTTTGCGCGTAATTGACTATTATGCCGGTTTGTACAAAGCACAAAAAACAATTGAATTGCTGAAAGAGAATCAAAAAAGTGCTCAACAACGTGTAGATGATTTTATCGAATTAGAAAAAAATGGAATTATTCCTAAAAATGACCTTTTGAAATCTCAATTACAAGCCTCAAAAATTCAATTGTCATTAGATGAGACGAATAATAATTTAAAAATTATCAACTTTTATTTGGTTACGCTTTTAAAATTAAATCCAGATACCAAACTGGAGATTCGCGAAAGTGATTTTACTGATTTTCAAATGACAAATGTCCCAACGAATGAGTTGCCGGCATTAGAAAATCGGAAAGATTTAGAAGCTATTCGATTTCAGGGAAAAGCAAGCGAAGCCAATATCAAAATAGCAAAAGGATCGTATTATCCTGCAATTGCAATCATTGGTGGTTATACTACATTAGACTTAAGTAATGTGATCAACGTACAAAATGCAATGAATGTGGGTGTGGGTATTTCCTATGATTTAAGTGCCATTCTTAAAAATGGAACACTGGTAAAACTAGCTGAAAATAAATTCCTTGAAGTGCAAAACTCGGAAGCCATACTGACGGATTATATTAAAGTTCAGGTTCAAAAAGCAATTGAAGATTACGATTTAGCTTTGAAACAAAATGTAGTTTACGGACAAGCAGTAGAACAATCATCGGAAAATTACCGAATCATAAAAGATAAATATGACAACGGACTTTCGGATACGAATGATTTACTCGAAGCTGATGTGGAGCAACTAAGTTCAAAAATCAATAAAGCATTGGCGCAAGCAAATACCATTCAAAAATACTACGAATTACTATCGGTAACTGGTCAATTATCTCAATCATTCAATCTAGCGCAAAAATAATCATACCTACCATGGAAAAGAAAAACACAAATACAAAATTTATTATTATCCTAGTGGCTTTGGTAGTTTTAGGTGGAACTTACGGAACTTATAAATACATGCATTCCTTGGCTCACGAAGAAACAGACGATGCGCAAATTGAAAAAAATATGAATCCTATAATCCCAAGAGTTTCGGGATATGTGGACAAAGTGTACATCAAAGACAATGATTTTGTAAAAAAAGGCGACACGCTTTTTACTATTGATAAAAGAGATTACCAGTTAAAAATTGAAGAGGCTAATGCTGCAATGGTTGGTGCTGAAGGCAGTTTTGAAGTTTCTAAAGCTGATATCGGGAGTGCTTTGGCCAGTATTTCAGTTTCTGATGCTAATGTGCAATCAGCAGGAGGCAATATCGAATCGGCAAAAATTAGATTGGGTCGCATTACGAGTGATTACAACCGATATAACAATTTGTACAAAAGCCATTCGATTACAAAACAGCAGTACGAGCAAGCTTTGGCTGCAAAATTGGAAGCAGAAAGCCAAGTGCGCGTTTTACAACAACAACAGAGAGCAACTGCTTTTCAAAAATCAGTTATAATAGCAAAATCAAAAGTTTCAGACAAACAAACGGAAGTGGCTGCTGCCAATATCAAAAGAGCCAAAGCGTTACTTGATGCAGCAAAATTAAATTTGACTTACACTGCTGTAACCGCTGCGATTGATGGTCAGGTTTCAAAAATTGACATTCAACCAGGACAATTAGTGCAACCGGGACAATCCTTATTTTATATTATCAATAACAAAGAAGCTTGGGTAATTGCTAATTTTAAAGAAACGCAATTGAACAAAATGGTAATTGGTCAAAAAGTTACCGTAAAAGTAGATGCGTATCCCGGATATAATTTTCAAGGCGCAATCACTTCGTTCTCCCCCGCTACAGGCGCTCGCTTTTCATTGCTTCCTCCTGATAATGCCACAGGAAACTTTGTAAAAACAATCCAAAGATTACCCGTTAAAATAAGTTTGAACACCGCTAATGATCCTGAAAAAATAAAATTACTTCGCCCGGGAATGAATGTGGATGTAGATGTACATTTAAAATAAATTCACCCTTTTGGTGATTTCTAAAACGGCAATACTTCTAAGAAAATGATAGTTTACACTTTAGTATAAAATGGTACAAACAGGAGAAGATGATTTAGTAGAATATGGCTTTAGAAGAGTCATAATTACCATTACCGCCGTTCTTTGTGCTTTGCTTGAAATTGTAGATGTTACAATTGTAAATGTAGCATTAAACAATATGCGAGGTAGTCTTGGTGCATCATTAACTGATGTCGCTTGGGTTATAACGGCTTATGCTATTGCAAATGTAATTGTGATTCCTATGACGAGCTGGTTGTCACAACAATTTGGGCGTCGGAATTATTTTGCAGTTTCCATTATTATTTTTACGGTTGCCTCCTTTTTATGTGGTAATGCCAATAATATTTGGGAATTAGTCACTTTTAGATTCATTCAAGGACTGGGTGGTGGTGCTCTATTAGTAACTGCGCAAACCATAATTACCGAGAGTTATCCTGTTGCCAAAAGAGGAATGGCGCAAGCTATTTACGGAATGGGCGTTATTGTAGGACCTACTCTTGGACCGCCTTTGGGAGGTTATATTGTAGATCATTTTTCATGGCCGTATATCTTTTACATCAACATTCCTATCGGAATTATCGCTACTTTACTAACGCTCTCTTTTGTAAAAAGCCCTAAATATGGGGATAAACTAAAAGCCAGTCAGGTCGATTGGTCGGGAATTTTTTTCTTAACCGCTTTTATTGGCTCCTTACAATATGTTTTGGAACATGGCCAGCAAGACGATTGGTTCAATAATAATACAATTCTACTACTATCTGTTATTTCTGTTTTTGGTTTACTGCTCTTCATTTGGAGAGAACTCACCTATAAACATCCCATTGTAAATTTAAGAGTTTTAAAAGATACCAACTTAAGAGTAGGAACCATCATGTGTTTTATTCTTGGTTTCGGATTATATGGTTCTACCTTTATCATTCCTATTTACACACAATCCGTTTTAGGGTGGAGTGCTTTAGATGCTGGTTTATTATTAATTCCAAGTTCTATTACCACCGGAATTATGATGCCATTCATAGGAAAAATGATTCAGCGTGGCGTACCGCAGGCATATATGGTTGCTGCAGGATTTTTATTGTTTTTCTTTTTTACCTTTTGGATGCAACAAGTCATCACACCAGATTCTGGAGAAGAACATTTATATTGGCCGTTGATATTAAGAGGAATTGGATTGGGATTATTATTTGTTCCTATTTCGACACTTTCATTGTCTACTTTAAAAGGAAAAAGTATTGGTGAAGGAGCCGCTTTTACCGGAATGATGCGACAATTAGGAGGTTCTTTTGGTATTGCCATCATCACCACTTTTATTGCCAGATTTAATCAGGAACACCGCGTGAATCTTATCTCGCATCTCAATACAACTTCTTATGAAGTACAAAAAACGGTGCAACAACTGAAAATGGGATTTATGTCCAAAGGCTATTCTGAAAATGAAGCTTTGGCAAAAGCCTACAAAGCCATTGAATACAAAGTAATGGTACAAAGTTCCGTATTATCGTATATGGACATCTTTCTATACTTAGGCGCATTATTTTTATTATGTATTCCTTTTATACTTTTGATAAAGAAAGGAAAAAACAAAATCAATCCTGCCGATGCCATGCATTGATATTAAAAATTTAACCATAAAAAAACGCCGTTATCATAATGAAAACGGCGTTTTTGTTATTTGTTTAAAATATATTAACGTGTAAAAACCAAATGATTTCCTTCCGATAAATTAGCATCAAATTGATAACCATCATAATTGAAGCCTTTTAAATCGTCTATCGTTTGAGCATCAGAATCAATAATATAGCGCACCATCATTCCCCTCGCCTTTTTGGCAAAAAAACTGATTATTTTTAGTTTTCCGTTTTTGTAATCTTTGAATTCTGGCGTGATTACTCGAACTTTCAACGCCTTGACATCAATTGCCGAAAAATATTCAGTACTTGCTAAATTAACAAACAATTCGCCTTCTTTAAGTTCGTTATTTAATGCTTTAGTAATTGTAGGCTTCCAAAATTCATACAGGTTTTTGCTTTCACCAATGGGTAATTTGGTTCCCATTTCTAGTCGGTAGGCTTGAATCAAATCCAATGGTTTCAGCAATCCGTACAAACCGGATAGTATTCTCAGACGATCTTGTAAAGCGTCTATTTTCTTTTCAGGAATCGAATAAGCGTCTAATCCAATGTACACATCGCCATCAAAAGTAAATACCGCGGGACGAGCATTTGAAGTTGTAAAAGGTGTTTTCCAATCTTGATTTCGCTTCCAGTTCAAATCAGCCAGTTTTTCCGAAATACTCATTAAATCCGATAAATCCGCAGGCTTTTTTTCTTTTAAAACTTTATGAACTTGTCGCGATTCTTTTAAAAATAAGGGTTCGGTATGAAGCTTAGTTGGTAACTCTTTTTCAAAATTTAAAGACTTGGCCGGCGATATTACAATTTTCATACACAATACTCTTTCGAGCTCTTTTTATTAGTTCTTCCAAAAGTACTAATTGAAACCCACATCAAAAAAGTTTTTTTTCCGATAAAATGAAAAAGTGGGTTCCTGACAACCAAAATTTAAATACTTTTCAGAAGAAATCAAGAATCTTTAAATTGATTTGTTTAATAGTGCCATAGATAATGAAAATTGTTCCCTAATTTAATTATTTTTGAATTGAAAATAAACCAGACTACACTTCCATAATTATGAACCTAATTGAAATTAGAAAAGCGACACTATCAGATTTGGAAACAATCCAAAATATAAGTATCCAAACCTTTAAAGAGACTTTTGCTGCTGTAAATACACCCGAAAATATTGCCAATTATGTAAAAGACAGTTTCAATTCGGAACAATTAACAACTGAATTGAACAATGCTAATTCTCAGTTTTACATAGCCTATTCGAATGCTGAAGCCGTTGGTTATCTGAAAATAAACTTCGGTGATGCCCAAACCGAAATCATCAAAAAAAATGCTTTAGAAGTGCATCGAATTTATGTTCTGCAAACTTTTCATGGAAAAAACATTGGTCAACTGTTGCTTGACAAAGCAAAAAATATTGCACAACATACTGGCGTTGCTTTTATTTGGCTTGGTGTCTGGGAAGAAAATCACAGAGCACTTCGATTTTATACTAAAAATGGATTTATTGTATTTGACAAACACGTTTTTACATTAGGAAATGACGAACAAACCGATTTACTTATGCAATTTCAAATACATTAAAAAAAATCAAAAATTTAAATTGTCACTGATATTAGCCATTCTAAAACCCTATTTGGCTTATTTTTGTTCCAAATATTATCAAAAATTATGAAACAGGATGTAATTATTGTGGGAGCAGGAGTGGCGGGATTAGCTGCGGCTGTTCATTTGCATCGTCAAGGGAGAAAAGTTCTTCTTTTAGAAGCCAGTGATCGTCCGGGTGGAAGAATTAAAACCGATTCCCATGAAGGTTTTCTTTTAGACAGAGGTTTTCAAGTCCTTTTGACCGCCTATCCAGAAGCTCAAGAATTACTTAATTACACGGATTTAAAACTAAAAAAAATGTTACCTGGAGCAACCGTGCTTTATGATGGTGGGCGATTTGAAATCGCAGATCCATTCCGAAGACCTTCCGCAGCCTTTGCCACGCTTTTTGCTCCCGTTGGTACTTTAAAAGATAAAATCAATACCCTTTGGTTAAAAAATAAACTGCAAAAATTAACCATTGACGAAATTTTCGAACAACCGGAAGAAACGACCCGCAGGCAACTGACTGATTATGGTTTTAGTCCAAAAATGATTCAACGTTTTTATGCGCCTTTCCTTTCTGGTATCTTTTTGGAAAATGAACTAAAAACTTCCAGCAGAATGTTCGACTTTGTAATGAAAATGTTTTCAGATGGTGATGTGGCGATTCCAGCATTAGGAATGGAAGAAATTCCAAAACAATTAGTCGCCATGCTTCCCGAAGGAAGTATTCAATGCAATACCAAAGTGACTGCTGTTGATGGTAATATCGTAACTACTGAAGGCGGAACCGTTCTAGAAGCCAACCAAATCATTTTGGCTACGACAGCAGATGCACTTACACAAAAATACTTTCCGAAGCAAAAAATGACTTCGCATCAAGTAACCAATGTTTATTTTGAAGCAAAAGAGGCACCTACAAAAAAAGCAGTTGTAATTTTAAATGCTTCAACCAAAAAAAAATGGGCCAATAATTTAACTGTAATATCAAATGTTTCCAATGCTTATGCTCCAAAAGGAAAAATATTAATCTCCGTTTCGTGTAATGGAATTCCAACTATTGATGACGCAATTTTGGCTGAAAACATGAAACAAGAACTGAAACAATGGTACGGTGAAAAAGTAAATTCGTGGAAAATGCTGAAGGCGTATCGCATTGAATATGCTTTACCAACTCAGGAAAGTGTGCGGAATGAAATTGCTGCTTCGGGTATAAAAATCTCTGATACGCTATTTATTTGTGGAGATAATTTGCTGAATGGCTCTATCAATGCCGCTTTAAAAACGGGACGATTAGCTGCCGAAGCAATGAAAATATAGTTTGCTCTAAATTATAAATCGATTATTGTCACAATTACACCGATTATAATTTGTCAAAAAAAATCGGTAAATCTGTGCCTATTTTTTTGCCTTTGTATAAATTGTAACGCTAATCTATGACCACTTTGTAGGTAGGATCTTCGAGAATATTTACATCAATTACGGTGTCGGCATTTTTTAATAAGGTTCTGCAATCTGAACTTAAATGTCGTAAATGAACAGTTTTATTGACTTTTGCATAACGCTCGGTAATTTTATTTACAGCATCAATCGCACTCATATCTGTAATTTTACTTTCTTTAAAATCAATAATGACCGCACTCGGATCATTTGAAACATCAAATTTTTCTGAGAAAGCCGTAGTGGAAGCAAAAAATAAAGGTCCGTAGATTTCATAATGCTTCACCCCTTTTTCATCAATATACTTCTTAGCCCGAATCCTTTTGGCACTTTCCCAAGCGAAAACTAAAGCAGAAATAATCACTCCTATTAAAACGGCTAACGCCAAATTATGCAATACAATAGTGATCAACGCAACCAATACTCCAACAAAAATATCATGTTTCGGCATTTTATTGATAATTCTAAAACTTGCCCATTCAAATGTACCAATTGCTACCATAATCATCACGCCGACTAAAGCTGCCATAGGCAATTGTTCAATTATTGGGGCACCAAATAAAATAATTCCAAGTATCGTTACCGCAGCTACAATTCCGGACAATCGTGCTCTGGAACCAGCCGAAAGATTCACTAAAGTTTGAGCAATCATAGGACAACCGCCCATCCCGAAAAAAAAACCATTCAAAATATTCGCACTTCCTTGTGCAATGCATTCTCTATTTCCGTTCCCTTTTGTTTCGGTGATTTCATCGACTAAATTCAATGTCAATAATCCTTCTGTCAATCCAACTGAAGCCATGATTAAAGCGTACGGGAATATAATTTGTAACGTTTCGAAGTTTATTGGAATAGTCGGAATATGAAATGGCGGAAAACCTCCACTTACTGAAGCGATATCGCGTACTGTCTTGGTCTCGATTCCAAAGAAAAAAACCAATCCAAATACCACAATAATGGCTACTAATGAAGATGGAACCGCTTTTGTTATTTTAGGCAATACTACCACAATTCCTATAGTCAGTGCAACTAACCCCGCCATGATAAACATTGGGATTCCAGAAAGCCACTCACTTTTGCCATTAATAATTGTTTTGAATTGTTCCAATTGCGACATGAAAATAATAACCGCTAATCCATTGACAAAACCAAACATAACGGGTTGTGGTACCAATCGTATAAATTTTCCGAGTTTAAAAAGACCTACTAAAATTTGTAAAACCCCAGCCAAAGCAACAGCCGCAAGAACATATTCCAACCCATTTGAATTCATTAAAGCAATTAAAACAATCACAGTTGCTCCTGCTCCTCCCGAAACCATTCCGGGTCTGCCACCTAATATTGCAGTAACCAAACCCATTATAAAAGCGGAATATAAACCTACTAGTGGCGGGAATCCAGCCAATATTGCAAAAGAAAGTGACTCTGGAATCATGGTCATGGCAACGGTTAATCCTGCTAAAATTTCTGTTCTATAATTGACTTTTTGTGAGAAATCAAATAAATTAAATACTTTTTTCATATAAATAATAATGGATTCTCGATACAATTTCGTGAACAGAAATTATATCGAAAAAATTCGATGAAATATTTTGGGTAAATACCTCAATTTAAAAACTATAAATCAAGGCGCAGTAATTTGAGAGGGTAATATGAGACCGTTTTTCATAAGAGTTGCTAAAGTAAAACTTTTTAATTGATATGGCAAACAGAAATTGAAATTGCCTAAATTTGGCAAAAATTTTTCTTTACTTGAAATATTCCCTAGAAATTATGAATTTGTACCCTAAATTAGTTGTACAAATTATAATAAATTGATTTTGACACTAAAAATACTCGCATATTAATTGAAACAGTTGGCAAACCCATCTTTCAATAAAATTTAAAAACATGAAATTAATTTATACTTTCCTTTTAATTACGGTACTCAACAGTGCTTATTCTCAAGCTCCAAATGACTATTTTGAAAAAATTAGAAACAATGAAGCAGAATTAACTGCTTTCTTTTCGCAAATGCCAAAAGGCGGTGATTTACACCATCATTTTTCAGGTTCTATTTATGCTGAACCCTTATTAAAACAAGCTATTGCTGATGATTTTTATCTCAATACCGAAACGATGGATGTTCTAAAAGAAAAACCATCAACCGGAAATTGGGAACAATTTTCGACATTAAAAAGCAACGGAACATTAGATGCTTACAAACAAAAAATCATGCAAAAATGGTCTGTAAAAGACTATAATCATGTGGATTACCCATCGGATAAGTTGTTTTTTGAATCCTTTATGAAGTTTGAACCGGCCATCAAAGGGAATTTTGGACAAGGATTATTGGAACTAAAAAACAGAGCTATTTCAGAAAATGTCAGTTATATTGAAACGCAATTATCTACGATTCCAACAGTAATGAATACCGATGATTTGACGAAATTCAATTCTAGATTGCGAAAATTAGCTTTGGCAAAAGAAGAGAAAGCAATTCTAAAATCATTGGATTCTGTTTACAATTCTCTACTTAAAAAAGATGCTGAATCCTATGCCACAGCGTTCAACACAAATTTTGTGGCTAAGCTACACGAAGACCTTAAAATTGATGACAAACAATTTACGATGCGGTATCAAAATTTCGTCTTGCGTTTCATGGAACCCGTAGATTTATTTAAAAATCTGGTAATTGCATTTATTTCGGCTGACGGAAGTCCACTGATGGCGGGAGTTAACATTGTTTCTCCGGAAGATGGCGAAACGGCGATGAAAGATTATTGGTTGCACATGGTCATGTTTAAATACTGTCATTCCCGCTATCCAAACGTAAAATATACGATGCATGCCGGCGAACTAACGCTAGGTTTAGTGCTTCCGGAAGATTTAACTTGGCACATTGGCGCTGCTGTTTATACTGCAGAAGCCAACCGAATCGGGCACGGAGTAGATATGGCGTACGAGAAAGATTCGTATGATTTATTGCGGTATATGGCAAAGAAAAACATTCCTATCGAAATTAACTTAGTGAGTAACGAATTCATTTTGAAAGTGAAAGAAAGCCGTCATCCCTTGACTTTGTATAAAAAATTTGGCGTTCCCATAGTAATCAGTACGGATGATGCAGGGATTTTACGCACTAATATGACCGAGCAATATGTTTTGTTAGCCAAAAGATACAAAGACATTTCGTATTCTGATATCAAGCAATTTGTTTACAACAGCATCAATTACAGTTTTATAAAAGAGGCTTCTATAAAAAAACAATTGCTTAAAGATTTAGACAGCAGATTTAAGGCTTTCGAAACTAATTTTCCAATGAAATAAGTCATTTATAATCAACTGATTGAAATTTTTTCTTTCAAAAAAACAAAGTCCCTGATTGGGGCTTTTTTTATGCTTTTGAGTTATTTTTTTTTCTTATATTTGAAGCTACCTACTTGATTTACAAATAATTAATCACAAACTGTTTGTAAATGGCATTTCTTTATTTTAATTGTTTACTAACATGATAAATTATTGAAAAATGAGTAGCTCTTTAATCTGGTATTGCCGAAGACATCCGTTATTGTACAAAATACGATTTAGTTTACTTTCAAAAAAAGTCAATTTTGATAGGATTGAAAGTTTTTGTTACAATAACTTAAACAAGACTATAGAAATCCCCGAAATTTATTTTGAACTAAATCCATTAATTTTTACAAAAAAAGAAGCGGCAATAAGTGATCTTGATAAAGCAAAACAAATAGCCGTTTGGTTGAGAAACCATATAAAAGGAGGTCCAGGATTAGGTAAATCCTCAGATTCAACCTTAAGAAAAATGATAAATGGCGAAGGTGGCGTTTGCAGTGATTTTTCTCAAGTCTATAATAATTTCTGTGTTATAAACGATTTAAAAGTAAAAGAATGGGGATTAAAAATAGTGTCAGACGACCCTTGTATTAATGGTGGACATGCTTTTAATGAAATCTATTCCAAGGAATTAAAAAAATGGATTTTAATTGATGTTTCTAAATCAATACTTTTTTTTTCCACAAATCAAACTATTCCCTTATCCGTTTTTGATCTTATCCACTTAAAAAACGAAAACCAAGAAATTTGCTTTTCCAGTTTTAACGAAAAAAATATGATGGACAACAAAAGAATAACCAATTTATATCTTACATCTAATTCTTCTCCTTTTGTAATTACAAATTATCACAACAAAACCTATGATTCATATCTAAATACGCTAAAATTCATGCCAGGACCTTTCATTCATGGCTTGCTGTTTCTTATTGGAAAAAGTTATTTTTTTGAGTTTCCTGTTCATTAAATAAATGTATCGAATCACTTTTCTTTACAGCAAGAAAAATCCGCTCGAAAGCGGATTCTTATTGTAATAGAATACTACAGTTTTATTATTTTGGATTTAATATCAACTCAATTCTTTTAATCGCATCTTCATAATGGTATTTTGTTTCTGCAGTTATAGCTTTCGCTTTAGCAATTAATAAAGTAGATTTTAAAGTTGTCAATTCACCTCTAACCAATCCTCTCACATCCGATTGCACCACATTATAATAGTCCGAAGGACGACCTGATTTAATTTCTTCCTTCATCAGATAACCCATTCTTTCTATATAAGCACGCTGTAAATTTCTTCTGTAAATAGTCACATTCGAACCTAAACTCGCTTCTTTCCAAATTCCTCTGCGCATATCAGCCAGTAAATCCAACGCTTTGTAATTAGCAGTACCCATTATTTCTGCATCCATTAATCGGCCAATGCGCTCAAAACTCAATACACTATTCAAATGTCTGGCTTGTAAATTTCTAAAACGCTCTGTGTAACCGGAGTAATCAATGTTCTTCAATGTGTTCACATTTACCAACCACGTTGGCGAAGCAAAAGCATTGGCTTGTAACCATTGCATCGCTTCTTGTTGCTTTACTTTTGGTACAATATCATAAATGCTTCCTTTTTGGTTTGGCTTTTTAGTTGCTTCATAAACACCTCCAACATTGGTCACCACATGCCCTACATACCTGCTCCATACATCCATCATCTCTTTATACAACTCATCTAAATCCTCGTAATTGTTAGTGACATCACTGGTCCATTCTGATAAATGTGCCGCTACATATTGCAAGTTTTTAAGTCCGTAAGAACCCGCTTTCATCGAATTATTTCCAATATCTTCCGTTTGTGAAGACGGGTCAAAGGTGCTACTTTGTTTCCCGTATTTATAAATAGGATTTTCGGCTTTTTCCATAATCCATTTATCTAATGTTGGAACTTCAACTTCTGGTGAAGTCGCATTTGGGATAACTCTGTATCCCCAATTAGTCGCATAATGATCGTAAGGTCCCATTTGGCGTATAAAACGAACGTTTTTATCTCCTGGTTGTGCGATGTAATTAAAACGAGCATAATCCATCAAACTAGCTGCGATTCCGTTTTTCTGTGTAAAATCACCACTTCTGTAATTTTCGGTATCATACGCGCAACTTGCACCCATATTATGAGGAAAACCAAGAGCATGACCGACTTCATGAGCAATAACCATACGCATCATTTCACCCATTTCTTCATCACTGGTATTTAATGTTCGTGCTGTAGGATTTGCAGCTCCCGTTTCTAACAAATAGCGATTTCTGTACGAACGCAAATGGTTGTGGTACCAAATTACATCACTCTCGATAATTTCTCCCGTTCTGGGATCAGAAACGCTGGGTCCAACGGCATTACGAGTCGTGCTCGCCACATAACGAATTACGGAATAACGGATGTCTTCTGGGCTAAAATCAGGATCTTGTTCTTTCGTTGGTGCGTCTTTGGCAATAATTGCATTTTTAAAACCAGCTGTTTCAAAAGGCTTTTGCCAATCTTCAATTCCTTGTTTGATGTACTTGCGTAATTTTTCAGGCGTGGCAGGATCTAAGTAGTACACAATAGGTTTTATCGGTTCTACCAGTTCGCCTTTTGCGTAAGCGACAGGATCTTTTGGCTCCAATCTCCAACGGCGAATAAAAGTTTTGCTGTCTGATTTTAATTCGTTGCTTCCATAATCGATTTGATTCATCGTAAACCATCCCACTCGCGGATCAGCTAATCGGGGCTGCATTGGTTTTTCAGGCAATAAAATCATCGACTGATTCATTTGGATGCTTATCGTTTCTGAATCCTCCTGAACGGGCGGTTTAGAAGCGTTGTAGGTAAAATCCTGAATCACTTCAATGTTCATCGGGAAACTTTTCATCGTATTAATAAAACTGCGGGAATCATCGAGTCCTTTGACTTTATAGGTTTCTCTCATTTCTGCCGATAAACCGCTGATCGCTTTCACATCAGTGCCATAAAATTTAGTCACATCGATTACCGTATTTGCAGAATCTTTGCTGAAAGCTACAATATCAAAAGCAAATAAGGTAGGCTCATAATTATTGGATTTCACCGAAATACTAATCGGCAGACTGTCATTGGCAACAGCACTGAATGATTTTAATTTGATTAGGATTTTATCCTGGAAACGCTGCCAAACAATTAATTGTTCATTAGTTTCGGAACCTGCGTTTACATATCCGCCACCTAAATTAGAAGGTAGTTTAGACAAACGACTCACCAAAAGCATGTCTTTATCCAAGTATGTATTAGGAATTTCGAAGAAATATTTTTTATCTACTTTGTGTACCGTAAACAATCCTTGGTCAGAAACGGCGTCTTTAGTAATTACCTTGCTGTATTCCTTGATAGTGGTTTCCGGTTTCTTTTCGGGAGGAGGAACGACAGCGGCATTTTTATCTTTTTTCTTTCTGGACTGTGCAAATTGAGTAGTAGGCATAAGCATCGCTGCAACGATTGCAGTTAAAATGAAAAATTTCTTCATTTAATGGTTTTTTAATGGTTAATCAATATCAAAAATAAATTTTAGTGCCTGCAAATTGAATAGTATTCATTGATTTAACTTTTAATTAACAATCGTTCTATTTCTTGTTGTACATTTCATATTGGAAATCAGTCGTACTGTTTTTACAGGATGAATTTAGTTTTAAGAAAGAGCAACTTATATTTGTAAGAATAATTTTATTATATTTGAGAGATGAATATTGAGGTTTATCAGATGTTTAAACAGTTTATACAAGCAAACCCAAAATCACAGACATGGAAGAGTTCGAATACAACGATTTCACTTATAAAAAAAATGGAACTTCAAAAGTGAAAGTTGAGTATGATATTGAAGAGCCAGAATATATTTTCAAATTTTATGCTTTAAATGAATATAGCGTTGATGCTTTGACAAAAAATTATTTCTATGCTTCCCATCCATACGACCTAAATGATTATTTAGATAGTAGTCCATTCCTTTTTTGGGCTTCAAAACCACTTGATTTTTCTTATTATGAAATTTTCTTGGGATTTCTTTATCCTGACAACAAAGAACAATTAGTAAAATTCTACGAAGTAGATATTAATAGAGAAAGTTTATGTAAAGGGTATATTTCACTTTTTTGGGAAGTTTTATCAAATAAATTTGGAGTTGTTTCAATGACTGCAAAAGAAAACAACCCACTAATGTGGCCACATTATACTCAAGAAAAAGGTTTTCAAATAAAATTTAAAACAGAAGAACTAAAAAAAAGCATTGAAACAATTATCGAAAACGAAAATGGGAATAATACATATTTAGGTTTTATTCCGACTAACTATACAAAAGATTTAATTCCAATCGATATTAGTGAGTTTCCAAATATGACTATTCCCCTATATTATATAACAAATGTTAAATCAATTAATTGGAATTATGAATGTGAATGGCGATTTGTTTTAAGTAAAGAACATATGGGAGTTCCATATAGTAAAACTGGATTATCAGGACGAGAAGATTACTTTGTGAGAAAGGAAAATCGATTTGCTTATTATGATAAAAATTTAGTTGAAGAGATTACGTTAGGAATGAATTTTTTCAATTCTAAAGAATATGAAATTACCAAAATTGACGAAAAAGATATTCAAGTCAAATTAAAACAAAGTAAAGAAAATTGGAATTTTGAAAGTCAAAAGAAATTATTAAACTATGTGTTTGAAAATTTAAAAGATAAGCTTTATTACTCTGGAGTTAAATATGAAGTGAACGAAAACAATGATTATTATCTTATTCGTACAAAAGAAAGATTGGTAATAGAATGAAAAGATGAAGTAACTTTTGTTTTAACAAGAACAAATGTATTAATAAAATTATTCTAAAATTACAAAGCTGGCTCAGCTTCTCAAAAGTCTCTAAATATACACCCACTACAATAAGCAAAATCAAAAATGCACTAAACGTTTCTAAATTTAGAAACTTTTATATCTTTATAAAAAATTAAACGTTTGAAATATTTCGAAACAAGATTTTTAGAAGAAGCCTAGAAATGTATAGCAAAACTGAACCAAAAAACGATTTCCAAAGTTTTCTATACCATTGACATTGCAGAACAAACCAACTACCCAAAATTATTCAAAAAATTACAGCATGATATTTGGGAGTTTAGAACAAGATTTGGCGGACTTCAAATTAGATTATTGGCCTTTTGGGACAAAACAGATGATAAAAATACATTAGTTTTTGCAACCCACGGATTTGTAAAAAATCAGACAAAATTCCCACTAACGAAATAGAAAGAGCAAGTAAAATAAGAGCAAAATATTTTAAAAATAAACCAAAAAAGTAATACCATGGCAACTACAGAAATGAAATCGACTTCACTTTCAGAAATGAAAGATAAATATATAGGAAACATTGGCACTGAAGAAAGAGAAAAATACCAATATGAACTTCGTATGGATATTCTAGGGCGCATGATTAAAAAAGCCAGACAAGAACGAAATTTAACTCAAGAACAATTGGGAGAACTTATTGGTGTCAAAAAAGCACAGATTTCTAAACTTGAAAATAGTACAAATAGTGCAACGATTGACACAATATTGAAAGTTTTCAAAGCATTAAAAGCGGATATAAATTTTAATGTGACAATTGAAAAACAAAATTTGCAATTAACATAGACAGTTGTACTAAGTCTCGACTTTGAAACAATAAACTAAAAAAGCCCCAATCCGGGGCTCTTAATATTTTATTCTTCTACTTCGTCTGTACCATGGGATTTTGAATAGCCTCTCCATTTCTCGATACAATCCTTAAAATCCTGCGGAAGTTCGGTATCAAAACGCATCAGTTCACGCGTGGTAGGATGCACAAAGCCCAAAGTTTTTGCGTGTAAAGCCTGTCTTGGCAATGCTTTGAAACAGTTGTCAATAAACTGCTTGTATTTGGTAAACGTAGTTCCTTTTAAAATCAAATGACCGCCATAACGCTCGTCATTAAATAAAGGATGTCCTATGTGTTTCAAGTGCGCCCGAATCTGGTGCGTTCTTCCAGTTTCCAGTTGGCACGAAATCAACGTTACGTAACCAAAACGCTCCAATACTTTATAATGCGTCACGGCAGGTTTCCCTATTTCCGGATCAGCAAAAACCGCCATTTGCATGCGATCTTTCAAGTGTCTCGCTAAGTTTCCTTCAATCGTTCCTTTCTCTTCGGCTACATTTCCCCAAACCAAAGCCACATACTCTCTTTCGGACGTTTTGGCTTCAAACTGTTTGGCAAGATGCGTCATAGCCGCCTCGGTTTTGGCAATTACCAATAATCCCGAAGTGTCTTTGTCAATTCGATGCACTAAACCCGGACGTTCGCTGCTGTTCATTGGCAAATTATCAAAATGATACGCCAACGCATGCACTAAAGTTCCGGTGTAATTCCCGTGACCGGGATGCACCACCATTCCTGGCAATTTGTTTATCAATAGCAATGTATCGTCTTCATAAACAATATCGAGGGGAATATTCTCGGGAATAATATGATTTTCATAAGGAGGATGCGTAAGCATTACACGAACTACATCATTGGCCTTCACCTTGTAATTTGACTTTACCGTGGCGTCGTTTACAAAAATATTTCCTTCGGTAGCTGCAGTTTGTATTTTGTTGCGAGTCGCATTTTGAATCAAACCCATCAGGTATTTATCAATCCGCAAAGACGCTTGACCTTTAGGAACTTCAAACCTGAAATGTTCAAATAACTCGTCTTCTAAATCTATTGTATCTATATTATTGTTCATCAACTGGTGTTTCTTCTATTGGTGCAGCCAGAGTATCCGCAGCACTTTCTTCTTCTTCATAACTCATTTTTCCGTCTCCTAAAACCAAATCAATTTTAGATGATTTCAAGACTCTGTCGCCTGCTTTCAGGTTTCTTCCTTTGAAACGCATTTCCAATACCATATCTTTTCCAAGATTTGGAACATACGTAACCGATCCTTCTTCAAGTCCTAAAGCTTTCAATGTAGGCACCGCTTCACGATAGGTTTTATTTACTAAATCAGGAATTCGCACCGATGAAAATCCCGAAGTATTTATTTTTATGTATATTTTTCGACCTACTTTTACCTTGGTTCCCGGCGATGGATCTTGCTCAACCACACTAAATTGCGGGAAATCACTTCTATAATCCACACTATCCAAAAGCACATAATCTAAATCCAACTCATCCAGCTTTTCTTCCACTTGCTCTTCCGTCAATTTACTCAAATTTGGAACTGCAATTTCATGACCATGATCTGTTGTAAAAGTCAACCAATGCATAAACAAATAACCCAAAGTGGCAATAATGGCAATCGCAATTAACACTTGCACTAAAAACACACGACTGGTAAGATACTTCCGTAAACTCATAAATTTATTTTTATATGTGGCAAAGATAAAGCTAATTCGTTTCAAAAAAAATGATAATTTTGTTTAATGCTTTTTGGAGCTATTTCCCGCTATTCGTTATAATCTTTTTATCCGCCGAAAAGGCTGATAAAAAGGATTTCCACTGCTATCGGGGCTAGAATCTAGTGCCAAAAACACCTTATTATTTATTCGAACAACTAAGAACAAAACGATACAAAATGAAAAACATAGCCATCATCATGGGCGGATATTCCAGCGAGTATAAAATCTCACTTATCAGCGGAAACGTCGTTTATCAATATCTGGACAAAACGAAATACAACGGATTCCGAATCCATATTTTCAAAGAAAAATGGGTCTATGTTGATGCTAATGACGCAGAATTCCCTATTGATAAAAATGATTTTTCAGTAACAGTTGATGGGAATAAAATCACTTTTGACTGCGTTTTTAATGCCATTCACGGAACTCCCGGCGAAGATGGATTGATGCAGGCGTATTTTGAATTATTGCATATTCCGCAAACTTCCTGCGATTATTACCAAGCAGCATTAACATTTAACAAACGCGATTTATTATCAGTTTTGAAGCCATACGGCATAAAAACTGCCACTTCCTATTACTTAAACAAAGGCGATGCTATAAATACTGACGAAATTGTCGCTAAAGTTGGTTTGCCTTGTTTTGTAAAACCCAATAAAGCGGGTTCCAGTTTTGGAATTTCAAAAGTAAAAACCGTCGCTGAATTACCAATTGCAATAGAACTGGCATATAAAGAAGACAACGAGATTATTATAGAAAGTTTCCTTGACGGTACCGAAGTTTCTGTCGGTGTTATTAATTACAAAGGCAAAGTAACTGTTTTACCCATCACCGAAATCGTTTCGGAAAATGATTTTTTCGATTATGAAGCCAAATACCTTGGTAAATCACAAGAAATCACACCGGCAAGAATTTCGGATGAAATGACCCAAAAAGTGAGCGAAATAGCCAAACGCGCTTACGAAGTCCTCAAAATGAAAGGTTTTTCCCGTAGCGAATTTATATTGGTAAACGGAGAACCACACATGTTGGAAATGAACACTATTCCGGGATTAACAACAGAAAGTTTGATTCCGCAACAAGCCAAAGCCGCCGGCATTTCATTGGAAGATTTGTTTAGCAATTCGATTGAATTGGTTTTAAATAACTAACGCTCCATTATGATAGAAATCTTTGAATGGAACCGATTATTATACAATGATTTACCTGAATCCTTTCTTTTAGAAGTCATTTTCCGATCCACTGTAATGTTTACAGTTCTACTATTGACATTAAAAATAGCTGGGAAACGAGGCGTCAAGCAATTATCTGTTTTTGAAACAGTCATCATTATTGCTTTAGGATCAGCAGCCGGAGACCCCATGTTTTATGAAGAAGTTGGAATAATTCCGCCCATAACCGTATTTCTGGTCATAATTCTTTTATACCGATTAGTAACTTGGCTAACCGGAAAAAGTAAACGCTTTGAAGAGTTTATAGAAGGAAAAACGGAATGCATCATCAGTGAAGGAAAATTTTCAATTGCTACTTTTAAAAAAGAAAGTTTGGCACAAGATGAATTTTTTTCAGAACTCCGATTGAAATCGGTAGAACATTTAGGACAAGTAAAAAATGCCTTTATGGAAACTAGTGGCGAAATCAGTGTTTTTTATTATGAAGACCTTGATGTCCAACCAGGACTGCCAATTCTGCCTTTTTTATTCAAACAAAAAAATAAAACGATTCCAACAGAAGGTATTTATTCCTGCACTTTTTGCGGAGATACTGAAAGCCATAAACCCGGAAATGCCGAGTGTAGAGTTTGTGAAAAAACGGAATGGGTCGAAGCAATACAAACACTTCGAAAAACCTAATGGAACAAAACATAAGTTCAATTTAATTATATCTTATAAAATGAGAAAAGCCATATTTCCGGGTTCTTTTGACCCAATTACATTAGGACATGAAGACATCATCAAAAGAAGTATTTCGTTGTTTGATGAAATTGTAATTGCCATTGGTATCAATGCCGAAAAAAAATACATGTTTTCGCTGGAAGACAGAAAGCGTTTCATTGAAGAAACCTTCAAAAACGAACCTAAAGTTTCGGTGATTACGTATGAAGGTTTGACCACTGAACTTTGTAAAAAATTAAAAGCAAATTTTATCCTTCGTGGTTTACGCAATCCTGCTGATTTCGAATTTGAAAAAGCAATTGCGCACACCAACAGACGTTTATCAAAAATAGAAACCGTGTTTTTATTAACCGCAGCAAAAACATCCTACATCAGTTCCAGCATTGTGAGGGATGTAATCCGCAATGGCGGACAATATGAAATGCTGGTTCCCGATGCCGTTAGAGTAAAATAATTTTAAGAGATTTCGTCAAGTCGAGCGCAATCGAGACGTATCATTTAGTCTCGACTGCGCTCGACTTGACAAATAAACAGCAACAATATAAATTTGTGGAAAGTGCTGTTAAGCCGTACTTTTGCCTAAAATAAAAGCCATCAAACATGAGTGTAGAAAGAGAATTAAGCAAACGTAGCGGATCGAAATGTGAACTTTGTGCTGCAACCGAAAACCTAAAAGTCTATGAAGTATTACCAACCAAAAAAGGTGGACTTGATGAAAGTATCATGGCTTGCAGTACCTGTATCGACCAAATCGAAAATCCAGATAACGTAGATTTAAATCATTGGAGATGTTTGAATGACAGCATGTGGAGTGAACATACTGCCGTACAAGTGGTCGCGTGGAGAATGTTAAGCCGTTTGCGTGGTTCAGGTTGGCCTCAGGAATTACTAGATCAAATGTATTTAGACGAAGATACTTTGGCTTGGGCACAAGCAACAGGGGAAGGCGAAGAAGAGGAAAACAAAGTAATTCACCGTGATAGTAACGGAGTGATTCTTGAAATAGGAGATTCTGTGGTTTTAATAAAAGATTTGAAAGTAAAAGGATCTAGTATAGTTGCCAAACAAGGAACTGCAGTACGCAACATCAGATTGGATCACGAAAATGCCGAATACATTGAAGGCAAAGTTGACGGTCAGACTATTGTCATTATTACACAATACGTTAAGAAAATATAGTGCTCATTGCCTGAGTTGATAAAAAAATTCAGTGGTCAGAAAAAAGTGTAATCTGAGATTTCATTAAAGCAAAAAATCGCTAACAGTAAATTTGATTTACTGTTAACGATTTTTTTATTGTTAGACTATTTTTACTGATCACTAAAAAATACTGAGCCCTACTTTTTTCACTGCTAACTAATCCCGAAATGTCGGGACTGAACACTTTTTTAAACTGAACACTAATTTTCCTCTTCTTTCTTAATCACTTTTCGCGCCACTTCGATTTTAAATTTCTTGCCTTTCATTTTTTCGTCCTTAATAGCATGAAGCAAGTCTTTTACTTTATTGAATTTCACGGCTGCAAATGAGATAAAATCTTTTACTTCGATTAATCCTAGATCGCCTTTTTCTAATTTCCCTTTTTGGGAAAAGAAACCTACGATATCAATTTTATTCAATTTATTTTTCTTACCGCCACTTATGTAAATGGTTTGAAATTCAGGTGGTTTTGGTAATGAAGTGGAATTTTCGATTTTCAAAGCTTCCATACCATAATCAATGTAATCCATCTTTTTCTCACTTTCATGAGCAATAATATACGCCGTTCCAGAAGCCAGCATACGTGCTGTACGTCCGTTTCTATGCGTAAATTCATCTTCTTTGGATGGTAAATGATAATGAATTACGTGATTCATTTCGGGGATATCAAGTCCACGGGCTGCCAAATCAGTTGTGATTAAATAACTCACACTTCCGTTTCTAAACTGGATTAGCGCGCGTTCTCTCTCGTCCTGATCCATTCCACCATGATAATACGTGGCATAAATTCCTTTTTCGTTCAACGTATCGCTGATACGTTCCGCAGCATCACGATGGTTACAAAAGACAATTGCCGATTGCGATTTCAACGAACAAATCAAGTTGAACAAACTTCCGATTTTGTCTTTTTCTTTTGACACAACCATTTTCATGGAGAGATTCGTTTCTGCTAAGTTTTCTGGAATGAAATCCAAAATCGTTGGGTTTACTACTCTAGTATATCTTGGAATCTCAATATCGGAAGTGGCCGAAACCAAAACGCGTTTGTTGAGTTTCGTTAATTTTCCAATGATAAATGACATTTGCTCATGGAAACCCAATTGCAACGATTTGTCAAACTCATCCAGAATCAACGTTTGGATTTTATCCACACGGAAAGTTCCTCTGTCGATATGATCCGCAATTCTTCCCGGAGTTCCTATTAAAACTGCTGGTGGATTGCTTAAATTCTTAATTTCGGTATCAATGGAATGTCCGCCGTAGCATACATTTACTTTATAATCAGTTCCCATTTTTTTCCAAACTTGCTCAATCTGCAATCCTAATTCGCGAGATGGAACCAAAATTAAACATTGAACCGATTGGATTTCAGGCTGTAACATTTCTAAAATAGGCAACAAAAAAGCCAAAGTTTTCCCGGAACCTGTTGGCGAAAGCAATAAAACATTATTGTCGTTAAGTATCGTATCTTGTGCTACTTCCTGCATTTCGTTCAGGCTTTCGATGCCTAAATTCAAAAGTATATTGTTGGAATGGTGTTTCTTATTCATTTTTTCTATTTTGGCAAAGGTAATTTTTAATTCTGAGTAATGAATTTTGAATTCTAAATTTTCATTCTTTTAAACCAGTAGTTTCCTTTTAGTCGCATCATTACAATCCGTATCAAAAAAAAGCTACATTTGAGATTTCATTTAAAAACCGAAATATGAGATTTTTCACATTCCTTTTTTTACTATTCTCCATCAGTTCATTTGCACAAAAAAACAATAAATACGATACTTTTTTCGAAAAAGGAAATGGAAATCAATCTGCATCGTACCAAGAAACAATTGCGTACTACAAACTTCTGTCCGATGATTTTCCTACTATCGAAATGCAAAGTATGGGATTGACAGACAGCGGTGAACCGTTGCACATGGTTATTTTTAATCCTGAAAAGCAATTTGATTTTGAAATCATCAAAAAAAACAAAGCGGTAATTCTGCTCAATAACGGCATCCACGCAGGCGAACCGGACGGAATTGACGCCAGTATGCAATTGTTCCGAGACTTGGCTTTAGGCAAAATAAAAGCGCCTAAAAACACCGTAATTGTTTGTATTCCGGTGTATAATATTGGAGGCGCTTTAAACAGAAATTCCACTTCAAGAGCGAATCAGGATGGACCGGAAATCTATGGCTTTCGAGGCAATGCCAGAAACTACGATTTGAATCGAGATTTTATCAAATCAGATACCCGAAACACCAAAAGTTTTGTGGAAATATTTCATAAAATAAATGCAGATGTTTTTATAGATAATCACGTTAGCAATGGCGCAGATTACCAATACAAATTGACTTACATTATGACCCAACATAATAAATTGGGAACTGTTTTAGGTGATTTTTTAAACACCGAAATGATGCCCGCTTTGGTCAAAGATTTACAAAGAAAGAACATCGAAAGCACGCCTTATGTTAATGCTTTTCAGGACACGCCGGACAAAGGTTTTGGTCAATTTTTTGAAAGCCCACGATTTGCAACAGGTTACACTTCGTTGTTCAATACTATTGGGTTTGTGGTGGAAACGCACATGCTTAAAAAATATGCCGATCGCGTGAAAGTGACGTACGAATACATGCGTTCCGCAATTGATTTTACGGATGCTAATTACATAAAAATCAAGCAACTGCGATTGAGAAATGAAGAGCAGTATGGCCCCCAGCTATCGTACCCTATAAAATGGGAAATTGACAGTACCAGAACAATTCCTTTTTCTTTTTTAGGCTATGAAGCCAGTTATAAAAAAAGTGATGTGACATCTGGGAACCGCTTGTATTATAACCGTACAAAACCATTCAAAAAAGACATTCCGTACAGCAAGGAATTCAAATCAGTAAAAGAGATAATCATTCCGGAAGCATATATCATTCCAAGAGGATTTTGGCCGGTGATTGAATTATTAAAAAGCAATACAATCACGTATACGCAACTAAAAAAGGATACTGTAATTGAAGTGGAAAGCTATAGAATTGCTGATTTTAAAACCGTAAACTCAGCCTATGAAGGCCATTATTTACACCGAAACACAACGGTGACTTCTAAAATAGAGAAAGTGGCTTTCGCCAAAGGGGATTACGTTATTCCCACACAGCAAAAGGGAATCAAATATTTACTGGAAACACTAGAACCCGAAGCAATTGATTCTTTTTTCAACTGGAACTTTTTTGATACGATGTTACAGCAAAAAGAAGGCTATTCCGATTATGTTTTTGAAGATTCAGCAACACAGATTTTAAAAGAAAATCCAAAATTAAAAGCCGAATTTGAATTAAAAAAACAAAGTGACGTAAACTTTATCAATAATCCCGAAGCACAACTGGACTGGATTTACAAACATTCTATCTATTATGAAAAAGCACATTTACAATATCCAGTCTATCGCATTCTAAAATAAAAAAACTCCTATTTTAGGAGTTTTTCTTCTTCAAATAATAATTTTATGTTCTCGTAAGAGTTTTTTAATGCCTCTTTGATTTGTTCTGGATTCATCCAAGCCACCTTTTCGATTCCTTCTTCTAATTGCCCCTCTGGCGTTCCTTCAAAATCAGACTGCATTTCGAACCAATGCGTAATTTTTAGTTTATATTTTCCATTACGTCTAAAAACGTGATATGTTTTTTGAAGTTTATGAGAAATCGTCAATCCATTTACGCCCGTTTCTTCCTCTACTTCACGCATGGCAGTCTCCTGGATTTCCTCTCCTTTTTCGATTCCGCCTTTGGGTAAATCCCATTTTCCGTTTCTAAAAATAAAAAGCACTTCCCCTTTTTTGTTGTAAACTAAACCACCACCAGCTTTGGTGACTGGAATTTTAGCTTTTAAAGTCTTCATAATCAAGCTTTCATCAGGATGATATAAATAAGCTTTATTAATTTTATTTTGAAAGATTTTTACTATAAGTTGCTCTATGTCAATACTTTCTAATAAGAATAATTGAAAATCTGTCTCTTTAGAGATGTGATTTGTCAAAAAAAGTGGTTTGTCGTTAACAAAAACTTTATACATTTGTACTATGATTTTTAATAAAGATACAGCCGAAAAAACAGCCGAATTTCTATTGCAAATAAATGCAATTAAATTGAATCCAAGAAATCCTTTTACATGGGCTTCTGGATGGAAATCGCCTATTTATTGTGACAACCGATTAATCCTCTCATTTCCAGCAGTCAGGAATTATATTCGGGATGAATTTTCCAAAAATATTGAGAAACAATTTGGTAAACCAGATGTTATTGCTGGTGTTGCCACCGGAGCAATAGGAATTGGAATGCTTGTAGCGGAGAGTTTAGGATTACCATTTGTATATGTTCGTCCAGAACCAAAGAAACACGGCAGACAAAACCAAGTGGAAGGTTTTTTACAAAAAGGACAAAATGTTGTTGTTGTAGAAGATTTGATCAGCACCGGAAGCAGTAGCTTACTAGCTGTAGAAGCTTTGCGTGAGGCTGGTGCCAATGTAAAAGGCATGGCAGCTATATTTACGTATGGTTTTGAAGTTGCTGAAGAGAACTTTAAAAATGCACACATCGATTTGTTTACACTGAGCAATTATCAAAATTTATTGAATTTAGCTGTTGCTAAAAGATATATTACGGAAGAGGAAGAGCAAACTTTAAGAGAATGGAATGTGAGTCCATCCACTTGGACTGTTGAAGTTTAAGCAATCGAATAAATAAATATCCAAAAGATGAATTTAGAAAGTCCAAAAGTTAATGTCCAAAAATCAGCTCAAGAATTATTTGATTTGTTGTGTGATGTCAAAAATTTTGAAAAATTAATGCCTGAAAACATTGCAAAATTTGAAGTTATAGGTGACGATGCTTTTATTTTTGGATTGAAAGGGATGCCAGAAATTAAGCTAAAAATGAAAGAAAAAGTAGCTTCAAGTAAAATTGTTCTTGGAGCGGCAAGTGATAAACTTCCCTTTACATTGATAGCGAACATCGATTCAATTTCTGAGAACTCCAGTGATGTAAAACTTGATTTCGAAGGTGATTTTAATCCCATGATGGCTATGATGATTAAAGGTCCCATTGGGAAATTCATCGAAACTTTGGCAGGGAATATGACCAAATTATAAAAAAATAGTTAAAAAATACAAGAAACCCTTTCAGTACTAACTGAAAGGGTTTCTTGTATAATTACAACAATGAGTGTTAATACAACATTTGAATTTCTTTAATATCAAATTCAGCAATGCTGTCATTTTCCAGAAGAACTTTTAGCTTTCCAACCGAGGAAACTCCTTGGATAATCCCCATGAAATTTTGTCCCTTTTGATCTGAAAAAGGCATTGGCAAACCTTTCTTATATAATTTCTCACTGTAAGCAGACCATAAATCAGTAGCATTGTGTTTGCATACCTTCACATTTTTTTCTATTGTATCACAAATGGAAAAAAGAAGTTCGTCTTTATCGAATTTTTCATTGCAAATAACCGCCAAAGAAGAGGCTTTTGGTAAATTTTCGAAATTGGTTTGGTTTACATTTAGCCCTAAACCTACAATAGAAATAATGGTTCCGTCACTTTTGATGCTATTTTCAATCAAAATGCCACCTATTTTTTTGTTGTATGACATTATGTCGTTAGGCCATTTTATACTAAGATCAGGAATTTTGAATGATTCCAAAACTTCAATTACAGCAAGTGAAACGGCAATATTCAGGTTGAAAATCTGACAAATATCCGTCAAAAAATCCTTAACCAAAACACTCATTATTAAGTTTTTACTAGCCTCCGAAGACCAAACCGCGCCCATTTGGCCTTTGCCTTTTGTTTGAACTTCTGCAGTAACCGCTGTAAAGTTTTCTAAGTCTTGTTTATTCGATAACCCTTTAAGGAATTCGTTTGTAGAATCTATGGCATCGAGTTTGATTAGTTTCATATATAGTTTTTTGTGAAACAGAATTTAATATTGTGTTAAGGTTCAAAAATAATCACAAAAAATGGTAACTTTACAAACTTATACATAAAAATAATTCATGGCGAAAAAGACTATAAATAATGATGTTCTACTAGCGAACATCATTAAGGGGATAGAAGAGGTAAAAGGAAATGATATTGATATTCTTGATTTAAGAGAGATAGACACCGCAGTTTGCGACTATTTCATAATCTGCAATGGTAATTCAAATACACAAGTTAACGCTATTGTCAACTCGATTCAAAAAACAGTATCTAAAGAATTAAAAGACAAGCCTTGGCATGTTGAAGGAACTGATAATGCAGAATGGGTACTAATGGATTATGTAAATATTGTGGTTCATGTATTTCAAAAACACATTCGTGAATATTACAACATCGAAAGTTTATGGGGCGATGCAAAAATAACGACCATACAAAACAAATACTAAAGAAACATAACTCCTAGTAATGGCTAAAGATAATAATCCAAATTCGAATAAGTTTAAAGTAAGCCCTTGGTTAATTTATACTGCAATATTATTAATTTTCTTGTTTATAAGTTTTTTAACTGGCGGTTCTAGTTTAAACGAGCCGGGTCAATTAACTGCTTCCAAATTTAACGAGTATTTACAAAAAGGCCAGATAGAGAAAGTTATAGTTTATAATAAAACAGAAGCTGAAGTTTTTCTTAATGCAACAGCATTGAAAGATGCAGCACACAAAAAAGTTTCTAAAGACGTTTTCGACAGACCCAACAAAGGACCTCATTACTCTTTTGATATTGGTAACGATCAAATTTTTCAAACCAAACTAGAAACGGCCGTTACTGAAGGTAAATTGAAAGATTTTAATTTCTTACCAAAAAACAACTGGTCGGATATTTTAATCAGTTTATTGCCAATCATTATTATTATAGCGGTTTGGATATTTATCATGCGAAAAATGTCTGGTGGTGGCGCTGGTGGCGGTGGCGGACAGATTTTTAACATTGGAAAATCAAAAGCTAAACTTTTTGACGAAAAAACAGATATCAAAACAACTTTTAAAGATGTAGCTGGTTTAGAAGGAGCAAAAGAAGAGATACAAGAAATTGTTGAATTCTTGAAAAATCCTGAAAAATACACTAACCTGGGGGGTAAAATACCAAAAGGAGCTTTACTGGTTGGACCTCCTGGAACTGGAAAAACCTTATTGGCAAAAGCCGTTGCCGGCGAAGCGCAAGTACCATTTTTCTCATTATCAGGTTCTGATTTTGTTGAAATGTTTGTGGGTGTAGGTGCTTCACGTGTACGTGATTTATTCAAACAAGCGAAAGAGAAATCCCCAGCGATTATATTTATTGACGAAATTGATGCAGTAGGTAGAGCAAGAGGAAAAAGTAACATGTCAGGCGGAAATGACGAACGTGAGAATACATTGAATCAATTGCTGACAGAAATGGATGGTTTTGGTACTAATTCTAATGTAATTGTTTTAGCAGCAACAAATAGAGCTGATGTACTGGATAAAGCGTTAATGCGTGCAGGTCGTTTTGACAGACAAATTTTTGTAGACTTACCAGATATTCGTGAACGCGCTGAAATTTTTAAAGTACACCTTGCTCCTTTGAAAAAAATTGAAGGATTAGATACTGACTTTTTAGCCAAACAAACTCCAGGTTTTTCTGGTGCTGATATCGCAAATGTGTGTAATGAGGCGGCTTTGATTGCAGCAAGAAACAACAAAACCGCAGTTGATAAACAAGATTTCCTTGATGCTGTAGATAGAATTGTAGGTGGTCTAGAAAAGAAAAATAAAATTGTAACGCCTGACGAAAAGAAAGCAATTGCTATTCATGAAGCTGGACACGCAACAGTTAGTTGGATGCTAGAACATGCAGCTCCGTTAATTAAAGTAACCATTGTTCCTAGAGGACAAAGTTTAGGAGCCGCTTGGTACTTGCCTGAAGAACGTTTAATTGTTCGTCCTGACCAAATGCTAGACGAAATGTGTGCGACTATGGGTGGAAGAGCTGCTGAAAAAGTAACTTTCAATAGAATTTCGACTGGTGCATTGAGCGACTTAGAAAAAGTTACAAAACAGGCCCGTGCTATGGTAACTGTTTATGGGTTGAATGAAAAAATTGGAAACGTAACTTATTACGATTCAACAGGACAAAGTGAATATAATTTTTCTAAGCCTTATTCAGAAGAAACAGCCAGAGTTATTGATGAAGAAATTTCATTACTTATTGAAGGTCAGTATCAAAGAGCCATTCAAATATTAGAAGAAAATAAAGACAAACTAAATCAACTGGCAAATATCTTAATCGAGAAAGAAGTCATTTTTAAAGATGACTTAGAAGCTATTTTCGGGAAAAGAACATTTGATAAAAATCTTGAGGAAGTAGTATCTTAGAAAACACAATAAATTATTTAATTATTTTTAAAATCTTAATTCAAAAACTACTTTTGAATTAAGATTTTTTTATCTTTGGACGTTTTCAAATAACAAATTATAGTATTTTACAAAAATATGAGTCTTTTTAGAAAAATTTTTGGTTCTAGCAATCCGGCTTCTGATGAAGATCAAGAAAGTGAATTTAGTAAATCCATTACTGATAATGCGACCTCTATAGATGAGAAATTTATCTACAATTTTAAAAAAAATGGTGGTAAGTTTTTGTATTGCGAAAACTCTGAAGAAGTAAAAGAACAATTTGAAAACATATTAGAAGAAAACGATTGGTTTGAAAGCGAAGTTTTGTGCTATGAGCCAACTCTTTTTGGAATGCTTGATGATAATAAGCTTGTTTACAACAAACCCGTAAGCCCTAAGTTTCTTCTTGCAAGTTGTGAAAATTTAATTGCTGATGAAGGTTCAATTCTTTTCTCCTCTAAACAAATTAAACAAAATAAACCAAACGAGTTACCTACAAATATTATCATTTTAGCGAATACAAGCCAAATCCTTTCTGCAAAAAGCGACGGACTTAGTGCTATAAAAAAGAAATACGAGAGAGATTATCCTACCAATATTACTACAATAAAATATTTCGAAAAAGCTAAAGAAGAAGATTTTACACAATATGGAAGTTCAGCAAAAAATCTATATTTATTGCTTTTAGAAGATCTTTAAGATGAATGAAACTCTAAAACGAGGTATATCTGGAGCTATTTATATTATATTATTACTCGCTTCTATTTTATATTCTACTGAAAGCTTTTTTATCCTTTTTGGTATATTTCTGATTATTGCAGTTTATGAATTTTGTAATTTAGTCCAAATACATAAAATATTTCCAATTTTTTTTGGAACTGCTCTATATACCATAGTAACTTTAGTAAGCCA
This sequence comes from Flavobacterium glucosi, assembly GCF_048286535.1. Lineage (NCBI taxonomy): Bacteria > Pseudomonadati > Bacteroidota > Flavobacteriia > Flavobacteriales > Flavobacteriaceae > Flavobacterium > Flavobacterium glucosi. Next base: position 278,189 of record NZ_JBLVPK010000005.1, on the reverse strand, counting down.
TTACAATAAAATCACTACCGATACTATCAATCAGATATTCAATACTGATTTAGAAATAGCAGTAAATACCCAACAACTAGATCTCGTTTTATTGGTCATAGCATTAGTTGTTTCCATAAAATGCATCCTTTTTTTATTTTATGATAACATTCAAAAAATAAGCACTTCATCAAAATACCTCTATTTATTAGGATATATCATTCTGCCATTTGTATTTATCACTAAAATTTCATTTGGAATAAATGATTATAATCCAAAAATTATAATTGGATTATTTATCTTAATCTGGACCAATGATACCTTTGCCTATATTGTAGGCAAATCTATAGGCCGAACCAAATTATTTGAAAAGATATCTCCTAAAAAAACAATTGAAGGGTTTCTTGGCGGAATCATTTTTGCGATTTTGGCGGGTTATTTAATCTCAAAATACTACATAAAAGCCAATCCTGAATTCAGCGACAGGTCGATACTAATTTGGACTTCTATAGCTGTTATTGTTGGAATTGCAGGTACTATAGGAGACTTAATTGAATCAAAATTCAAGCGTATAGCGAGCGTAAAAGACAGCGGAAACATAATGCCTGGCCATGGAGGCATACTAGATCGATTAGATAGTGTTATATTTGTAGCACCAATTATATTTTTATTTTATAAAATTTTAAACTATGTTTCATAAAGAAGGAACCCAATCTATTTTATTAGGAACAATTTTTACAGCTGTTGTCCTTTTATTGTCTGACAATTTCATTGACACGAACTGGATCAAAATGGCTATACAAATAGCTACATTGTTACTTTTAATTATCATTCTGCAATTTTTCAGAAATCCAAAAAGAACAGTCATAATCAATGAAAATCATATTCTTGCTCCTGTAGACGGGAAAGTTGTTGTTATAGAAGAAGTGTTTGAAAGCGAATTTTTCAAAGATAAACGTTTGCAAATCTCCATTTTCATGTCTCCAATAAACGTTCATGTTACGCGTTATGGATTAAGTGGAATTGTAAAATTCAGTAAATATCATCCTGGTAAATTCTTGGTGGCTTGGCATCCTAAAGCCAGTGAAGAAAATGAAAGAACTACAGTTGTCATCGAAAACAAAACCTTTGGTGAAATTCTATATCGTCAAATTGCTGGAGCTTTAGCACGAAGAATTGTAAATTACGCCGAAGAAGGAATGCAAGTAATTCAGGGAACGGATGCTGGTTTTATAAAATTTGGTTCAAGAGTGGATATCTTTTTACCATTAGGCACACAAGTAAATGTTGTACTGAATCAAAAAGCAATCGGAGGAAAAACTATTATTGCTATAAAATAAGCATGATTGAAAAAGATTTAGATACTCGGTTTTTAGAAGCAGTAGAAATCGCCTCTGAAATGACGCAGGCATCTTTACCTCAAGATGTACAATTGCGGCTTTATGCTTTTTATAAACAAGCTACTTTTGGAACTTTAGATTTAAAACAAACATCATCATACCATTTGAGAGATGCATTTAAAACTAATGCTTGGATGCAAATCAGTCATCTAAGTCCTGAACAAGCCAAAGAACAATACATAGAAATAATTAACATACTGATCAAAAAATAATGCGAATTATGAAATCGCCATGATTCCAAATTTCAAACAGGAATGAAGAATCACGATACCCTATTCCTCTAAAAAAAATATTATCTTCATATGAAAAAGCTAAAATTTTTAATTACTATTTTATTTTTATTTATCACTTTAATTTCTTGTAACAATAAGAAATTAACTGAGGTTGTAGAAGTTCCCTTACCGACAACCGAACAAACTGTAGTTATAATGGGATCTCCTGATGACGTAAAAGCAGAAGAAGGGTCTTTTCAGCTAGAAAAATTACCTTACGCATATAATGCGTTGGCGCCAAATATATCAGCTACGACTTTAGAAATGCATTATTCCAAGCATTATCTTACCTATACTAATAATTTAAATAAAGCGGTGTTAGGAACGCCTTTAGAAAATTTGACAATCGAAGAAGTATTGTCAAAATTAGATCCTAATGACGCTGCTCTTCGTAACAATGCCGGAGGGTTTTACAATCATTCCTTATATTGGAAATGTATGGCTCCCAAAGCTGGAGATGAACCAAAAAATGCATTAGCAGAAGCAATTATTAAAGATTTTGGTTCCTTTGAAGACTTTATGACATTATTCAAAAACGAAGCTACAAAACAATTTGGTTCCGGTTGGGCTTGGCTTATTCTAGACAGAACAGGAAAACTTCAGGTAACAAGTACTCCTAATCAAGACAATCCTTTGATGCGTAATGCAGTTGTTCCTGGGACTCCACTATTAGCCTTAGACGTTTGGGAACACGCGTATTATTTAGACTATCAATACCGAAGAAAAAATTATATCGATGCCTTTTTCAATGTAATCAATTGGAGAAAAGTAGAAGAGAATTATGACGCTGTTGCAAAAAAATAGCTTTCGCTTTTATCCTAAAAAAATGCTGATATACATCTATATCAGCATTTTTTTTTACCCTTTTGTTACTACAAAAACTCATGCTACAATTGATAAATAAACGATTCTGAAGGTGCAATTATAATTTGCGCTTTTCCTTCACCATTCAAAACCTGCAGCTGAACGGAACTTTTATGGTATAATTGATCTGTTAATGTGTAATTTCCATCTTTTAAATTCCATTTTTGGATAATATCTGAAGGAATTTTCAATTCGAAATTGCTGGTGGTAATCCAAGAAAAATTAGTGACAACGATTAGTTTTTGAGAATCTGACCAACGTGTGAACGCATAAATTCCAGGATCATATCCTTGAGTTGTTTGGCGATTCATCGTTTGGATTTCTTGATGTTTCCCCATCAAAGCCGAACTGTTCAAAGAGAAATTCAGCAATTTTTTATAAAAATCACGCAACTCATTTTCATCTTTTGTCAATTGACCGCCATCAAATTTACCGCCGTTCATCCAACGCTGATGATTGGGAACTCCAATATAATCAAAGATTGATGTTCTGGAATGGGTTCCAAATCCTGCATTTTCATTTCCAGCTTCTCCTACTTCCTGACCAAAATAAACCATTGTAGGCGAAGTGCTTATGGTCGTAGAAACCATCATCAATGGTTTCCCTTTTTGTGGCGTTCCTGCAAATTCAGGACTTGCTAAACGCTGTTCATCATGATTATCCAAAAAATGCAACATGTGATGTTCAATATCTGCCATTCCGTTTTGTATGTCTGATAATCCATCCGGTAATGCTCTTCCTTGAATGATGTCTTTTAACTTATCATACGTTTCTACTTTATCATACAAATAATCCATTTTTCCCAAATGAATGTAATTTCTATATTCTTGAGGATTGTAGACTTCGGCTAATAAAAAAGCATCCGGATTATTTACTTTAATGGCTGAATTCATATAACTCCAAAATTCATACGGCACCATTTCGGCCATATCAAATCTAAAACCGTCAACTCCTTTTGCGGTCCAATACAACGCAATGTCTTTAAATTTATCCCAAGAATTCGGAACGTCTTTTCCTTTCCAAAAATCAAAATGCTCCTGATACGATTTAGTATCAAAACCGGCCGGAAGTTCCGGAAAATCTTTGGAGCCATCCGGACGGATTCCATAATTTACTTTTATGGTTTCGTACCAGTCATTTTTATCAGGTTTGGCTAAACGGGAACCGTTTCCAGTCCATTTTGCGGGACTTTCTTCAAATTTCCCATCAATTAATGGATTCTTTTCTCCGTTTAACGGCTTGTCTGTATCGGGAATTTCAAAGTGTGTATTTGGAATATAATAAAAGTTATTGTCTCTTTTATATTCAACAGTTGTGTCATCATCAGCTCCAAAATCCCTAACACCTGGCGGATTGCTCTTGCCTTCATATTTGCGTGCAATATGATTCGGAACAATATCAATTATCACTTTTAATCCCGCTTTGTGAGTTCGCGCAATCAAAGCTTCAAATTCTTGCAAACGATTCGCTGGATTTACAGCCAAATCTGGATTTACATTATAGTAATCTTTTACGGCATACGGAGAACCTGCACGCCCTTTGACCACTTCAGGATCATCGTTAGAAATACCAATAGCTGAATAATCCCGAATAACAGCATGATGTGGAACTCCAGTATACCAAACATAAGTAACTCCCAAATCCTTTATTTCCTGTAATGCTGTATCCGAAAAATCGTTGAACTTCCCTACTCCATTTTCTTCGATAGTTCCCCAAGGCTTGTTTGTGGTATTTTTATTTCCGAATAATCGGGTAAAAACCTGATATACAACTTCTTTTTTATTAGAGACTGACTCTTTAGGTTCTGTGTTCATTTTTAAATCTTTCGTTTTGCAAGCTGTTGCCAAAAGCACCGCGCTTATCCCTGCAACAATAGTTATTTTTTTCATCATATAAAATTATTTATACTGATTTCAATTCTTTTTATAGTAAAATGAATATCAATTTTTAAATTTAATATTTTTTAAATAAAAGAAGTCTATATCGTTTGAAATTAAATAATTCTGGACGCATAAGTAGAAACTACATCGAAGGAGTACCACTAATTGTTAATAACTTTAAAAAGAGTCAACAATAGCTTTTTCTGCCTTTTTGACTAATTATAAATAAATCCTAATATGGATTAGGATTGTTTCCTTTTTCATAAATTTGACAAAAATTAAATCCATTGAAGAAATCGCTATTTTTCCTTCCTTATTGTTTGATACTGCTTGTTACTAATTTGGTTTTGGCGCAAGCTCCAAAAAAAATCATTGTAGAAAACTCTGATTTTGCCGATGTAAATCAGGTAGAAATTCCCGATGCATTATTACTTATCGGAAATGTACGTGTCAATCATGATGGCGTAGTAATGACCTGTAATAAAGCGTATTATTTCCAAAAGGAGAACTACATCAAGGCTTTTGGAAATGTACAAATGGTGCAAGGGGATACTTTATTCCTCAACAGTAAATACGCGGAATACAATGGAAATGTAAAAAAAGCGTATGCTTCCGGAGATGCCGTAATGAGTTCTCCCGATGCGACTTTGGTGACAGAAATAATCAATTTTGACCGAAACATTCAAGAAGTATTTTACGATACGCCAGGGACAATTACCAATAAAGACAATACGTTAAAGAGCAATTCAGGAAGGTATTATGTAGAACAAAAGAAATTCCAATTCCTGACCGCGGTTACCATCACAAATCCAACGTATGTAATTAAATCCAATCACTTGGATTATTTCAGTAATTCTGGGCATTCCTATCTTTTTGGACCATCAACAATTACCAGTAAAGCCAATTATATTTATACCGAAAAAGGGTTTTATGACACCAAAAAAAATCTGGCGCATTTCCTGAATAAATCGTATATCAGATACGATGATCGCGTGATTAAAGGTGACAGTTTGTATTATGACCGAAACCGGGAATTTGCATCGGCAACACGAAATGTAAAAATAACGGATTCCATCAATCGCGGAATTGTAAAAGGACATTATGCCGAAGTGTATAAAAAACTGGATTCTATGTATGTCACCAAAAGAGCCGTAGCTGTGAATTTGGTCGAAAACGACTCGGTTTACATCCATGGAAAAAAATTAATGGTAACAGGAAAAGAAGGAAACCGAATTATCAGAGCGTTCAACAATGTCCGCTTTTTTAAAACTGATATGAGTGGCAAATGTGATTCGATTCATTCAAGTTCCAAAACAGCTTTGACTAAAATGATTGGAAATCCGATACTTTGGAATGCTGAAAATCAAATAACAGGCGATGTAATGCATCTCATAGGAGACAACAATACCCAAAAACTAGATTCGCTTAAAGTGCTCAATAATACGTTTATAGTTTCCAAAGACACCTTGGGAACCGGCTATAATCAAGTAAAGGGACAAAATCTCTATGGAAAATTTAAAGACGGAAAACTCCACGATGTTGATATTATAAAAAATGCCGAAGTCATATATTACATGCGCAACGAAGCGCAAGAACTCATTGGTATCAATAAAAATGTAAGTAGTAAAATTAATCTTATTTTAGAAGAAAATGCGATCGAAACCATCACCTTTTTTCAACAAGTGGATGGCGATATTTTCCCCGAAAAAGACTTGCCTGAAAATGCACGAAAACTCCGAGGATTAGTCTGGCGTGGTGATGAACGAATAAAATCCAAAGACGATATTTTTCCTCCCGAAGAAAATGAAGACAACGATAAAATAGACAAAGCAACCAAAGCTGCAGAAGCCAAAGAGGATGTTCCTATGAAAATCAGGAAAGAAACGCTAAATTACGATAAGAAGAAAGGAAAAAAATAGTGTTCAGTGTTCAGTTGCAGTTTTCAGTCTCAAGTTACACACATCAGATTTCAGGATATCCGATTAAAAAAAAACCTTTAAAAAACTTCGTGAACTTTGCGAAAAAACTTCGTGAACTTTGCGGTTAAATTTCTAAAAAAATTGAATACCGATTTCTTAAAATACCAAGCCCAAACCTCACCATATCCATTGGGTATGGAAGTGTCACATGCTGTAGGTTCTTATATTTACGATACCAATTCTAAGAAATACTTGGATTTTGTGGCCGGCGTTTCGGCTTGCACATTGGGACACCAACACCCAAGAGTAAACCAGGCCATCAAAGATCAGTTAGACAAATACTCGCACGTAATGGTGTATGGTGAATATTCGCAAAGTCCGGCGGTTCAATATTGTAAATTATTAGCCTCGCTCCTGCCCGCTCCTTTAGACAAAACCTATTTGGTCAATTCAGGAACGGAAGCCATTGAAGGCGCTTTAAAACTCGCCAGAAGAAGTACCGGAAGAAGCCGGTTGATCTCGTGTCATAATGCCTATCACGGCAATACTATGGGGTCTATGAGTGTCATGGGCTTTGAAGAACGCAAACAAATCTTTCGTCCGTTGATTCCTGATGTGGATTTTATCACGTTCAACAACGAAGAAGATTTACAAAAAATAACAACCAAAACGGCAGGAATTATTCTGGAAACCATTCAAGGTGGTGCCGGATTTATTCAGCCACAGCATGATTTCCTTAAAAAAGTGCGCGAGCGCTGTACAGAAGTCGGTGCGATGATGATTCTCGACGAAATACAGCCAGGTTTTGGAAGAACGGGAAAACTTTTTGGATTCCAAAATTACGATGTCGTTCCTGACATCGTAGTTATGGGAAAAGGGATGGGAGGTGGCATGCCGGTAGGCGCTTTCACAGCCTCTTCTGCTATGATGGATTTGTTGAGCGATAATCCTAAACTGGGTCACATCACAACTTTTGGAGGCCACCCTGTCATTGCGTCAGCCTGTTTGGCGACTTTGCAGGAAATTACTGAAACCAATCTCATGGCCCAAGCTATGGAAAAAGAAAAGCTATTTAGATCACTTTTGGTACATCCTTTGATAGTAGAAATAAGAGGAAAAGGATTAATGCTGGCCGCAATGACTAAAAGTGCCGATATAACAAATGAAGTGATTCTTAAATGTCAAGACAAAGGACTCATTTTATTCTGGTTGCTTTTTGAAGGATGCGCTATTAGAATAACGCCTCCGCTGACTATTTCTGAAGAAGAAATACGAGAAGGTTGTAGCATTATAATAGAAGTAATGGATGAAATGATGATTGAAGAATAATGATTAACAATTTGTGCTTGCAGAAATAGCAATAGTTATTCATAACAATTAAAAAAATTGGGAGCTAATTCCTGCTATCCGTTATAATCTTTTACTTTTTAAAGAAAAAAGTAAAAGGATTTCCACTCTTATCATGGCTACGGCATCCGTTTAAACTAAAACTTTTTTTGTTAATTAAATTGTTCACAACAATTCTAACTTTCCCTCACAGTACACGCACGATTCCCTAAATTTATTTAGGCCAAATTAAAAACACACAGTATGCAATTAAGCAACGAAGAAGAAGACTATAACTTATCCCTGTCTAAATTTGAGTCCATGTTGAAAACCAACAAAGTGCTCTTTTTCGACTCCGAAGAATTTGAAGAAATTATTCTTCATTATCTCGATATGGGTAAGGCCGCTTTGGCAAAAAAAGCGCTCAAACTAGCACTGGAACAACATCCAAAATCTACCGGACTAAAACTAGTTCAAGTGGAAATGCTTGTCTATGATGACAAACTCGAACTAGCAGAAAAGCTATTGAATGAGTTGTATGCCATTGAACCAACCAATGAAGAAATTTACATTCAAAAAGCCAACATCTGCTCTAAAAGAGACCAACACGAAAAGGCTGTTGAATTATTAAAAACAGCGTTAAAATATACCGATGATTATGCTGATGTCTTTAATTTAATTGGTATGGAATATCTTTTTATGGACAATCTTGAAATGGCAAAAGAAAGCTTTATCAAGTGTTTAGAAGAAGATCTGGAAGACCAATCCGCATTGTATAACGTGGTTTATTGTTTTGAATTTTTAGATCAAAACCAAGAGGCAATTACCTATTTGAATAAATACATTGACAAAAATCCCTACAGCGAAATTGCTTGGCACCAACTGGGGCGTTTGCATTACGGCGTTAAAGAATATGAAAATGCGATTCGCGCCTTTGATTATGCCACTTTAATCGATGATGAATTCCTTGGCGCTTTCATGGAAAAAGCAAAAGCTTTTGAACGTTTAAAAAAATACGATGAAGCTATTGAAAGCTACAGCAGAACCATCGAACTAGATGACGCGACTTCGTATGCTTTACTTCGCATGGGGAAATGTTATGAAAAATTAGGAAACAAAGCTTTAGCATTAAAGTATTTTAATCAAACCGTGCACGAAGATCCACTTTTAGACAAAGGCTGGATTGCCATCACTGACTTTTACGTACGTCAAAAAAATTACCAAAAAGCGTTATTTTATGTCAACAAAGCATTAGCAATTGACAATCAAAATCGTTTGTATTGGAAACGTTTTGCGACTATAAATAAACAAATGAACTTCTTTGAAGAAGCTGAATTTGGATATAGAAAAGCGGTAGAGTTTGGCGATACCGGACTGGACACTTGGTTGTTTTGGGTAGATATTCTTCAGTTTTTAGGGGAATTCGAAAGTGCCATTCAAACGTTATTACAAGCTTCAGAATATTTTCCGGAGGAGAATGAAGTTGAATACCGCTTGGCAGGATTGTATTTTATGCTAACAGACAATACAAAAGCAAAATTCCATTTAAGCAATGCCTTACGATTGAATTTTGACAATTATATCCTTTTAGAAGACTTATTCCCTGTGGTATGGGCAAAAAAAATGGTACAGAATTACATTGCAAAACATAAAAAACAATAATGGTTGACATAGTTAGAAAACGTTTTGGGTTACTGGGACGCAACATTAATTATTCTTTTTCTAAAGGATATTTTACCGATAAATTTACTAGCGAAAACTTTGCCGGTTGCACCTATGAAAATTTTGATATTTCTGAAATAAGTGCCTTTCCCGAGGTAATTAAGAGCACCTTGGATTTAAAAGGATTGAGTGTTACCATTCCGTATAAAGAAACAGTAATTCCGTTTTTGGATAAATTATCTAAAAAAGCAGCTTTGATTGGTGCTGTAAACACCATTAAAATCACCAAAAAGGGAAAGTTGAAAGGCTACAATACCGATTATTATGGTTTCAAAAAATCATTAGAACCGTTATTGCAACCGCACCATAAAAAAGCCTTGATTCTAGGAACAGGAGGTGCTTCTAAAGGGGTTGCGTATGCATTAGACGAACTGGATATTACATATACTTTCGTATCGAGAGAAGCCAAAGAAAATGCAATCGACTATAACCGAATCAATGCTACTACATTTGACAATTACCAAATCATAATTAACGCTACACCGGTAGGAACTAGCCCTAATGTGGATGCATATCCTTTACTTCCGTATGAGTTTTTTACGGAGAAGCACATTGCTTTTGACTTGATTTACAATCCCGCCGAAACGCAATTCCTTAAAAAAGCAAAACAACAAGGAGCACAAATCAAAAATGGCTTGGATATGCTAATTTTTCAAGCGGAGAAAGCGTGGAAGATTTGGAATAAATAATCTAAATACGGACTTAACTTCTTACACGTATTTGAGTACGTAAAACCACTCTGTTTTGAGTGGTTTTTTTGTTTATAATAACATATCGAACCCGAAAAAAATTTTACAATTAAAACCCCAAAACCATAGCCCTGATGGCAGCGGCATCCTTTTTTGTTAGCCTTTTCGGCGAACAAAAAAGATACAGCGAACAGCAGGAAATTGCTTCAAAAAGAGCAAATTCCTAACCTAAAACGACTATAAATAGAAGGATTTATTTTGAAATTTCATGCTCCTTTACTATCTTTCCTGTTCGAGAAAAAAATAGGAACCTTAAACATTGAAAAAATGTTAGAAGAAAAGAAAGATAGCCTGCTTGAGGCAGATGGAAATTTAGAACATAATTCTGTTGAATCTACTCCATTAGAGCCAGAAGTTTTGGAAACGGAAACTAGCGACAACGGTACTAATATTCCTGCAGAAGATAATGCTGAAACTCTAAATGATGAGGAGTTGCCAGCTAACGAGCTTATAACAGAGACTGGTAACCAGACTGTAATAGATGCTATTGCCGAAACAAATGCTGCCGAAAGTGAGGATGAAACGTTGAAAGGACATCACGAAATTCCAATGCAGGATTATGATACATTATCCCTTGAAGAACTGGTAGACGAGCTGAAAAGTTTAGTTTCCAATGAAAAAGCAATGTCTTTTAAGGAGCATATTGAAGAAATCAAAAAAGCATTTTTGGCTAAATACAACCACCTTCTTGAGGAGAAAAAAGAGGAGTTTTTAGCAGAAAATCTAGATCCAAATGAAGAATTTCAATATCATTCTCCACTAAAAACAAATTTTGACAAATATTATTCTCTTTTTAGAGATACTAAAAATACTCATTTCAAGAGTTTACAAACGAATTTAAAAACAAATTTAGAAAATCGTTTGGCTATTGTTGAGGAATTGAAAGAATTGATTAACCCACAGGAAAACATCAAAGACACTTTAAAACATTTTAATGATTTAAGAGAACGATGGAAAACTGCCGGACCAATTCCGAAAGATAAATACAACCACGTTTGGAACAATTTCCATTTTCATGTTGAAAATTTCTATGATTACCTGCATTTAGACAGAGAAGCAAGAGATTTAGATTTCAAACATAATTTAGAACAAAAACAAAAAATTGTAGCTCGTGTTGAAGACTTGGTGAATGAAGCTGATATCAACAAAGCGTTCAGAGAGCTGCAAGATTTACATAGAATTTGGAAAGAAGACATTGGTCCTGTTTCCAGAGAATATCGTGATGCAATTTGGAACAAGTTTAGCGATTTGACCAAACAAATGCATGATAAACGTGAAGTTTTGTTCGAAAATCAAAGAGGAACGGAACTTGAGAATTTAGAAAAGAAAAAAGATATTATTGCCAAGATTGAAGTTTTGGCGACTGAAAAAGTAAATGCACACACCCAATGGCTTGCTCAAATAGAAAAAGTGGAAGCCTTGCGTACTGCTTTCTTCTCTGCCGGAAAAGTTCCTTCGGATGTGAATGAGGAAACTTGGGCTGGTTTTAAAACTGCTGTCAGAAATTTTAATTCTTTCAAAAATTCGTTTTACAAAGACATTAAAAAAGATCAAAACGACAATTTAAGCAAGAAAACGGCTCTTGTTGCCAAAGCCAAAGAATTACAAGAAAGTCTTGATTTTGCTGCTACTACTCCTATCATGAAACAAATTCAGGATGAGTGGAAACAGATAGGACATGTGCCAAGAAAATATTCGGATAAAATCTGGAAAGAGTTTAAAGATGCGTGCAATCATTATTTTGACAAATTAAAAGAGCAAAAGAATGAGGAAAACAGTGAAGAAGTAGAATCTTTTGATAACAAAAAAGCCTACTTGGATACATTGAGAGAATTTCAATTGACCGGAGATCATAAAACAGATTTGGATGCTATCAAATTGCATATCGAAACTTGGAAAAACTTTGGAAAAGTGCCTTTCCCAAGAAGACATATCGAAGGAAAATTCAATAAAATTCTGGATGCCCTTTTTGACAAATTAAGTCTGAGTAAAAAAGACACTGATATGATCCGTTTTGCAAATAGAATGGACAATCTTTCCGAAAGTAATGATACTCGAAAACTGGACAATGAAAAGATATTCCTGATGCGTAAAATTGAAGAAGTTCAGAATGAAATATTCCAATTGGAAAACAACATTCAGTTTTTCACTAATACCAGAAATGCAAAAAAAGAAAATTCTATTGTATTAGAAGTTCGTAAAAACATTGCTATTCACAAAGAAAGTCTTGATGTTTGGAAAGAAAAACTAAAACAATTGAGAAATTTGAAAATAGAGTAATTTTCAATAATCGTTAAAATCAAAAACCTCGTTCTTCAATAGTTCGAGGTTTTTTTATGAACCGATTCGGTTTTTAAACTTTAACTTTCATTTATTAGAAAAAATAATATAAATTGAATGACAAATTATAAATTTGCAAAATGTATTCGTTTCGAAAAACACTTGTTTTTATTGGGCTTTTAATAGCTTTTTCATTTGCTTTTAGTGCAAGAGAAGCTTCTATTGATACAACTCAATTGAAAAAATCCAGTTCTTCAATTTCTGTTGACAGCATCCATTCTTCAGATTTCATTCAACCTCAAGTAAGTAATCCGTTCACTTCCTATCATAAAACTCCGGATTATACGATTGCAAAATATCTGGGAAATTTTCTGACAACAATTCCGGATTTTAAAATTACCACATTCATTATTCGTTTTGAGAAACAAGACATCAATCGATGTGAAATGGTTTCACTCCTACTCTTTCCCTTCCACTTTTTTTGGTGATTTGAAGCACTGATTTCGCGAATGATATTGCCTTTTGAATTGATTCCTTTTGGTTTCGGTTCAAATTATCATGCTTTACAAATAACTAAAAAATAAAAAAATGGATACATCCGTAACAATAATTGGCCTAGTGCTAACTTTCATAATTGCCATTCCTCTTTTCTATGTGATTCGATCAAATTCGATTAACAAAACAAAAATCAAAACTATAAAAACCAAGTTCAGTCAAAACAATTGCTTTAATTTTGAATCATTAACTGAAACACAAAACAAAAAAGTTTTGGCTTTAGACGAAAAAAACAAAGGATTTCTTTTGATTGATTTTAGTGCAAAAGAAGAGGTTGTTTCTTTTGTAGATTTAAGTACAATTCAAACTTGCAAACTAGTTCCAACTGCGGAAAATAATAGTGATACGATTTTAAAAATTGAATTTGAATTTCAATACAAAGAAGCTAAAAAAGCAGAGTATATTTCATTTTACAAAATTGAAAATGATCAAATCGGTCAGGTTTGCTTATATGAGGATCATCAGTTAGCAAAAAAATGGACAAAAATGATTCAGGATTGCATTACCTTTTAAGAAACTGATTTGTTCTGTAAAAGAGGCTTTTGAAGCCTCTTTTTTTTGTAAAAAGGTTTTCTCGATATGATAATTATCATTTTAACATTTGAATGGTCGTTCTACTTTTGATCAATATTAAATAACTCAGCCATGAAAAATTATTTAATTCAAAAATACAATGTTCCAGGCCTTAGATACACCAGTTATCTAACGACTCCTTAATACATTAATTTGCCTTTTTGCGAAAGCTTATGTACTTTTTGTGGCTGCAACAAGCGTATCACCAAAAATCATGGCGTAGAAAATCCATGTATAGAGGCCGTTTTAAAAGAATGGCCTTTATATTGTAAAATTACTTGGAGAAAAACCAACCATAAAAGATATTCTTTTGGGTGGTGAAACTCCCACGTTATTTTCGACAAAGAATTTAAAGGATTTAATAAATGGTGTTTGTTCTCATGCCAAAAAAGCCAAAGATCATGAGTTTAGTTTTGAAGGTCATCCGAATAACACTTCGCACGAACATTTGCAAAAGCTTTACGATTTAGGTTTTAGAAGAGTGAGTTTTGGCGTTTAGGATTACTCCAAGAAAGTACAAAAGCAATTCATCGGTTGCAGCCTTTTCATAATGTGGCTAAAGTTACGTTGGGGGCCAGAGAAATTGGGTATACTTCCATAGGTCATGATATTATTTTTGGATTGCCTTTTAAGGAAATAGAAGATGTTATTGGTACCATTGAGAAAACAAAATCATTGCAGCCCGACCGATTGGTATTTTTTAGTTATGCACACGTTCCTTGGATTAAGGGCAATGGACAACTCGGTTTTAACAATGAAGACATTCCAAAAGATGATGAAAAGAGAATGCTTTATGAAACCGGTAAAAAATTATTGTATGAAAATGAGCATCATGAAATAGGAAAGGATCATTTTGCGTTAAAAACGGACAGTTTACATGAGGCTTTTCAAAACGGAACATTGCACCGCAATTTCATGGGGTACAGCTCTTCAAAAACACAATTAATGATTGGATTGGGAGTTTCTTCCATCAGTAACAGTTAGTAAAGTTTTGCACAGAATGTAAAAAATTTAGAGGATTATTATCAAATGCTAGAATGGAATAAATTACGGATTTTCAGAGGACATTTATTGACTAATGAAGACCTCATCATCAGAAAATACATTCTGAATTTAATGTGCCAATTTGAAACTTCCCTGAAAAATAAAGCAGGTTATTTCAATGGAATTCCAGACGTATTAATCCAATTAAAAGAAATGGAAAATGATGGTTTAGTACTCCTAAAAGATAATAACATTGCCGTTACTGAAAAAGGGAAACCTTATGTTAGCAATATTTGTATGGCATTTGATTTATGTTTGAAAAGTAAAGCACCGGAAATCGAATTATTTTCGATGACAATATAATAGTATCTAACCTTAAAATTATAAAAAAGCACACTTAATGGCGTGCTTTTTCTATGTTAAATTATTAGAAAATTAATGGCAATTAGGAGGGGCTTGAATAAACAAACTCCTATTGGACCGGGAAATATAAGGAATTCCCAATCCCAATCCCCTTAAAATAAACAACCAGAATTGAATGGTACAAAAAATAATCTAAAAAGACACCAATGCCCTAAAAAGAATGGTAGATTAATTTAATCTATTTTACTCCTTCTTGTTCATCACAAAATAATATACCGGAATTCCCAGCGCCACAATACACAATCCCAACCCCGTATTGAACGTGTCATAAATCAGTAAAGTGAGACAAATTGCCACAGTAACCACAATATAAAGTGCCGGTACAACTGGATACCCAAACGCTTTATAAGGTCTATCAGCATTTGGTTCTTTTTTTCTGAGGATAAAAACGCCCAAAATCGTCAGTATATAAAACAACAAGGACGCAAAAGTAGCATAGGTCAACAAATCACCAAATTTTCCCGAAATACAAAGTACACAAGCCCAAATGCATTGTACCCACAATGCTTTAGCCGGAACCTGATTTTTATTCAGTTCTGTAGCTTGTTTAAAAAACAACCCATCTTTTGCCATGGCAAAAAACAATCTTCCGCCCGAAAGAATCAAACCGCTATTGCATCCAAAAGTGGAAACCATGATTAAGCCAGCCATCACAAAAACGCCTATATTTCCCATAATCATACTTGCAGCAGCCGCTCCAACCCTGTCATTGCTGGCAAACATTATTCCGTTACCGGCAATATCGGCAGCGTTAGGAGTTCCCTGTATTGGCAATAAAGCTAAATAAGCAACATTCGCTAAAACATAAATAATCGTTACAATCAAGGTTCCAAGAAACAAACTTCGGGGAATATTCTTTTTAGGTTCTTTAATTTCTCCGGCAATAAAAGTGACATTATTCCAGGCATCACTAGAAAATAAGGAGTTAATAATGGTTGCTCCGGCAGCGCCCAAAATAGCCATTCCTGCTAATTTTGTCACTGTAATTGTTCCGTCAGGATTAACAACCGTTTTACTGGCTTCCCACATGTTTTCGAAATTATTGGATAAAACCTCCGTTTGTAAACCAACATACAATCCTAAAACAATCAATGCAAAAAGCGCAATTAATTTAGCCGAAGTAAAAATCAATTGAACGGTTTTTCCGCTTTCAACACCTTTGGTATTAATATACGTGAGCAGTATTATACTAAAAATAGCCAACACTTTTTGGTACGAAAAAACAAAACCAGTACCAACAGTAAAAAGTGTATGATCCAAAACAGGAAAGAAAATAGCGGCATAATTAGCGAAAGTTACTGCAATGGCAGCAATAACTCCAGTTTGAATTACCGTGAAAACAGTCCAACCATACAGGAAGGACACTAATCTTCCATAAGCACGTTGTATATAAACGAATTGTCCACCTGCATTAGGCATCATTCCTGCCAATTCCCCATAACTCAATGCTGCAGCAACCGTGATTAATCCCGTTACCAACCAAATCACCAATAACCAAGCAGCAGATCCAATATCTCTCGCCATGGCTGATGTTACAATGAAAATTCCGGATCCTATCATGGAACCGGCAACTAAACTTGTGGCATCAATTAATCCTAAAGAACGTTTTAACTCGGTTTTATTTTCTGACATTGGATAATTTTATAAGTGATGGTAATTTAATAATAAACACTATAGCTTCTTTGCTTCTTCCCAAAAAACATCCATTTCAGCAAGTGTCATATCCATTAAAGGTTTTCCTAATTCTCCAGCTTTACTTTCTAAATATTGAAAGCGTTTAATGAATTTTTTATTGGTGCGTTCCAAAGCATCTTCAGGGTTTACATTCAGAAATCGGGCGTAATTGATCATCGAAAATAAAACATCTCCAAATTCTGCTTCAATTTTATCTTGGTCTCCTGCTTGAACCTCAACTTGCAATTCTTCCAATTCCTCTTGAACTTTATCCCAAACCTGATGCGATTCTTCCCAATCAAAACCCACACCTTTTACTTTATCCTGGATTCGACTTGCTTTGACTAATGCAGGTAAACTTCTGGGAACGCCTTCCAGAACTGATTTTCGGCCTTCTTTGAGTTTTAATTTTTCCCAATTTTGCTTTACTTCTTCCTCATCTTTTACCACTACGTCGCTATAAATATGCGGATGACGGTGAATTAACTTTTCACAAATTTCATTACACACATCAGCCATATCAAAATCATTCGTCTCGCTTCCTATTTTGGCATAAAAAACAATATGCAATAACAAATCCCCAAGTTCTTTTTTGACTTCGTTTAAATCGTTGTCTAATATAGCATCACCTAGTTCGTAGGTTTCTTCAATGGTGAGATGACGCAAGGTTTGCATGGTTTGCTTTTTGTCCCAAGGACATTTTTCTCGCAAATCATCCATAATGTCTAATACTCTTTCGAAAGCTTGCAGTTGGTTTTGTCTTGAATTCATCAGAAATGGTTTTTGGTAAAAATAAAAAAATCCTGTCCAGAAAAATAGCTGAACAGGATTAAATATTATTTTAAAATAAAATTACTCTTTTTTAACTTTTGCTTTTTTTGCAGGAGCTTTCACTTCGGCTGCAGAAGTTTCTTCAAGAACAGCGGCAACTTCTTCAACTACTGGCGCTTCATCTACAACTAATCCTTTTGCTTGAAGCATATTATACCAGTTTAAAACTTTTTTGATATCAGAAGGATACACCCTTTCTTCATCATAATCCGGCAAAATTTCTTTGAAATAAGCCATCAATGTAGCATTATCTTCTTTATGAGATATTGCGGCACCTTTGCTTTCTTTATCTGCAATTTTTTGCATGATTTCAGCTAATGGTTTTTCGCCTTCATACGTATAAATTGAAATTTCCGATAATAAACTCACATTACTTTTTAAGTTTACAGTGATTTTTTTTCCATCTAATAATGATTCAGCAACAAACCCAGTTCGTGTTTGCACTCTTAATACATATAAACCTGGTTTCCCAGAAATGGCTAATATTTTTTCTAAATTCATGTTTTGTGTAATTATTATTAAGAATTTGACTTATTTATTTTTTCATTTAAAACCAAAAATCATACCAAGATAAAGCTTTAAAAACTGTTTTATCTTCCTTTTTTAGCAAAAAATTTCATTCGGTAGTCTTGGAATGTTTTTCCTTCCAAAATGTTTTTCAGTTTCTTTTGAATCAATCGTTTTTTTAATGACGAGATTTTATCGGTAAATAAAACCCCTTCAATATGATCGTATTCATGCTGGATTACTCTGGCAATCAATCCGTCAAAAACTTCAGTTTTCATCACAAAATCCTCTTCACAATATTCGATTGTTATGGTTGGATTTCTATACACATCCTCTCTAACATCCGGAATACTCAAGCAACCTTCATTAAAACTCCATTCTTCCCCTTCTTCTTTTATCATTTTTGCATTGATAAAAGTTCTTTTGAATCCTTTCAATTCTTGTTGTTCTGTATCTTCTAATTCTTCATCATCACTAAAAGGAGTCGTATCGATTACGAATAAACGAAGTGCTAACCCTACCTGAGGTGCAGCAAGCCCAACACCATAGGCATTATACATCGTTTCGTACATGTTAGCAATTGTTTCTTTCAAATTAGGATGTTCTGGTGAAAGAACCTCGCCTACTTTTCTTAAAACTGGATCACCGTATCCTATAATTGGTAAAATCATTCGTGTTGTATTAAGTATTGTCTACTAAAATTGGAATATGTTTCCTTTTCATTCAGTTTGCAAAAATAGTAAAAAAATAGACAATGAATAATCTGCCGTTAAATATTAGCTAATATTTACAATTTAAAACAAATCACCTCCTTTATTGGTTGTATAATTCATACAAATCTTACCTTTGCAACAATACTATGATATGATTTACAAGATCCGAAAATTTACAGACACCACTCATTTTACTGATGCTCTAAAAGTAACAATAGCAGCAGTTGTTCCAGTTGTAGTGCTTTCGTTTTTAGGCAAATTCGAAATAGGTTTTACCATAGCTTTAGGTGCTTTTTTTACCTATCCCAGCGATATTCCCAGTAATCTAAAACATAAGACAAACGGTATTCTGGTAACGGCGCTACTTGTTGCAGGAGTCAATTTGTTAATAAATATAGTCTATCCCTATTCTATTATTTTCTATCCCTTTTTGGGGGTATTAATTTTTTTGATAGCAATGATTTCTGTTTATGGACAACAGGCCTCAATGGTTTCTTTCTCTGCTCTAATTTCCGTTTCATTGGCATTTGCAAGTATCAATACCGGTTGGGCGATGCTTCAACACTCCCTTTTAATATTATCTGGAGGATTATTCTATCTCGTCATTTCCCTTATTTTTCATTATGTAAGACCCCATCGCTATGTCGAATTACAAATTGCAGAATGCATCAAACTTACGGCTAAATATTTAAAACTAAGAGGTGATTTATGGACGATAAATGCTGATAAAAAAGCAATTACTGAAAAACAATTACACCTTCAAGTAGAACTCAATGCCATTAGACAAAACATAAGAGAAGTATTGATCAGCGGCCATACTACTTCTGGATCTTCCAATCAAAACCGAAAGATGTTAATCATTTTTATTTCACTGATGGAAATTCTGGAACTGGCATTAGCTACTTCATTCGACCATGACAAATTACATCAAAAATTTGACGACCACCCAAAGGTTTTATTGACGTATCAAAAATTAGCTTACAATCTTGCCGCAAGTTTAAAGCAATTGTCAAAAAGTGTACAAAACCAAACTAAATATATTTCTAAACATACTTTACGAAGTGATTTGAATGCTTTACAACTAGCCATCTCTGATTATGAAAATGATTTAGGAAAGGTTCCCGCTTCCGAAGGTGTTTTTATGCTAACCACCATGCTTCAGTATGCTGAAAAACAAGTAGAAAAAATAAAAATTGTAGAACGTGCTTTTACGCTAGCCTTCAATTCACAGGATTTTAAAGAAAAGGACAAAGACCTGGAAAAATTCCTGACGCCTCAATATTATCCTTTGAGCACTTTGATTGAAAACCTCAGTTTCTCTTCCACTATTTTCAGACATTCGTTACGATTAACCCTGACATTATTGATTGGCTTTATCATTGGAAACATCCTCACTTTTCACAACGTCTATTGGATTTTATTGACTATCATAGTTATTCTCCGACCTGGATATGGCCTGACTAAACAACGCTCTTTTCATCGAATTTTTGGTACAATTATAGGTGGATTAATCGCTTTTGGGATTCTTTCATGGGTACACGACAACATCACAATCAGTATACTTTCTATTTTAAGCATGCTTTTAGGATTTTCATTTACTCAAATAAATTATAAAGTCAGTGCCACATTTGTGACCATGTATGTTGTTTTTATTTACGGAATATTAACCCCTAATATTGGTGATGTTGTTCAATATAGAATACTCGACACCATTGTAGGTTGCGCTTTAGCTTTTCTTGCCAACCACTTTTTATGGCCTTCTTGGGAGTTTTTAAATATTCCATCACACATAGAAAAATCGATTGTTGCAAATCAAAATTACTTAAAAGAAATTTCTGTTTTTTATAATAAAAAGGGAAATGTTTCTACTTCGTATCGTTTGTCCCGAAAAAATGCGTTTATCGAAATAGGTAATTTAATGGCTTCTTTCCAAAGAATGGCGCAAGAACCAAAGTCAAAACAAAAGCAATTACCACAAGTATATAAATTAGCAGTGCTCAACCATTCCTTACTATCGTCATCAGCATCGTTGGGAACTTACATTCAATCGCACAAAACGACATCTGCTTCAGAAGCGTTTAATGTCGTAGTTGATACTGTCATTAGAAATCTGGATAATGCCATTGCACTTTTGAAAGAAAATGATTTATATCTAAAAGAAAATCTCCCAAAAGAAGATTTAGCCATGCGGTTTACGGAATTAAAAAATATTCGAGCCAAAGAATTAAAAGAAGGAATTCCTATTGATGAAGAAGCATTTCAATTGAAAATGCAAGAAGCGCAACTAGTTATAGAACAATTAATCTGGTTGATTAATCTTTCTGAAAATATTTTAAATACTACAAAAGAATTAATGGACTCTTAAAGAAAAAAGCGCTGGAATTAGAAAATATCTAATTCCAGCACTTTTTTCTTTATTTCTAACGCTTCTAATTATTAAGCTTTAGAATTTCAGCAGTATCTTTTCTTATTTTTTCCAATAAAGTTGGATTAGTATTCAAATCCTGGCCATAAGAAGGAATCATCTTTTTTAATTTTTCGTGCCATTCTGGTGTTTCCATATCTTCTTTGAAACACCTGCCTATTAAATCAATCATAATTGAAACTGCGGTTGAAGCGCCAGGAGAAGCACCAAGCAAAACAGCTAATGATCCATCAGCAGTAGTGATCACTTCTGTCCCAAACTCTAATATCCCTCCTTCTTTTTCGTCTTTCTTTATAACCTGTACGCGTTGTCCCGCTCTTTCTAATTTCCAATCCTTAGATCTTGCACCAGGAACATATTCTCTTAACGCATTAATTCTATCTTTTGGCGATTGGCGCACTTGCTCAATCAAATATTTTGTAAGTGGAATATTTTTAATCCCGGCAGCAATCATAGGAATGATATTGTCAGGTTTTATAGATAATGGCAAATCAGAATACTTACCATTCTTTAAAAATCGAGTAGAAAAACCTGCAAAAGGTCCAAAAAGCAGTTGCCTTTCTCCATTTATCATTCGGGAGTCGATATGTGGAACTGACATTGGTGGTGCGCCCACACTCGCTTTTCCATATACTTTTGCCTGATGTTTAGCAATCACTTCGGGATTGGTACATTTTAGCCACTGGCCGCTTACAGGGAAACCGCCATAGCCTTTTCCTTCGGGAACATTTGCTTTTTCTAATAACGGCAAGGAACCGCCACCAGCACCAATAAAAACAAATTTGGTATATGCTTTTCTTTTTTGGTCAGTAGCCAGATCAGTGACTTTTATTCTCCATGATTTATCTTCGCGCTGTCCCAGTTTTTGAACTTCGTGATTAAAATACATTGTAACTCCATCTAATTTAGTCAAATAACTAAAAATATTACGGGTTAATTCTCCAAAATTTACATCAGTTCCAATAGCCATTGAAGTTGCCGCAACTTTTTCAGATTCACTTCTACCCTCCATAACAAGAGGCATCCATTCTTTTAATTGTGCAAAATCAGTGCTGAAAACCATTTGTTTAAAAAGAGGATTTGAATGTAAAGCCTCAAATCTTGTTTTAAGGTATTCTACATTTTTTTCTCCCCAAACAAAACTCATGTGAGGAATACTTTTAATGAAATTTTCAGGTGATGAAACTTTATTCTGTTGGACTAAATAGGCCCAAAATTGTCTGGAAACCTCAAAAGATTCCGCAATACTGATAGCTTTTTTTGGATTGATGCTTCCATCTTCACTCTCTGGAGTATAATTAAGCTCACAAAAAGCAGAATGTCCAGTTCCGGCATTATTCCATGCATCAGAACTTTCGGCAGCGGCCATATCTAATCTTTCGTAAATTTCAATCTTTATATCTGGTTGTAACTCTTTCAGGATTAAGCCAAGAGTGGCGCTCATTATTCCAGCTCCTATAAGAACTACATCACTTTGTGAACGTATGGTTGTATCGGGCATAACAAAATTTTAAAGTGCAAAGATACTTTATATATACAAAAAAAATGTAACAAATTATTGTTAAAAAGTAAGGAATTACAAATCTATTTTGGTCAATTGACCAGCTTGCAGCTGTATTTCTAAAACATCTTTCGAGTCAAATAATCCTGAAGCATTATTGTTGCCGAAATTTCATCAATCAAAGCTTTATTTTGACGTTGTTTCTTGCTAAGGCCGCTATCAATCATTGTTTGAAAAGCCATTTTTGAAGTAAACCGTTCATCAACGCGAATGACTTTCATATCCGGGAAATGATTGGTAAAATGCGTTACAAAACCTTTAATAATCGAAGCACTTTCTGAGGGTTCTCCATTCATTTGTTTGGGCTCACCTATAAGAACAGCTTCTACTTTCTCTTTGGAAAAATAGTCCTTCAAAAAAGCAATTGCAGTTGGGGATGGAATGGTAGTTAAACCTGAAGCGATGATTTGCATTTCATCGGTAACGGCGATTCCTGTACGTTTTTGACCGTAGTCTATGGAGAGTATTCTTGGCATTTGTTTATTTTTTTCAAAGGTAACTATTTTAATTTCCCAATTCTTAGCAACAATGGAAATGTCACTTTCTTATCATTTTTTTGCCAAGAAATTTTTAATTCCCCATAAATCAAGTCCAAAGGATTTTTATTGTTTTTTGAAATATAATGTTGTGTCGCTGACCACGTTTCCAGATATCCAATCAGTTCTTCAAAGGTCCAGGTAAAATGATTTACGAAAGGTTCCGCAATAATTTCATCAAATGGAAATGGAATCGTTTTGTAATTTTCATCCAAGTATTTTCGTTCGGCATCCCAATAGGATCCTATTATATTTTGATAAAAATTTCGTATTATTTTATCCGAATCTGTATTGGTAGAAAACAATCCATATCCTAAAACGGCAAAGATTCCGTCCGGTTTTAAAATTCTATAGATTTCCTTATAAAACGAATCAAAGTTAAACCAATGTACTGCTTGCGCTACAGTTATCAAGTCAAATTCGTGATGTTTAAAAAAGGTATTTTCAGCAGCAGCTACTTTGTAAATTATATTATCCGAAGGAATCGCATTATCAAGTTGATTCTGACTAATATCAATTGCATAAACAGTTTCAAAAGAGCGAGAAAGTTTCTGTGCCACTTGCCCATTTCCAGTTGCAATATCAAGCGCAACCGATTTTTTTTTCACAAATGAAACTAAATAATCAATCAATTTATCTGGATATTGCGGTCTAAATTTTGAATATTCCGAAGCTTGTTTGGAGAAATTATCTTTCATATTCTAAAGATTTTCATTAATTTATCAAAATTACAACATTTAAAAAACATTAAACACAAAACAAGTTAAATCTGTAACATTTTCGCCTCAATTTGCCTTTTGGCTTTTGGCTAAAAAACATATCTTTGTCAAAAATCTAATTAAAATGAATCCATTACAAACTATTATAGAACAAGCTTGGGAAAACCGTGCTTTGTTACAAGAAACGACAACAACTGATGCTATCAGAGCAGTTATTGAATTATTAGACACTGGAAAATTACGTGTTGCCGAACCAGTTGGTGAAGGATGGCAAGTAAACGAATGGGTAAAGAAAGCGGTAGTAATGTACTTCCCTATTCAAAAAATGGAAACATGGGAATCTGGAATTTTCGAATACCATGACAAAATGTTATTGAAAAGAGGATATGCTGAAAAAGGAATCCGTGTAGTTCCTAATGCAGTAGCGCGTTACGGAGCTTACATTTCAAGCGGTGTTATCTTGATGCCAAGTTATGTAAACATTGGTGCTTATGTAGACGAAGGAACTATGGTTGATACATGGGCAACCGTAGGAAGTTGTGCTCAAATTGGTAAAAACGTACACTTAAGTGGTGGTGTTGGTATTGGTGGCGTACTGGAACCTTTGCAAGCTGCTCCAGTTATCATTGAAGACGGTGCTTTTATTGGTTCTCGTTGTATTGTTGTAGAAGGGGTACATGTTGGGAAAGAAGCCGTTCTTGGTGCCAATGTTTGCTTGACTGCCTCTACAAAAATCATTGATGTTACCGGAGATACTCCAGTAGAAATGAAAGGATATGTTCCTGCTCGTTCTGTAGTAATTCCAGGAAGTTATACAAAAACATTTCCAGCAGGAGATTTTCAAGTGCCTTGTGCTTTAATCATTGGAACTCGTAAACCTTCAACTGATTTGAAAACATCGTTGAACAATGCTTTACGCGAATATGATGTAGCGGTATAATACCTCTTAAAATAAAAAATTATTGTATATTCCTCCCTTAAACGGGAGGTTTTTTTATATTATGAAAATGATGAAAATATTGGTGATTCAACAAAAGATGATTGGTGATGTATTGGCTAGCAGTATTATTTGTAATAATTTAAAGTTGATTTATCCCGATTCTCAAGTTGATTATCTAGTTAATCCTTTTACTGTTCCAGTTTTAGAAAACAATCCAAATATTGATACCATTATTTTATTCGAAGATAAGTACCGCAAAAGTAAACCGGCATTGTTTAAATTTTTAATTGCTATCAGGAAACGAAAATACGACCTAGTTATAGATGCATACGGAAAACTGGAAAGTAATTTGGTAGTTGCTTTTTCTGGTGCTAAAACAAGAATCGGATTTTACAAACCCTATACAAATCATCTCTATTCTGTAACAGTAAAAGAAATTATTAATCCAATTACTGAAGCAGGAACGGCTTTAGAAAACAGATTGAATTTGTTAATACCCCTAGCGCCAAATGCAAAATTAAAAAATAAGCCTACAATCTTTTTAACCCAAAAAGAAATTGAGAATGGTAAAGCTATTTTAGTGAAAAATAAAATTGATTTTTCTAAAAAGTTATACATGATTAGTGTTCTTGGAAGCGGAAGAAATAAGACCTATCCTTTTCTGTATATGGCAAAAATGCTTGATCGAATAGTTGAAAAAAATCAAGCCGTTTTACTTTTCAATTATATCCCTTCGCAAGAAAAAGATGCCAAAGCAATTTTTGATTTATGTCAGCCTAAAACTCAAGAAAATATCAAAATTAATGTTGTCTCTGGAAGTATCCGAGAGTTTTTATCCATAACCTACCATTGCGATGCCTTAATTGGTAATGAAGGGGGTGCCGTAAATATGGCAAAAGCGATAAACAAACCTACATTTACTATATTTTCTACATGGATCATCAAAGAAGCTTGGAATTCTTTCGAAAATGAAAAATCAAATGTATCGGTGCATCTAAAAGATTTCAGACCGGAATTATATGGTTCGAAATCTGCAAAACAAATGAAGAATGACGCTTTAAATTTATATGAATCTTTTTACCCTGAACTTCTTTTGCCAAAATTAGAAGGTTTTTTAGAAAATAATTAAAAGCGCTTATAAATTAGAATCTATACCATTAGGACTTCTCACTATCTTATTCAGATTAGTGAATTTTCTAATAGCTTTATTTTTATTCAATGCTGTTTCATTTACATAGCCGCGACTATGATCTAAGTGAATACATCTTGCGCTATATCTAATTTGTTTAGATTTCAATCCCATATTGAATAATCGCTCTCCTAATTCTCTATCTTCACCTCCATATTGCATTTCTTGATTAAAACCATTCACGGCAATTAAATCATTTTTCCAACCAGAGGCATTATGCCCATTCCAGCTCGCATTAGTGGGCGTTATAGCGTTTAAAATTCTAGATTTAAATTTAGAAGAACTAATTTTAATGTTTTTGTACGATTTTTTCAAACCATGATGTAACAACCACTTTACATTAAAACATCTTTGCAAAACAATATCTTCCTCTGATATAACTTTAGAAATAGACATCGGTAATTTAAAATATCCTCCCGAAAGAAAATATCCTTTCTCTCTATTATCAAGATGAACAGCAACAAAATCATTTCTAGGAATACAATCTCCATCCGTAAAAATTAAATAATCCGAATTGGCGCTAACAATCGCTTTATTCAAAATTTGAGTTTTTTGAAAACCATTATCCTCATGCCAAACATGAATAATAGGATTTGAAATCTTATTTCTCATTTGATCAATTAATTCTTTTGTTTTTGGACCAGAACCATCGTCTGCGATAACAATTTCAAAATCCTTTTCAGTTTGAACATTAAACCCAAAAAGAACTTTCTCTAACCATGCCTCTGCATTGTAGGTACTTATTATTACAGATGCTTTCATAAATATTTTTGAAGTTAAGTAGTGCAAAAGTAGTTAATAAATTATATTTGTGAAATACTACCATTTCATGAATCTAAATTTAGCTCAAAAAGTATCTGTCTTAGTAATTACCTTAAACGAAGAAGCAAATATGCAAGCGCTATTAGTTGATTTGGATTTTGCTGACGAAATTATTGTTGTAGATTCATTCAGTAATGATAATACTGAGGTTATTTGTAAATCATTTGAAAACGTAACATTCATTCAAAACAAGTTTGAAAATTATTCTTCTCAAAGAAATTTTGCTGTTTCATTAGCAAAAAATGATTGGATTTTATTTCTGGATGCGGATGAACGGTTGACTCCTGAATTAAAAAATGAAATTTTAATTACCGTAAAAAACAACGAAACATACGCTGCTTTTCTATTTCGAAGAACTTTTATGTTTAAAGACAAAGTGCTACATTTTAGCGGAAATCAAAGTGATAAAATATTTAGGCTTTTTAATAAAAATCAGGCGCAATACACGAAAGACAGACTCGTTCATGAAAAATTAGAAGTTAAAGGAAAAATAGGCATTCTAGAAAGCAAACTGATTCATTATTCCTACACCAATTATGAGGCTTATAAAGCTAAAACGATACGGTACGGGAAATTTAAAGCTCAGGAGAAGTTTTTAAAAAAGCAAAAACCCTCCGTTTTATTACATCTTTTACATCCAACCTATAATTTTTTATTCAATTATATTGTACGACTAGGATTTCTTGACGGTAAAAAGGGGTTGGTTATTTGTTATTTAAATTCCTATTCGGTTCATATTCGATATCAAGAATTAGAACAACTTTGGAAAAGAAAACTACAGTTACCTCCAAAATAATAATTTCTTTTTACGGGCAATTTTTTTATGAAATTTCACTTGAAAATCAGTAGTAAAATAGCACATTTTATTAAAAACTGCTTCATAATCTTTATTGTAAAGTTTAGCATATTCATCACTCATTACAGCCAACATTTTTGTTTTTGGCGTAAGCCTGTGAAAATTTCTCATTCGGGAATCAAAATCCATAACATCATGAAAATTCATGCGGTTTAAATCTACCAAATAGAAATTATATTTACCATCCTTTCCTCTTTGTATCAATGTATTTCCTGGTGAGTGGTCTAGAAATTCGATTCCTTTTTCATGTAAATCGAAAGTAAACTTTGTAAACTGTCTCAATATATTCTCATGATCCGGATAATCTGGGTCTAGCACTAATTCCCGGAAGGTAAGTTCAGTTTGAAGATGCTCACTTACGTAATAACTCTCCTTTAATCCTAACCAATTACAATTTTCAAAATAAGCGATTGGTAGTGGAGTTCCTATTCCATTTTCTATCAATTTATTTGCATATTCGAAGGAACGCTTGGCTTTAGATTTTCTAAAATATTTGTAGGCAATTTTATTAATTAGATTTGGAATCTTGAAAGACTTGATATTAATCGCTAAAGAATCTAAATCAAATAATTTTATTTTGTTCCGTTTTCCATCACCAAAAAACGAACCTAGTTGTTCAAAATTATCAATATAAAATTTTAATTGTTTTTCTTGGGAGAAAAATGTTTTATTAACCTTAATAATCATATTAAATGTATTAGCATATTTGTCAATTTTTTATCAATCTATAATTAAGTAATTAAAGTGGCCCTTACTTAAAAATAATCAAATCACATCAATTTTTTATATTCCAAAAACATCTGCTTCGCTATGAAAGAAGATGTAAATTCTTTCAAAATTATTACTTTGCCCTTTTTAATAAACTCATCTCTCAATACGTTGTCAGACAGCAACAAATCAATTTTAGCACCTAATCCTTTATAATCTTTTACAGATAAAATAAACCCATTTATACCATTCTGAATAACATCCGGAACAACACCAACTTTCGTAGAAACAACTGGAGTACCTATTAACATGGCTTCAAGAACTGAAGTTGGACCACCTTCTCTTTGTGATGTCATCAAAAAAACATCAAACTGAGAATTTAAACTAGAAGCATTTTGAATTTTATCCGTAAAAATAATATAATTTTCAAGCTGTTTTTCTTTCACTGTATTCAACAAAACATTTGTTAATTTTGAAAATCCCCCTATTTGAAAAAAAACAATATCTTTTCTTCCTAAAGAATGAACTAGATAATCAACAACATTAATAAATGTATCTAAATCTTTAGCATCTGTATGATTCGCAATATTTCCTATTATAAACTGAGACTTATTAATAGAATATTTCTCTCTTAAGCTTATTTCTTCTTTAGCTTCGATAATATCTAATGAAACACAATCATGTATAACATTCGTTTTATTTTTGTTTTTTTGCCAAAGCACTTCTTGAAAATTGGTATTTACACTTTTTGAAACACAAAATATAGAATCTATTCCTGAATAATTATATTTAAGACCACTAAAAAAGCTACTACTGGCACTTATTGCTTTCTTAGAGAATATAGTTTTCGTTTTTAATCTATACATCAAATCTGAAAAAACATAAAAAGTTAAAGAATTACTCGTATGAAGATGAATAATATCAGGCTTTAATATTTCTATTAATTCTTTTAAATAGCGATAGTTTACTAATCCTTTTAAACTATTTTTTTTGGTTGGAATAAAAGTTATACCATTCAATAAACATTCTTTTTCAAGTGGTGAATCTTTGATTCCTAAAACAATATTTTCAATACCAAGTTTACTCAATTCCGGAATATAATAAATCATTTGTTGCTCGTTCCCTCCCCACACTTTTGCTCCCGAAATATGTAGTATTTTCATAAAATTTATTTGTTTCTTTGCAAATATAAACTTGTACCATATATTTTAGATATAAAAATGGAAAATATCAACCAAGAAATTCAGAAAGCCTACGAAGTAATACAAAACGGTGGAATAATCTTATATCCTACTGACACCGTTTGGGGAATTGGTTGTGATGCCACGAATCCTGAGGCTGTCGCCAAAATCTACAAACTCAAGAAAAGAGCCGAAACCCAAAGCATGATTGTTTTGATGAATGGTGAAAAAATGATGTACAATGTTTTCAAAGACATTCCCGAAGTTGCCTGGCAAATCATTGATTTGTCCGAAAATCCTACAACTTTGATATTGGACAAACCCAGAAATGTAGCTGCAAATATAATATCTTCCGATAACTCACTGGGAATCCGTATTGTGAAAGAACCTTTTTGCTTCAAATTAATGGAAAAGATGAAAAAACCATTGGTTTCAACATCTGCAAATATCTCAGGACAACCCACTCCTATTGCTTTCAAAGATATTAGTTCGGAAATTATAAAAGGCGTGGACTATGTTGTAAATTTGCACCGTGAAAAAATTGGGGGAAAACCATCAACAATAATAAAATTAACGAATGATTCACAGGTAAAAGTGATTCGGAAATAGATTGCAGTATTCAGTTTTAAGTTTAGCCACTTTAAACTTTAGACTTTAAACATTTTAAAAATGAATATCAAAACTTCATACAAAGAAGCCTTACATAATACAATTTTCAAAGTCATATCTCAAGCTTCCCAAGAACTTAACGTTGATAGTTATGTAATTGGCGGTTTCGTCAGAGATTTACTTTTAAACAGAGACTTTAAAAAAGACATTGATATTGTTGCCGTGGGCAGCGGAATTGAATTGGCTTTAAAAGTGTCTCAACTACTTCCTAACAAACCAAAAGTTCAGGTTTTCAAAACTTACGGAACAGCGATGTTGCGTTTTGAAGATACTGAAATTGAGTTTGTAGGTGCCCGAAAGGAATCCTATCATTTTGAGAGTCGCAATCCTGTTGTAGAAAATGGAACATTAGAAGACGACCAAAATCGTCGCGATTTTACCATAAATGCACTGGCTTTATCTTTAAATACCACTGATTTTGGAGCACTTTCAGATCCTTTTAATGGATTGGAAGATTTAAAAAACAAAATAATTAGAACACCTCTTGATCCAGATATAACTTTTTCTGATGATCCGTTGCGTATGTTAAGAGGCATTCGTTTTGCGAACCAATTGGGATTTGAAATAGAAGGAAATTCGTTGAACTCTATAACCAAAAACGCAGACCGAATCAAAATCATTTCCGGAGAACGCATTGTTGATGAATTGAATAAAATACTTTCGACAGACAAACCTTCCGTAGGATTCTTGCTATTGTTCAAAACTGGACTTTTAGATATTATCCTTCCGGAATTGACAGCTTTGAATCAAGTCGAAGAAATAGAAGGTCATACACATAAAAACAATTTCTATCACACCTTGGAGGTTGTTGACAATATTTGTCCGCATACAGATGATGTTTGGTTGCGCTGGTCTGCATTATTGCACGACATTGGGAAAGCACCAACGAAACGCTTTAATAAAAAACAAGGTTGGACCTTTCATGGACATGAATTTCTTGGTGGAAAAATGGCAAAAAAGATTTTTGAGCGTTTACACATGCCGCTAAATCACAAAATGAAATTTGTGCAAAAAATGGTCATGATGAGTTCGCGTCCAATTGTTTTATCACAAGACACAGTTACGGATTCAGCGGTGCGTCGTTTGGTTTTTGACGCTGGAGAAGATGTAGAGAATTTAATGACGTTGTGCGAAGCCGATATCACTACCAAAAACCCAAATAAATTCAAGAAATACCATAATAATTTTGAAATCGTCCGCAAAAAAATTGTGGAAGTCGAAGAGCGCGATCAGGTACGTAATTTTCAACCGCCAATATCAGGTGAAGAGATTATGGAAAAATTCAATTTAAAGCCTTCAAAAGAAATTGGAATGCTCAAAGAAGCCATAAAAGAAGCGATTCTGGAAGGAGAAATTCCAAATGAATATGAAGCTGCTTTTCAATTTATGCTAAAAAGAGCCGCAAAAATAGGATTAAAGATTAACGCTTGTTGAATTAACAATTGATTACATTTCAAATATCTTTGCAAAAATTAATTTCAAACAATGAAAAAAGAGAATAATTACGTTATCATTTGGTTGTTATCAGGATGCTTATTATTGTTTATGATGGTTGTAGTGGGAGGAATTACCCGATTGACCAATTCTGGTTTATCCATGACCGACTGGCATTTAGTAACCGATACCTTTCCGCCTTTAACAGCAGAAAAATGGTCACATGCTTTTGAAGAATATAAAAAATTTCCAGAATACCAAAAAATCAATATCCATAATGATTTTACTTTAAGTGATTATAAATTCATTTATTTCTGGGAATGGTTTCACCGTTTTATAGGCAGAATAATAGGCTTAGCGTTTATCGTTCCTTTTCTGTATTTCTTTTTCAAGAAACGTCTATCTACTGAAACCATAAAAAAATGTGTTGTTCTACTATTCATGGGAGGTTTTCAAGGATTTCTAGGGTGGTTTATGGTACGTAGCGGATTAATTGACAATCCAGACGTAAGTCATTTTAGATTGGCATTACACCTTACATTTGCCTTTATAACGTTTGCTTACACACTCTGGGTGGCTTTGGATTTAATCTACCCAAACAAAGCCACAGTTATACTACCATTGCGAAAACTAGCACGCATTGCATTAGTGTTTTTACTGTTACAAATTATCTATGGCGGGTTTGTTGCGGGTTTAAATGCGGGTTTAATTCACAATCACTGGCCTTTAATGAGTGATGGGCAATTCATTCACGACAGTGTTTTTATAGAAAAAAGCACCTTATTTTTGAATCTAATCGAAGGGAAAAGCGGTGTTCAGTTTGTACACCGAACCATGGCATATATTGTAGTTGGACTAATTCTTGCACTTTATTTCATTAGTAAAAAATACATCCTTTCCACGTTACAGAAAAAAGGAATCAATATCTTGGTATTAATCGTATTTTTGCAATTCACATTAGGTGTTTTTACGTTGCTTTACAGTGTCCCGCTTTGGCTGGGATTATTACATCAAATAATGGCTTTCTTTCTACTGACGGCAATGACTTTCACGTTACATCGATTATCAAAATAAAAATATAACAACTATTACACCCTGACTATATTGTCGCATTTCTTTGTTCATCAACATAAATGTCTAAACTTGCCGCTCAAGATAAATTTTTAGATTTATCAGATTATGGAAGACCATTTGGAAAATTTCTTGCCAATCAATTAAAAAACACTCGGTTTACTCCTATTCATGTCACCTTACTTTTTGGTGTTTCAGGTTTGATTGCTATTTACTGTATGCTGCAAGGGAGTTACTATTTCGCAAGTTTTTTTATCATTCTAAAATCAATGATTGATGCTGCCGATGGGGAATTGGCACGATTAAAAAAAACGCCTTCTTATACCGGAAGATACTTGGACAGTGTATTTGATATCATCTTAAACTTTCTGTTTTTAATGACCATTTGTTATGTTTCGCAAACATCCTTTTGGTTTACTATTTTGGCTTTTATCGGCATTCAACTGCAAGGAACTTTATATAATTATTACTATGTAATTTTAAGAAACAAATCAGTTGGCGGAGATAAAACCAGTAAAATTTTCGAGTATAAATCTCCAAGAGCTTTACCCGGAGAAACCCAAAAATCAGTTGATATCTTATTTCGGATTTATACTATTGTCTACGGTACTTTTGATAAAATAATTCACACACTTGATAAAGAAGCGTACAAAGTAAAAACGTTTCCAAACTGGTTTATGACAATACTTTCTATCTACGGTTTGGGCTTCCAACTATTGATAATTGCGGTAATGTTACCCATGAATTTAATCGAATATATCATTCCATTTTTTATACTTTACACCGCTCTGATTTTCGTTATAATTGGTATTCGAAAAGTGGTTTTTAAGGTATAAAATCATCATAAGCATAATCTATACCGTAAACATAAAACACCTGTTATCAGCTTTTTAATCAAGTACATCTTTAACTATACTTTAATATAAATATCATCCTCATTCGATGACGCCTGATAAAAAAAATTGCAAAATTCAATAGAATTATACAATAGTTTCCCAGAATTATATAACATTTTTACAGTTTAAAATTGCCAAATTTGTAAAGAACAAATAGTAATTTAAAACTTAGATATTATGCCGAATTCAAAAGAGATTGAAGGAAACTGGAATGAGTTAAAAGGGAAACTTAAACAAAAATTTGCCGATTTAACAGAAGATGATTTGCTGTTTGACGAAGGCAAAGAAGATGAAATGTGGGGTAAATTACAACAGAAATTAGGTAAGACACAAAAAGAAATCAAATCATTATTTGATTAATTCTTAAACCTAAAACCTACTTGAACTGTTTCAAGTGCAAAAGTCAAAATTTACCTTTTCAGGTTTTTTTGAACATGCATTTGAAACAGTTTTTTTTATGAACTAAAACTATCCAATCCAATTCTTAAAATCAGAAACTTTTTCTCTGCTGACGATCACATCCTCTTCTTTATACGAAGGCAGAATAACTTTTAATCGGGAGTTACTGTAGACAACAATTTCTTTAATTGCCTTAAGAGGAACTATAAACTTTCTACTTACTCGATAAAAAGCTGCTGGATCTAATTCCTGTTCCAAAAGTTCTAAAGTCGTTTCAATTAAATAATTTCTGTTGTCGAAAGTATGAAGATACGTCCCTTTATTTTCACTAAAAAAACACTCAATTTCATCGGTAGAAATCACTTTCAAATGCTGCCCTGTTTTTACCGTAAACCGTTTTTTATGATTTTTTTCAAATGGATTAGAGAGCATTTTTTTTATCTGCTCAAAATCCAATTGCAAGGTTTCTTGTTTTGGCAAACGCGCTTTAAATTTAGAAACGGCAATCTCTAAATCATCCTCGTCAATAGGCTTCAAAAGATAGTCAATACTATTCAATTTAAAAGCCCGTAAAGCATACTCATCATAAGCCGTGGTGAAAATCACAGCACTCTTAATTTCAACTTTATCAAATATTTCAAATGACAATCCATCCGACAATTGAATGTCCAAAAAAATCAATTCCGGATGTTCATTATTAGAAAACCAATCAATTGCTTCTTCTACAGAATGCAACATCACTCCTACTTCAATGTGTAGCTTTTCTAATTTTCGCTGCAACAATCTTGCAGCTGGTTTTTCGTCTTCGATTATTATTGTCATCATTTAATACTGAATCGTTTATTAGGTTATTTTGGTTTACTGAAAATTGCGGCTGAACACTTATTTCACTCCCATTTTTCACTTTTCTCTTTCTCCATCAACTCCTTGATTTTTTTCTCTTCCCAGTTTCTTCCAAAAATCCAATTGGGCAAGAAAACAGAAAATCCGTGTACCACTATTCCTATTCCCCAAAAGAATGCAGTAAAGAAATTCTCTATTTTGAAATAGCTTTCTCCTGGATCCAAATCTCTAACATTGAGGAATACAATCATTATATTTATGGCTATATATACTATTAAATGCGTATAAAACCCTTTCAATCGCTTGGCTTCCCGTTGGGCGGCAGCGTATTTGTCTTCTGGCTGAAATCCTTCAAACTCAGAATTAAAATTTCTTTTCATTTTACTGATATTAAGTGTCATTTACTATTTAAAAAAAGCAATTCAATTGTAATAGAAGAATTGTGACTTTACGTCCAGGTATCTTTTCTCTCATTTTCTTTATCCATAAACTCTTTGATTTTTTGTTCTTCCCAATCTTTACCAAAAAATGGCATATAATTAAAGACTTTCATGCCATGAAAAATTACTCCAATTCCCCACCCTGACATAGGCCAAAAAAACCATAAATGCTCAGGAGATGTCACTAAATTTATAATTAAGAGAGCAATATTAAAGACAATATAGGCTGTTAAGTTCCCATAGAAACCTTTAATTTCTTCCACTTGTTTTTTTGCTTTAAAATAGCGCTCTTCGTTTTGATATGTATTTTCCATAATTTCTTATTTAATTTTTTTACGTTTATAACAGCTCATATTCTTATTTCCAAGTTTGTTTCTGCTCCTCTTTGCGCAAAATTTCTTGAATTTTTCTTTGTTCCCAATTAGAACTGTAACCAAAAACCTTTAAAGCATGCATCGTCAATCCAAATCCCCATCCGGCTGCAGAAAACCAAAACCATTGAAAATGTGGCGAAAAAGTTAAATTGATATAAATTAAAAACGGAATAACACAACAGTAAGAGATCAAGTTTCCGTAAAAACCTTTAAGCTCATCCACTCGTTTTTTAGCTCTGTAATAAGCCTTATCTTCATTGAAATTTGTAGTTGTTTCCATAACTGTAATTTGTTTTGTCAAAAGAGGTATTTTGACTGTAAATGTTTTTTCATTTTGAATAACCAAGACTTTTCTGTTGGTTATAATTCCATACCTGTTGACGATATTCTGCAAACCAACACCTTGACGTTCTTGCAACACTTCTTTCTTTTGATAATCGTTTTGAACGGCTAAATAATCGCCCTCAACATAAATCCGAATGTGTAATGGCCTTTGCTCACTAACCACATTATGCTTCACTGTGTTCTCTAATAAAAGTTGTAAAGAGAGCGGTACTACTTTGGCTTCTGTCATTGCGCGGGACGAAGCAATCCCATCATTTTGGATTGGCAATTCATAAAACAAACTGTTTTCAAAACGCATTTTCAATAAATTCATATAAGTTTTGGCGAAAGCCAACTCCTCTTCAAGCGAAACCAACTCTTTATCTTTTTGTTCTAATACATAGCGATAAATCTTTGATAATGAAATTGTAAACCGTTGCGCGTTATCTGGATTTTCTTCAATCAAAGAGCTTAATACATTTAAACTGTTAAAAAGAAAATGAGGATCAATTTGATTTTTTAAACTCTCGAATTTTGCATTTGCTGTTCCTGCAATAATTTTCTGTTCCTTGACTTTGTTCTCATTATACCCTTTATAAAATGAAATCGTATAAATGGATAATGTGACAAAAAAAGTGATAATTATTGATGCTAAATAACTTGAAGGTTTTTCGTTTGCCAAGAAATAGTCAAAAGAATTTTTATTATACACTACTTCTTCAAATACGTGCATTAAAAAAATAACTGCTAATGAAACTAAAAACGAACCTATAAAACCCAGCGTCAATCTTTTTACCGAAAATCTATCTTCAAAGTAAGAGTCCAATTTCCAAAAAAGGAACATGTTTGTAGTGTATAAAGAAAAAGTATACATCATTGTAAATAAAAAATTGACTAGAAGCCTTTTACCAAAATAAAAATCACTCCCCATTATCACATTGACTAATTGAATCACTACAAAAATAATAAGTGTCAATTTTATCGCTCTTTGAAGTTCTTTATTTATTCTATTCATTTTATTTTGATATTTATTTCGACTCCCGCAGAAACAAAAGACTTGAAAATTACTTTATTCCCTTCTTACTTCTACTTGCTATTTACAATTTTTCTGTGCTTCTAAAGCTCTTTCTAAACCCCATTTTGGTGAGAAAGGTGTTTCCGGTTTAAAAATAGCAAAAAGTCCAATAGCTTTTTCAATTTGCACACACATTGGCTTAGTATCCGTTCCCCAAAATTTGGCGCCACCAATTTCAAATTCGGCTTTACCAAAAACTACTCTTGGATTTTCCGGCGCAATTGCCTGTGCTTTTCTGTACAATTCCATAACCGTTCCAGATAATTTTTGTCCGTTTGTCATCGGGTCAAAAGCAATCCAAGCGGTATGAATCATCGCTTGCATCACCATTAATTCGGCATTATTTGGATTTTTATCCATTTCTATATCCAATGATTTTTGTGCTTTCGAAAGTAATAAATTCATTTGATCTTTATCTTTTGTTCTAAAAGCAGTTGTGGTATTCACTAATGCAACGTAATAATTCGGCAACCAACTTGTTTTTTCAGCACTGGCTATTCTTTCGAATAAATCAGAAGCTTCCGTGTTTTTTCCTTCGCCCCAAAGTTGAAATGCTTTTCCCATTCCTTGTTCGAATTGCCCTTGAGCCGACACTAAACTACAGATAAAAAATACGATTGTGGTGATAACTTTAGTCATGATTTCTTGTTTTTAAAAGGTTGTTTTTTTTGATGATTGAAACGTTGTAATAATTTACACTTCAAAAGTATCTCGGTTTGTATTGGTTTAAAATTTATAGCTACTGAACTGTAGAATTTAATGGATGAATTGTCATTTAGTCCAAAGTCGTAAAGTCATAAAGTCGAAAGAGTTTACAAAGACATTAGACCTTTAACTTTATGACTCGCTTTAAAGATTCCTCAACTGATTGTCTTTTTTATCGTTGCTAATTGTCCAAAAGAATCCTACGAAGAAAAAACGATCAGCCGTAGGAACAATTTCTTTTCTGTTGTAAAAGCCGGCATTATCAGGATTGTTCGCATATTCGTATCCAAAAACATTTTGACTTCTTAAAACATTTGAAACTGAGAAATATAAAATCTTTTGCTGTGATACTAAATACGCCCAATTGAAACTCAAACTGTTGTACGATTTTGTTTTTCCATTCATGAATTTTACTTCGTTTGGATTGTTGTAAGGACGTCCGGAACTGTATGAATTTGTAAAGCCTATTTGCGATTTCCAGTCATTTATCCAGTATTTTGTAACAACTGATAAGCTGTGATCCGCAACAAAACTAGGTGTCACTTGGGAACTGAAATTTTTATAATCTCTTTCCGTATCGATGTACGAATAGGAAACCCAATATTCTATGTTTTTGATTGATTTTCCGTCTCTCCAGAACAAATCCAATCCTTTTGCATAACCAGAACCAGTATTGTCATAAACCGAATTATACGCCGCCATTTGGGTGTCAAATTTTACTAGATTGCTGTAGTCTTTAAAATAGGTTTCAGCGCGAAAGGTTTTTCCATTTTTATTGTATTGAAAATTCAAAATGTAATGCGATGCTTTTTCACTTTCAAATTGATGGTTGTTAGAATATTTGATGTATTCCACACTTGGAGTTTGGGTAAAATCGCCATAAGCAAATGAAAACTGACTGTTTTTAGCCATTTTATACGCAAACGAAATTCGGGGTGAAATAGCAGTTTCATTCAGCAAATCGTTATTCGAAGCCCTTATTCCTACTTTGGCCGCCCATTTTTTAGAGAAGAAAATATCAGCTTCCGTATAAATTGCCGCAATGCTAGCCTCGTATCCATTGGTGAAAACCGAACCTGTATTTTCCTTAAAATCTTCATTGAATTGGGTAACAAAATAATCCGCTCCAAAAGATAGTTTCAATCGGTCAGAAAAGCTTTTTCTTAATTTTAATTTCAAATGGGCTGCATTTTCATCATTCGCCACTTTATTTGAATCCAAATTTATTTTGTTGTTGCTGTAGCCATAACTAAACCCGGAAGTAATTTGCCAATTGTTTCCAAAAATGCCTTTGTAAGACGAATTCAAATAGAAATTATTGTTGTTTAAATCAACCCTGATTTTATCTGGCGAATTAATGTTTTCTTGATTAATATCGAATTTTGAAGCGTCAAAAGCAGCATAGACTTTCAAAATCCCATTATTGAAATTATAGCGATACACCGTTTCTCCAGACAACGATTGAAAAGGACTGTTCCAGTCTGCATTTTGAGGAATCAAAGCTTGATAAGG
Organism: Flavobacterium glucosi; assembly: GCF_048286535.1. Taxonomy (NCBI): domain Bacteria; kingdom Pseudomonadati; phylum Bacteroidota; class Flavobacteriia; order Flavobacteriales; family Flavobacteriaceae; genus Flavobacterium; species Flavobacterium glucosi. The sequence continues at coordinate 238,859 of NZ_JBLVPK010000005.1, read as the reverse complement.
CGCTAAATTGATGTAATTTGCATTGACGCTCAACGAACTTTTTTTCCATTTTTGGGTATTTCCAATTCCTAAACCAACGGTCATCAAAGCGATTTCCGTTTTATTTTGGTCTGGATCATCTTGTGTATTCAATAACAGAACACTGGATAACGCTTCGCCATATTCCGCTGAATAACCACCTGTAGAGAATGATATTCCGCTGAATAAAAAAGGAGAAAACCGGCCTCGCGTAGGCAAATTATTCGTGGTTGCGCCATACGGTTGTGCTACCCGAATCCCATCTACAAACGTTTGTGTTTCATTGGCCTCGCCACCACGAACAAACAATCGCCCGTCCTCGCCTACCGTTTGTGTTCCCGGTAACGTTTGCAAAGCCGCAATAATATTTCCCGCAGAACCCGCTGTAGTTACGATGTCTAATGGTTTTAAAACCGAAACTCTTGCTTTATCGCCCGCTTCTAATGTTCCTGCTGTAATCACAACTGCGTCAAGCGATGTAACACTCTCTCGTAATTTGATAGTTTTATTTTGAAAATTAGTCACATCAATTACTGTTTTTGAAGTTTCATAAATCAGGAAACTCACCACCAAAGTTTGATTCCCGATTGTTGTGGTTGTAAAGCTAAAATTCCCCGTTTCACTACTGGATGCGCCGTCATAAGTTCCTTCAATAAAAATAGTAGCACCAGAAACCGGTTTTCCTTTCTCATCCACCACTTTTCCTGAAATTGTATTTTGTGAAAAAATAGTCAAGCTGAATATTAAAAAGGCAAACTCAAAAATAAATTTAAGCCTTCTGTTAGAGTGATTTGATTGTTTCATGATTGTTGGTTTCATGATGTTTGATTTTCATGCAACAAATATCTACCTCAAAAATCACAAGCAGAAAAAATTAGTACTGAACTGTTGAAATTATAGGATGAGTTGTTTTCCTAATACATTTCGAATTTGAAATCATGCATTTTTTATTTTATAATGAAAACCTTAAATTTGTATACAACCAAATTCTCTAAAAATGAAAAAATCAATCTTATTCCTTTTATTGTTCTCTTTTAGCACCGTACTATTTTCTCAGGAAACGGAATCAGCATTTGATGAAAAGCTGGCAAAATCGCTGAAAGCAGATGATTACGGAATGAAGCAATATGTTTTTTGTCTATTAAAAACAGGAAGCAATTCAACCGCAACAAAAGAAGAAACTAAAAAATTATTTGAAGGACACATGGCCAATATCAATCAATTAGTAAAAGAAGGGAAACTGGTTGTGGCGGGTCCTTTCATGAAAAACGAACGAAATTACAGAGGCATTTATATTTTTAACGCCAGTAGTATTGAAGAAGCTAAAACATTTGTAGCTTCAGATCCAGCGGTACAATCGAAACTTCTGGAAGCAGAAATGACGCTTTGGTATGGTAGTGCGGCACTGCAGGAAACACTAAAAATCCATGATAAAATAACTAAAACTAAAATGTAATAGCAAAAATGACTAATTGTATTGCTTAAATTGAAAAAACTATGACAACTGAAAAAGAAAAAATGATTGCCGGAGAATATTATTTGGCAGGCGATCCTGTTTTAGTAAAAGACAGACGAAAATCTAAAAATTTACTCCACCGATTAAATGTTACCGAATACAGGGTAACAAAAAAAGCACGCGAAATACTAAAAGAATTAATTCCTAATGCAGGACCAAATCTTTACATTGAACCTCCATTTTTTTGTGACTACGGATACAATATCAGTTGCGGCGAAAATGTTTATTTCAATGTAAATTGCGTTGTTTTGGATTGTGCCAAAGTCACTATTGGTTCGAATGTCTTTTTTGCACCGGGAGTGCAATTGTACACCGCAACGCATCCGCTGGATGCTGAACTGAGAAAAACATTAGAAAATGCATTGCCAATAACCATTGGTGATGATTGCTGGATTGGCGGAAATTCAGTTATTTGCCCTGGTATTACCATTGGGAATGGCTGTGTAATTGGAGCAGGTTCAGTAGTAACAAAAGATATTCCTGACAATTCTTTGGCAGTAGGAAATCCGGCAAAAGTGATTCGGAAATTGAATGTTTAATGAATATCCAAACCTGAATTACGACTCCTCAAAACTAAAATTTCTTATCTTTGTTATAAACATTTAACCTTTATAAAATCATCATGAAACATCTCAAAACATTTCTAGTTTTGGTACTTATTGTTGTCGCAAAGCCCGTTTCGGCACAATCCACTTTCGAAAAATGGCCTGCCATAAAAGAATTTCACGAAGTAATCTCACAAACATTTCATCCTGCTGAAGAAGGAAATCTTGCCCCAACCAAAGCACGTTCTGAAGAAATGATGAACAAAGCCGCCATGTTATTAAAGTCTGATATTCCTGCAGAATTTAGAACAAACGCTATTTTAGCTTCGGCTGAACGATTACAATTAAAAAGCAAAGCACTAAATAAATTAGTTACTTCAAATGGATCTGATGCCGCAATTTTGAAATCAATTACTGATTTACATGACACATTCCATGAGATTGTTGGACTTTGTTCTGATGCAAAAAAATAAAAAAATAAAGCCTAATCAATTGATTGGGCTTTCTTCCTTTTATACCTTATCAATTCAATAAAAATGCCACATTTAATAGCAAAACTTAAAAATGTTCCTATCGCTGTCATTAAGGAAATTCTAGAAAAAGACAAAGTCTTTCATGCTGAAAACAATATGTTTCTGGAGCATCTTTGGCAAAATGCCGATGATGAAAATGAAGTTTTTTTTCTTTTTCGAATAAATGATATTGATGAAACCAAAGCGCTGATTCATCAACTTCATGCTGACGCTTTGACCCAAGATCCCAACGCAAATCTTCCTATAATGACTTATTTAAAATAACATGCTACAACTCAATAAAGTTCACCACATTGCCATTATTTGTTCGGATTATCAAAAATCTAAAATATTTTATACAAACATTTTAGGACTTACCATTATTCAAGAAATTTACCGTGAAGAAAGACAATCGTATAAGCTGGATTTAGCCTTAAACGGAAATTATATCGTTGAGATTTTTTCCTTCCCAAATCCTCCGCAACGCCCTTCAAAACCAGAAGCGGCAGGACTACGTCATTTAGCTTTTGAAGTTGACGACATTCAACTAACGCGCGATTATTTAGTGAATAAAAATATCAGTTCAGAAGAAATTCGTGTGGATGAGCATACTAAAAAACGTTTTTTCTTTATTGCAGATCCTGATGATTTACCGATAGAGTTTTATGAAAAATAAGTCGTTTTTGTTTGTAAAAAAGTAAAAAAAATGTATTAATCACAAAAGAAAACAGTCCGACCCATTTTTCGATTCAAATCTGATTTTGTTTCTTTAATTTTGTAATAATCAGACCTATTACTTTTTCAAATGAACAATACCGCACAAATTAAAAAGAATTATCAATTCATTAAACTTCAAAAACTAGTTATTGTATCCATTCTAATTGGTTTTCTTTCTGCTTTTTTAGGTGTCATTTTAAAAAACACAACAGAATATTACGAAGAAATCTTTTTTCATCAAACGATTGTAAATCCAATATTCTTTGTTGTTTTTCCTGTTTTTGGATTGTCAATTATTTATTTTCTCAGGGAATATTTATTCAAGAAAAAGGAAAATAAAGGCATTAAAGAAGTTTTTGAAAGTACTAATTCCAATTCGAAGAATTTACCCAGCTATAAAATTCCTTCCCATTTCATTAACGGTTTATTGACCGTAGTTTTTGGTGGCTCAACCGGAATAGAAGTTTCTACAGTTGTGGCTTCGGCTACTATTGGTTCCGTTGCACAAAGGAAACAAAATGTATTCAGACAATACAAAACCGAGTTAATCTGTGCAGGAGTTGCGGCGGGAATAACTGCATTATTCAGCAGTCCAATTGCCGGAATTCTATTTTCACTCGAAGTAATCTCAAAAAAAGTAACTCGAGCGTTTCTACTAACAAATGGTATAGCCGTTTCAATCGCTTTTGGACTCATTTATTTGCTGGACGAAAAACCTTTGTTTGCAGTAAACATTACAACTTGGCACATTAGCGCAATTCCCTACTTTATACTTTTGGGGATTATAGCAGGAATAAATTCGGTTTATTTAACCCGTTGTGTGTTATTTTTTAAAGAACAATTTTCAAAAATAAAAGTACCTTATTTCAAAATCATCTTCGGATCTGTGGTTTTAAGTATTTCCCTTTTTGTATTTCCACAGCTTTATGGCGAAGGATATCATGCCATCAAAACTATTTTTATCAATCCGAATGGGATTGTACTTTCACTTTCATTGGGACTCACTTTCATCGGAATTTTAGTTTTGAAGCCTATTGTTACTTCAGTTACTCTAGCCTCTGGAGGAGATGGTGGTGTTTTTGCTCCAAGTCTGTTTATTGGCGCATTTTTAGGACTATTAGTTGCTTTAATTTTGAACACGTATTTCAATGCAAATGTAATTCCAATAAACTTTATGATAATAGGAATGGCAGCCGTTTTGAGTGCCAGTATTCATGCACCGTTTACCTCCATCTTTTTAGTTTGCGGATTAACCAATGATTATACGTTGTTTCTTCCAATTCTAGTGGTTTGTTTAATTTCAAAATATACAGCTAAAATGATTTATCCGTTCACAGTATACTCCTATTCTCCAAGTTTAGTAAAATAATTATCTATGCCTGTTCAAAAAATAAAAAGGAGTTATCGTAAAACCAAATACATTCTTTACAAAGAAACTTTAATTGATTTTAAGGAACATTTCTGGGCTTTTTTAGGTTCATTTATAGGCATTGGTTTAATTGCTTACATGCAATCTAAAACGTTATTACATGTAGATGTAGTTTATTTAATTGGGTCCTTTGGAGCTTCAAGCGTACTAATTTATGGAATTATCCAAAGTCCATTGGCACAACCCAGAAATCTAGTTGGCGGACATGTCGTTTGTGCAATTGTAGGCGTTACTGTCGCTAAATTTGTTCCTGATATTTTATGGATAGCCGCGCCTCTAGCCGTTTCCTTATCCATTGTTTTAATGCAAATGACAAAAACACTACATCCTCCAGGTGGCGCCACTGCTTTGATTGCCATAATTGGCTCACCAAAGATTAAAAATCTTGGTTATTGGTATGTTTTTTATCCAGTATTGAGCGGGGTACTAATTTTATTAGTAGTGGCTTTGATTTTTAATAACATGACCCCAAACAGATCTTATCCTAACCATAAAAAGTATCACATTATTAGAAAGAGACTGGTTGATACGTTTAAAAAAAGTCTTTCTTAACTTACCTATAAATAGAGCATAATTAGCGCATTTATTTTGTATTAAAACCTAAATACTTTTAGAATAAATGGCAATCAATCACTTATTCCCTTTGAACGCCATACACAAAAATCTTATTAACAAATCGAAAATCTGAAATCTAAATCTAAAAATTAAATTTTACCTTTGAACTTTCAATAAAAACAAAGATTATGGTTTATAAATTTAGAGTGATTCTAGACGCGGAAGAAGATGTTTTTAGAGACATTGCAATACTTGAAGACGATACTTTAGAAGATTTGCACAATGCTATTTTCAATTCTTTCGGATTTGACGGGATGGATGTAGCTTCGTTTTATACTTGCGATGAAACTTGGAATCAAGAAGAGGAGATCTCACTTTTTGATACCGGTGATGTGGCAGGTGAGCAAAAAATCATGAGCGATTATCAATTATCTGATATATTAGATAAGCAAAATACAAAAATTATCTATGTTTATGATTTCATCAACATGTGGACATTTCTGGTAGAATTAGCTGCTGTAGAAGATCAACTTGCTGGAAATACGTATCCGGAAACCATTTTTTCTCATGGAGAAATGCCTGATGAAGCGATGGAAAAAAACTTTGAATCAGACAATGCAGATGACTACAATGATGAATTTGAAGATGGATTGGACGAAGATGATTTAGATATGTTTGAAGGCGATGATAGTTTTGAAGACTATGGATTTGAGGAGAACTGGAATTAAAGCATTATACAATTAAGAATCAAGAGCCAAGATAAAAGACCTTTTTACTGTCTTTCATCTTGGTTCTTTTATCTAAAAAAATAAAAACATGATCAATTTATATAACACACACATCGAAAGCTTATCAATTCACAGAGTTGGTAATAAAAGTAGAAACGAAGCCATTTTTTTATCGGAGCAACCTTTTAATCTGAATGATGAGATTGTGCCTTTGATGAAAGAATTTTTCTTTAAACCATTTAGAGAAAAAGAAGAAAACTATTTTCAGTTTGCCCATGAAATTGATTTGGATTACAATGATATGTTCAAGTTTGCCACAGAAATTTTTGAAAATCCAAATACAATTCATGAAGTTTCTCAAAAAATCACAAAACACTTATTTGAACAATCCAATCATCCTCACATCAAGAACGGTGAAGTGTACGTTACCTACTTGACAAACGTAAGTATTGATAATAATGTCGTAGATGCAATAGGAATTTTCAAAAGTGAGATACAAGCTGACTTTTTACAATTTGAAGAGAAAGAAACGCATTTAGAAATGATTTTGCAACAAGGTGTGAGTTTAAATAAATTGGACAAAGGTTGTTTGATCTTCAATTATAAAAAAGACGAGGGTTACAAAATCCTAACGGTCGACAGCAACCGTTATGATGCCAGATATTGGCTAGAACATTTCTTATCGGTTGATGCTTTTGAGGATGAAAACTTTATCACTAAAAAGTATTTGAAATTCTGTCAGAACTTTGCTAAAGATGTTGTTTTCCCTGCTGAGGACAAGAAAGAAGAAGTGATGTTCATGAACCGTTCTGTAAACTATTTTGCAAAGAATGATCAATTCGAGGAAACAAATTTCTTAAATGAAGTTTTAGACAACCCGGATTTAATTCCAGAATTTAAAAACTACAAAATAGACAAAGGGGAAAAATATAGTATCGAAGACGTTACCTCATTCCCAATTGCCAATGCAGCAGTTTCTGATGCTAGAAAATCAATCAAAAACGTAATTAATTTAGATACACACATTCAAATTAAAATGGATTTCATCAATCCAGAAAGCGCCGAAAAATTTGTGGAAAAAGGCTGGGACGAAGAAAAACAAATGTATTACTACTTAGTTTATTTCAACAAAGAAGAAAAAAGCTAGCACTGTTCTCACACATCTAAAATATTTAATCCCCAATTACTTAAGTAGTTGGGGATTTTTTTATGTACTTATAACATCTTGAATTATAAAGCTAGAGAAAATATTTTATTTTTCTATAAGAATTTTATTGTTTTTATTAACTCAAAATGCATTTCATCGGTTTTATTTGATGTTTAAGTGATTATTAATTAAGTTTAATCCCCTTTACCCTCCAAATCTTAATAATCAAATAGTATGAATGCAATCGAATTCAAAGAAAAATTTCTAAGTAAAAAAATTCTGTGTTCACTATTTGGTCATAAAATAATTACAACCCGAAATGTCACAAATCATTTCAAGGAATTTAAATGCACTGTTTGCCAACTTGAACTAACTAACGATGAAAAAGGCAAAAAAACATTTCTTACGCCAGAACTAAAAGAAATAAATGAAACACTCATAGGCTTCTATAATAAAAGAATTCATTCGGTATGAAATTATCACATAATTCCTTAGAGTTCATTTGATTCCTAAATTACCCATTATTTTATGTATAATCTTAAAAAAAGTAAAACATGCTAATCTTATTATTGATAAAGTCAATCTTGATATTGAGACAAAAAAATAATCAAAAAAAACTGCTACGATACAATTGCATTGTCAATGGTTAATTTTCATAAACTGCTCAAAAAAAACTCTCATTTAGCTTCAAAAAAAAATGATTTTATAAATTTGAATCGTACTAATTCTTAAAAAAAAGAACCTGAAATTTGTATATCCAATTTCGTTTATTAGTAAATTTGTAATCTAAATAAACTATCAGATGGATCATCATTTGTTTAAAGAAAGTCCCTTCAAAACTCTAATTTCATTCCATAAACTCATTGAAGCTTTAGAGAAAATCGCAACTACTAATGTCAATTATCGCTCCAATTATGCCAAAGCTTTATTGAAAGAAATAGAAACTTTCCCTGAATTCAGAACTGGAATCGAGGATTTGAATCTAATTCAAGAAAACGAAACACTAATAAATTATCTATTAGCGGATCTTTTCCCTACTGCCCTGACCCAAAACGAAATTAAAGCAGCTACCATTCTTTTTCAGAATTTCACGTTCAATTACAGCGAAAGATTCAAAAAAATACTTCAAAATGCTGGACGAACATTTGACATGACAATCAGAGATTTTGATCAAAATCAATTCTATATTATGAATTGTATTTTAATTTTGAATACCTTTTATGATCAACATTTTGATTTCAACGGACCTCTGTTTTACGATATCCCAGATGAAAATGGTATCATGAAGCACTATAGAATTCTATATAATGCTGATTTTGTAGAGACTATCCCTACTGATAAAGCGATACCATTATCTGTTGAAGATATTGATTTATTGATGGATAATTATGATAATATCGATTTATGGAAAGAAAAATTCCCTTCTGAAAGCTGGATTTTAAAAGGATTCGGAATCGTATCGCTATTTGATGCGTCTATTGAAAGTGCGATTTCAAATTTGAAAAGCAGTCTTTTAAAATCCGAAAAACATCAGACGGATAATAGTAATGATTTTGAAACTATTTTTCGTTCTATTTTTAAAATTTCTGATCTAAAAGTTGGTTTTATCATTTACAACGAAGAAGATCAAAAGTTTGTAAAACCTACCTATGATGACAAAAAAATAGACAGTTTTATTCTACACGACATGCAAGAAGTTGATTGTAAAAATGCGCTTTTTGGTTGTTCATTGGAAAATATTTTAGAACAAAAAAAACCTTTTGTAATTTCAAACGTTGAAAAATTTGCCAAAAATGAAGGAAATGAAAAACTGGGTGAGCATTTTTTAAAACTCAATATTAAAAGCTGTATTCTGGCTCCGGTGATAAAAAACGGCAAACTTTTAGGTATAATAGAATTAGTTTCGGCAAAACCAAGAGAACTTAACAGTATTAATGCAAACAATCTGGATTTGATTTTACCATACTTGGTAGACACATTAGAGCGTTATAAAAATGATATGCAACACCAAATAGAAGCTATCATTCAAAGAGAATACACAGCCATTCACCCAAGTGTTTATTGGAAATTTAGAAGGGAAGCGCTTAAATATTTTCAAACTAATAATCCAAATAAAGATTATATTTTCAAAGAAATTGTATTCAAGGAAGTATATCCTTTGTATGGACAAATAGATATTAAAGGCTCGTCTAATCATAGAAATGAAACGGTAAAAGAAGATTTAAAAAATCAACTAAATGCTCTTATAAAAATCTTCGGAAATCAAAATTCAAATACTAATTTGGTCTTATTCGAACAACGAAAATTTGAATTACAATCCTTTTACAATCAACTGGAATTCCCATTAAAAGCGGATACCGAACAACAAATTCAGCTTTACATAGAAAAAGAAATACATCCTATTTTAAGAAATACAAAAACTAATTCTCTAGGTGAAACGCTAGAGCAAAATTACTTTGAAAGTCTTGATGAAAAAACAGGAATGTTTTACCATTCGAGAAAGAAATTTGACAATGCCATGTCTATTGTCAATAAAAAACTGGCTTCAATTCTGGATAAAAAACAAGTTGAAGCACAAAATATTTTTCCGCATTATTATGAACGTTTCAAAACCGATGGTGTGGAACACAATCTTTATATAGGTTCATCAATTACGCCTAGCAAAGATTTTGATAGTATGTATCTTCATAATTTGAGATTATGGCAATTGCAAACGTTGTGCGAAATGGAGCTGGAACACCATCAACTCAAATCTACTTTGCCTTATGAACTTGATGTAACTTCTTTGATTTTAGTGTTTAGTTCCGCTATTTCTATTAGATTTAGAATGGATGAAAAACGTTTTGACGTTGACGGCACCTACAATGCCCGTTACGAGGTAGTAAAAAAACGTATTGACAAAGCCAATATCAAAGGAAGCAAAGAGAGAATTACTGAAAAAGAAAAAATTACAATTGTCTATTCCCATAATAATGAGGAAACAGAATATTTGAATTATATCAAATTTCTACAATTTAAAAAGGTATTGGAACCAACCATCGAACAATTTGAAGTGGAAGAATTACAGGGAGTTTCGGGGCTAAGAGCAATCAGGGTAAAAGTGATTAATGATAATAAGGAACAAACTCCAAAAAACTTTTCTTACCAAGATTTACTGGATGAATTGAATTAAGAACCAACCATTTTAAAAGCAATTACAAAAGAAATTACCGAGATTATTATTCCTATCATGAAAAAATTATAAGCAACTCTTAGTAAACGATATTTTTTCTCGAGAACTAGTCCCAAAAAATATAAATCCTTAATCATCGAGTTATAAAGGTATTCCTTGTCTTTCATCATTTCGTTCATAGCCCATTGGTATTCCTCTAAAGGCATTTTATAGAAATTTCCAAAGAAGAGCAAATTCACTTTTTTAGCTTCAATATCTTGTCTGGTAAAAACTCCTTTGGTCACTTTTGGCCGTGTGGAAAGTATTGCAAAAATAATAGTAATCACACTGGACATCAGCATTATAAAAGTAGGAACCATAAGATGAACATTTTTTGGGCTGTCTAATTTAGGAATTAAGGTAGAAAGTGCTATCGAAATAATAATTGCATTTACGGAGAGTAAAATATTGGCCTTACTGTCTGCAATACCGCTTAAACTGGTATGATTATTTAATGTTACCCTAAATAAAGTATCAACAGCTCGCTCTGGTTTTTCTTCTTTTTCTCTTTTTTTATATTCTATTTCAGATTCGTTGTTCGTTTTCAAGTTCATTTTTTTTATCTTTTTCTGAAGACGTTTTATGTTTTTCTCCTTTAAAGGCACCCAATTTTCTAAAGCATAATCCGTATAAAAACGATGAATATTCGCTAAAAAATTGAAGTTTTCTACAACCCAATCTTTATCTGTAAAAGATTTCCCTTCTAAGTTTTTCCATTCGTTTCTTAAACCTTCGCAGCTAAAAATATAATCATCACTCAAAATATGATAATAATCGGCATCTTTTATTATTTTTTCAAAAAGTGTTTGGGGAACATATTCCTTTTCAGTGGCTTTGATTAATCCTGCCACTTTCTCAATATAGTCTGCTGATTTTCCCTTTTTGGTTAGGAAATCAGAAGCGATTACAATACTAGAATCTTCATGATTCGTACAACCATTTAAATATCCTGTGTCATGAAACCAAGCGGCAACAACTAAAACCTCTTTGTCAGAAGTAATTATATCTTCACTATCCGCAAGTGTTACAACAGCATTAACTACATCACGGGTGTGATTAAAATTATGGTAAGTATATGAATGAGAAAGTTTATCTTTGAGTAATTTACTAACAAAATTTTCTACTTGTTCAATAAGGTTCATACAGAAATTTTTATACTACTAAAATATGAAATTGTTTTCGGATAATCGTTTTATAACTTCAAATAAAGTAGTTTTTATATTATTTGCTTTGGGATTCATTTTTCAATCGTGTGCAACACATCACGCACAATTTGGTAAAAAAATCAAAAATTCAGTAGTAAAAAACGAAACTGATAGTTCAAAAATTGCGCATACTTTTTATTTAATTGGTGATGCAGGAAACGCCAATGAGGAAAAAGCACAACAAACTATTAGTTTACTGGAAAATCGATTAAAAAAAGCAAATGAGAATGCGACTCTTTTATTTCTTGGTGATAATATTTATCCAATAGGATTACCCAATACTGACCGTCCAAATGAGCGAATTATTGCCGAAAGTAAACTTACAAATCAACTAAAATTATCTAAAAACTTCAAGGGCCAAACTATTTTTATTCCTGGAAACCACGATTGGTACAGCGGGATAAAAGGTTTAGAACGCCAAGCAAAATTTGTAACGGAATATTTAAATGATAAAAAATCATTTTTACCAAGAAAAGGCTGTGGAATTGATGATTTAGAAATCAATAAAAACCTCACTTTGATTACTATCGACAGTCAATGGTTTCTGGAAGATTGGGATAAAAGTCCGACCATCAACGATGATTGCACGATACAATCAAGAGAAGCTTTTTTTGATGAATTAGAGGACATTCTGAATAAAAATCAGGAGAAAACAATAATTCTGGCATTGCATCATCCCTTAATGAGCAATGGAACACACGGCGGCCAGTTTTCATTGGAAAAACAACTATTCCCATTAGAACAAAAGATTCCGCTTCCTGTCATAGGTTCCGTTATTAACTTCATCCGAAAAACATCAGGAATAAGCCCGCAAGACATTCAAAATAAAAGCTATACTCTTTTCATAAAACGCATAAAAACACTATTACAAAGTCAGGATAATATCATTGTAGTTTCTGGCCATGACCATAATTTACAATACATTGAAAAAGACAATATCAAGCAAATTATAAGTGGTGCCGGATCAAAATCAGAGGCTGCAAAAGCCGTTTACCCAAATGATTTTTCTTATGGTGGAAATGGCTATGCCGCATTAAGCGTTTATGAAAATGGAGCCGCAAAAGTTTCTTTTTACGGAAAAGAAAACAACCAAGAAAAACTGATTTTTGAGCAATTTATAGTAGACAAAAAAGACGACTTCAGCACCAAAAATTTCTCAACTTCATTTGCTAAAACTACCACTGCAACTATCTATTCAGCAAAACAAACGGATAAAAATGCATTCTATAGATTCCTTTTTGGGAAGCATTACAGAAAATATTACAGCTTACCTATAGAAGTAGCAACAACAACGATTGACACTCTTTTTGGCGGTTTAAAACCGAAACGTGCCGGTGGCGGACATCAATCCAGATCATTGCAAATTGTTGATAAAAACGGAAAAGAATATGTAATGCGCGCTTTGAAAAAAAGTGCTTCTCGTTTTCTGCAATCCGTAGCATTTAAAGACCAATTTATCGAAAACGAATTTGAAGATACGTATGCTGAGAATTTTTTATTAGATTTTTATACCACTTCACATCCTTATGCGCTATTTGCTGTGGGTAATTTAGCCGAAAATATTGGTGTCGCACATTCTAATCCTGTATTGTATTATATTCCCAGACATAAAGCTTTAAAAGATTTCAATGCTAATTTTGGTGATGAATTGTATCTGGTGGAAGAGCGGCCTAATGACAGCCAGATTAACGTAAAAAGCTTTGGGAATCCTACCGCAATAATCAGCACCGTAGATGTATTCAAGAATCTTCATAAAGATGAAAAGTACACTATTGATGAAAATGAATACATAAAAGCGCGTTTATTTGACATGCTCATTGGCGATTGGGACCGACATGAAGATCAATGGCGCTGGGGAGAATATAAAGTAGGCAAAAAAATAATTTACAAACCAATTCCAAGAGATCGTGATCAAGCCTTTACAAAATATGATGGCACATTACTTTCCATTTTGATGAATATGCCTTCATTGCGTCACATGCAAACTTTTAATGAAAAAATTAAAAATGTAAAATGGTTGAATCGCGAACCGTATCCGTTAGATCTTGCTTTTTTAAAAACTGCCAATGAAAAAAATTGGTTACAACAAGCCAAATACATTCAGGAAAACCTTTCGGATAGCGCTATAGAAAATGCCTTTGATAATCTACCAATAGAAGTTCAGGATGAAACTATAGCAGAAATAAAACGTAAATTAAAAATACGAAAAACAGAATTACAAAGCTATGCATCTGACTATTATAGAGTGTTACAAAAAACAGTTTTGATTGTTGGTACCGATAAAAAAGACAAATTTATAATTCGCCAGACAACAAAAAATAAAATTGAGCTCGAAGTGTATCGTACAAAAAATGAAGGAGATGAATTGCTGTACACAAAAGATTTTATTGCAAAAAACACAAAAAATATTTGGATTTACGGATTGGATGAAGACGATATTTTTGAAGTAAAAGGAAACGTAAAATCAGATATAAACATTCGATTAATTGGAGGGCAAAACGAAGATTCCTATACTGTGGAAAATGGAAAAAAGGTAAAAATTCATGATTTTAAATCAAAAACAAATACCTACGCTTTAGATTCAAAAACAAGAGTTCTTTTGTCCGATAATTATGAAGCCAGTCTTTATGACTATAAAAAGCCCAAATACAATGTTTTTTCAGGATTACCAAATATTGGTTTTAATCCTGATGATGGTGTCAAAATAGGTTTTATTACCAACTATACCATCAATAAATTCAATCAAAATCCGTACACGCAAAAACACATTTTAAAAGCGAATTACTTTTTTGCGACAGATGGATATGAAGTCGTTTACAATGCACATTTCCCAAAGTCTATTGGCAAATGGGATTTAGATTTGGAAAGCCAATTCAATAGTCCGAATTTTACAATCAATTATTTTGGTTCTGGAAATGAAACGGTAAATGATGACGAAATTTTCGGTATGGATTACAATCGTGTTCGCATCCGAATGTTGAAAGTTTTACCATCAATCAAAAAAGTGGGTAAATATGGCAGTACAATCCATTTTCAAACTTCATTTGAGCAAATTAGTGTGGAAGAAAGTAATAATCGATTCATAAATACTCCAGGAATCGTAAATCCTGCTATTTTTGACAGCCAACAATTTGCGGGAGCAACATTAAAATACAGTTTCGAAAATTATGATATTCCATCTTTTCCCTCCATGGGAATGGGATTTTCAATAGCTGGAACGTGGAAAATGAATTTAAATGATGCAAAAAGAAATTTTCCTTCAATAGAAAGCAAGCTTAATTTTAACCATAAAATTGATGCCCATGGTAAAGTAGTTTTGGCTACTATTATGAAAGCAAAAGTACTCTTGAATAACAATTTTGAATTTTATCAAGGCGCAACTTTGGGAGGTGATTATGATTTAAGAGGCTTTAGAAACGAGCGTTTTTTAGGCAATCAATCCTTCTATCAAAGTAGTGACATACGCTGGAATTTAGGAAAAATCAGAAGAAGCGTTTTACCCATGACCTACGGTATTTTAGGTGGCTTTGATTATGGAAGAGTTTGGCAAAAAGGGGAGAATTCAGACAAATGGCATCAATCGTTTGGGGGCGGATTATGGCTGAATGGGCTAAATGTAGTTACAGCGAGAATCACCTATTTTAAAAGTGCCAATGAGGAATCTCGAATTGCTTTTGGTCTAGGATTTGGATTTTAGTTTTTTGACACTTACAGCATAAACATTCCCTCCTATACTTTTGGTTCTTTCATCGGCAATAAAAAGTCTGTCATTATCAATAAATGAAGCGGCTTCTTTTTGCGAGAAATGATTTAACTCAAAAGTGGTTTTTAATCCTTTCAAAAAATCATCACCTTCGAAACTTTCGAATAAAAATACCTTATCATGGGTTAAAACAGCAACTTTGGTCTCATCAGGACTTATCGTTACAGCCGTAATTGCACAATGATTGTAGTTATCACAGGTTTTGAATTCCCCCATTAAAACCGCCTGATGAAAACCTGCTGTATTTGGAATTTTGTATAAAAAAGCGGTTCCGTCAAAACCTTTGCTTCGGTTTTTGGTAAAGAGGTAGAAATTATTTTTAAACTCAAAGAAACCTTCTACATCATAGAACATTTCTGTTTTTTTAGGAGGAAAATTTTTTTGTTCCGGATACGCAAATGAAACTTTGTAAGCCGGAATTGCACTTTCAGCAGCTAAGGAATTTTTATCGATTTTATAAATACTCAAATCCGTTCTTTCATTATCATTGTTGCCAAAATCGCCAATATATAGATTTCCATCTTTGTCTTTTGTGATATCTTCCCAATCGACATTCTCTGTATTTTCGATGGTTATCGTTTTTTCAATTTTACCGTTTTCAAAATTCAGTCCGTAAATTTCATTCGCATTACCGCTGTCTTCAAGTGTCCAAAGCAAATTACTTTCAGACAAATAGGTAATTCCTGAAACTTCTTTTAGTTTTTTAGGCAACGAATAAACCGTTGATAAAGCACCTGAATCGTGCTGACAAGACAGAACAGTAAAAAAAGATAAGAAGAAAATGTAGTTTCTCATAGTTGAATTAATGTAAATGATAAATTTATAAAAAGACTAAAATTCCGTTTTAAATAAATTTGTGTTTTTAAAGTTTCTCGTAATAAATTCAAACGCAGCACTCATAATATTACCCATAGATTTTGCTTTTTTAAAATTCAAATCATTCGTGTAACGGTATAATTCTAATTGCAATTGCTTCAAATGTTCCTCCGGAGCGATAACATCATTTCCCATAATTTGCAATAATCTTTTGATACGATTTTCGGCAGAGTGGATTCTTTTGGCAAGAACCGCTCTTTCTTCATCTTTGTATTGCTCGATTGAACTGTTTTGAAGTTTGTCTTTCACCAATTTTACCATTGGATAATTTTCTTTGAAAAATTGAGGTCGGTAGACTTTAAAATTTCCTTCGTAACATTGCTGGTCAAAATCGATGGCCCGTATTTTATAAACAACATGGTCAAAATCATGTGTAGGAACAATTACATAATTATAGGAACGCATATCGCCCAACAATCGTATCATGCAACGTTCGTTGAATTTTACAAACTCCTTTGCAATTTGTGATTTTTCAGTTTCGGTACAATCCGCCAAAAGTGTTTTTATAAAAACATCTCCCGGAATTCCCATGATGTGTTCCTCTATCAGAGTGTCATTATACACTAAAAAATTTATTTTATCGGGTGATAAAATATGCTCGAGTTCTAGTCCATAAATACGGGAAGCATCTGCTTTCTTGATATAAAAATGAGTGTAATTGTCATTCAATATGTTTCTGACTTTTATTCGAAATGGCTTCGAGTTTCCAAAAGTGCAGTAATCAATGGAATCCACATTCAAAAATTTAAGAATCCCCAGATTACCATCAGAATGCAACAATGAATAGATTTTTTTTAGATTTAAATCAATTTCTTGTCTTTCAAATTCAGTGTAATATACTCTAATCCATAACGTGTCTTCATCGTTTTTATCATAAACAGACACCGATCCTGAAAAACGCAATAAATCATCGTAAAAAATAGAAACTTTTGACAAACGGTCAAAACGCTCCAAGTATTCCAAAAGTGATTTATTTATTGGATAGGATGGTTTTTTAAAAAGCATTATTGGCTCGCTACTCATTTGAAAAGGGATTTAATACAAAATTACAATAAATTAACCCGTTGACGGATATTCCTTTTTAAATATGTTTTCGAACCACGCACTAATTAAAAACTTATAGTTATAGTTATCTGTTTACTATTTTAAGTGCAAAATATTTTAATAGTTAATAACTTAAAAAGAGTAAAATTTGGTATAATTACAACTACTTAATTATTAGATAAAAACTGACTTTATAGTTTTTTTTGAAATCAAAAATAAAACATAACTAATTAAAAATAAGTACATTATATTTTATTCTATGAAAATAAAATTACAAGGCAACTGTTTTTATGTTAAAAAAGTTTCACAACAAGATATAAACTTTATATTTGGCTGTCCCCAAGACTATTAAAAAATTTAAACGCTACAAATGACAGATAAGCTTGAGCTCTATTTCAAGGCTGCGCAATCCGCTAAAATTGGAATATGGAAAATGAACCTGCAAACCAATAAAGTATTTTGGGATGCTGTTACAAAATGTATTCTTGAAGTTCCTGAAGATTTTGAACCTGTTAATGGAAACGGTATAAATTTTTACACGATAGGCGAAAATAGAAATCGAATAAAATTCCTTATCGAAAGGGCAGTCAATGAAGGGATTTCATTTGATGATAAATTCCAGATTACCACGGCTAAAAACAACATTAAGTATATAGAATGTATCTGTCAAATAGAATTTATTGACGGAAAACCAATGAATTTATTGGGTACATTTCAAGACATTACAAAGGAGCAGAATTTAATAAATGAATTACAGTTAAGTGTTGAAAAATTTTCTTCTATTTTTTCCAGTGCCAATGATGCCATTTTTATCATTGACACCTCAAATGGAGTAATAACTGACTGCAATCCCAGATCATCTGAACTTACAGGATACAACAATTCTGAATTAAAAGGGTTGCATAATTCAAAATTATTTCCGGTTAAGTTTAGAACAGAGCTTCGGCTATTTTTTAAATATAATCTAGACCGAAATGAATATACCGTCAATGAAACGTATATCAAAGCAAAATCCGGAGAAACTATACCTGTTGAGATAGCTTCCGGAAAAAAATTTCAAGTCGACAATATAACCTATTTAGTGTGCTTTATTAGAGACATCAGCGAAAGAAAGAATGCAGAAGCTAAATTGAGTTTACTGTCGCTTGCGGCTTCTGAAACTACAGATACCATTGTAATTGCAAATGAAAAAGGAGATGCAGTTTGGGCAAATCAAGCCTATTTAGATCTCACAGGTTTAAACATAGAGGAAATAATAGGACAAAAACCGGGCTATTTATCCAAAGGACCTGAAACCGATTTAAATGCTTCCTCATTAATGAGAAAAGCAATAAAAAATAAGGAAAGCATAAAAATAACAATACTAAATTATAATAAAAACAAAGATAAATATTGGTTTGAGCTAAATATTACTACCGTATTTGACAGTAATAACAATTTCATTAATTTCATTGGTGTGGGCCGAAACGTAACCCAAAGAATTGAAAAAGAGTTTGAACTTAAACGATTATTGGATGTAACCAATAGTCAAAACAATAAATTATATAATTTTACCCACATCGTTTCCCATAATATACGCTCTCACACGAGTAATTTATCAATGGTAGTGGACGTAATTGAAAACACAGATGATATTGCTGAGAAGCTTTCTTATTTTGGCTTATTTAAAGAAGGAACAGAAAAACTATCTGAATCCATTGAATATTTGAATGAAATTATAACCATTCAACAAAAAACAAATATTGAGAAGACTAAGATTCATTTAAAAAGTGAAATTGAAAAAACAAGAATGGCTTTGAGTTTAGCCATTAAAGACAGCCAAATAACAATTACGCATACAATCCCCGAAGATTTGATTGTCAACGCTATACCTGCTTACTTAGATAGTATTTTGCTGAATTTATTTACTAATGCAATTAAATATAAATCTCCAGACCGGAAAGCAACTTTAGAAATTGGTTATGAAATCATAGAGGATTATACTGTTATTAATTTTAGAGACAACGGCTTAGGCTTGGATTTAAAGAAAAACAGGCATAAACTTTTTGGAATGTATAAAACCTTTCACGGCAATGAAAATGCAAAAGGAATTGGATTATTTATAACCAAAAACCAACTGGAAGCTATGGATGGAAAAATTGAAATAGAAAGCGAAGTAGGTATTGGTTCTAATTTTAAAATTTATTTAAATGAAAAATAAATTAACATACATTATAGATGACGACAAACTAACGGTAAAATTGATGAGTATTCTCATCTCTAAAAGTAAGTTTTGCGAAGAAATCCATTCTTTTAATAATGCTCAATTTGCCATTGATAAATTAAAAGAAAATTGGAATAATAGTGCTGTTCTTCCTGATGCGATTTTACTTGATTTAAATATGCCTGTGATGGATGGATGGCAGTTTTTGGATGAATTTATCCATTTGCCTATAAAAAAAGAAATTTCAATTTTTATCATGACTTCCTCCATTGACCCTGCTGATATAGAAATGGCAAAAAAATATGATGTGATAAAAGATTACATCATGAAACCTATTACAGCGAATAAATTAGATATGCTATGCAAACTAATTTCTGAAATAAACTAATTTTAAGTTTAACAGTAACAATTTCCGGTCTTGTTCGTCCTATATCAAATCAAAAAGATGAACCCATTGGAAACTATACTTTCTATCAAAAATCTCAACAAACGTTATGGCGCACTTCAAGCCCTGAAAAACGTTTCTTTCGACATACATAAAGGCAATGTATACGGAATTCTAGGTCCTAACGGGAGCGGAAAATCAACAACTTTAGGAATAGTGTTAAACGTAGTCAATAAAACTTCTGGAGAATACAGCTGGTTTAACGGTACAATGGAAACACATGAAGCCCTAAAAAAAGTAGGCGCCATTATAGAAAGACCTAATTTTTATCCTTACATGACTGCTAAGGAAAATTTAGAACTGGTGTGTAAAATTAAAGGAATCAACTATGCAAAAGTCAACGAGAAACTTGAATTAGTAGGTTTAGTGGATCGCCAAAATAGTAAATTCAGCACTTTTTCTTTGGGAATGAAACAGCGGTTAGCCATCGCTTCTGCCCTACTGAATGATCCTGAAATTTTAATTCTTGATGAGCCCACAAACGGTTTAGATCCCCAAGGCATTCATCAAATTAGAGATATCATCAAACAAATCGCCTCAAAAGGAACCACTATTTTACTCGCTTCCCATTTATTGGATGAAGTAGAAAAAGTATGTACTCATGTTTTGGTTTTAAGAAAAGGAGAAATTTTATACACTGGTTTAGTGGACGGCATGTCAGCAAATGAAGGCTTTTTTGAATTACAAGCGGATGACGCTGAAAATTTAATTCAAACGGTTAAAACTCATCCTGCTGTTAAAAAGGTAGTAAATGAGGATGGGAAAGTTTTAGTTTATTTAAAAAATGATTTGGAAGCTAAGGAATTGAATCGATTTCTTTTTGAAAAAAACATCGTATTAAATCATTTGGTAAAACGTAAAAACAGCTTAGAGGAACAATTTTTAGAACTGACTAAAAACCAATAGCGATGGCAATAGCCATAAAAAAATCCAATAGTCTAACAATCTAATACTCTAAAATGAAACGATTACTCTCAATAGAATTACAAAAAATTTGGAAAAACAAAGCCAGTCGTGTTTTAACATTGGCTTATTTTATTCTCTTAACTTTCATAGCATTAATAGCTTCCATAAAATTTGACCTTGGTATTTTTAAATTTCACCTTGCCGAAATGGGAATTTTTAATTTCCCTTTTATATGGCATTTCAACACATACATCGCAGCCGTATTAAAACTGTTTTTGGCGATAGTAATTGTCTCCATGATGGCAAATGAATACAGCTATGGTACACTAAAACAAAACTTAATTGATGGAATGAGTAAAAAAGAATTTATTCAATCTAAATTTCTAACTGTCGTTTTGTTTGCTACAGTATCAACTCTTTTTGTTTTTATAATGTCCCTCATTTTAGGATTTAGCTATTCTTCCTATACTGAATTTAGTATCGTCTTTTCAGATTTAGAATACCTTTTAGCTTATTTCATTAAACTGGTTGGTTTTTTCTCTTTCTGTTTATTTTTAGGAATATTGGTGAAACGTTCTGCTTTTGCACTCGGATTTCTTTTGGTTTGGAATATTATCGAAGGAGTAATCAATGGTGTTTTAACTTTTAAAGTATTCCCAAATAGCAGTTCGGCCGCATCTATCACTCAGTTTTTGCCTTTGCAATCCATGTCGAATTTAATAGTAGAACCTTTTAGCAGATTATCTGTCGTAAAAAATCTGGGAACCCAAATTGGTTTGGATAACATTAAAGAATATAATGTCACTATATTATCTATAATTATCGTATTATTTTGGACTGCAATTTTTATTTTCCTTTCTTATCGATTATTAAAAAATAGAGATTTGTAGTATCTTTGCACATGATGAAATGTGTGAAAATAATATTATTTTATATTTTTATTAGTTGCGCTGTATTTGATGCAAGAGCACAATCTATTTCAGTAAATGACTCTTATACGGCACAACAACTTGTTGAAAATATTTTAGTAAACAGTTCTTGTGCCAATGTTTCTACTTTCATAGTAAAAGGAGATCCATTTTCCGGCAGTCAAAACAGCTACGGGTATTTTAATTCTGGAACAAGTAGTTTTCCTTTTACACAAGGCGTTCTTTTGAGTACTTGGAGTAGCAAGAATTCTGAAGGTCCTTATGTATCCACTCGAGGAGGAGGAAATTCTTCTTGGCTAGGTGATTCCGATTTAGAGCAAGCATTAGGAATAACAAATACAGTAAATGCCACTATTTTAGAATTTGATTTCACTCCATTAACCAATTTTATAAGTTTCAATTACATTTTTGCATCGAATGAATATCAATCTTATTTCCCTTGTGAATATTCTGATGGATTTGCCTTTTTAATCAAAGAAATTGGTACTAGCACTTATCAAAATTTAGCGGTACTACCCAATACTTCTACTGCTGTTTCATCTGTAAATGTTCACCCCTTAATAAATCCAATTACTGATACTCAAGGGAACGTTAGACCTGGTTGCCCATCAATAAACGAAACTTACTTTAACGGATTTAACACCATCACCAGTCCTATAAATTACAGCGGGCAAACTAAGGTATTAACCGCGCAAACAAATGTTATTGCAGGAAAACCATATCATATAAAACTAGTAATTGCTGATGATGAAAATGAAGACTATGACTCAGCAGTTTTTCTTGAAGCGGGTAGTTTTTTACCAAAAATTGATTTGGGACCAGACCGATTGTTAGCAACAAACAATCCTATTTGTTTTGGCGAAAGCTTTAGTATTGACACAAAACTACCTGCGAGCTTAGGCTACACTTACAAATGGTTTAAGGATAATGTAGAATTGACTGATACTTCTCCTACTTATACCGTTACAAGTCCGGGTATTTATAAAGTTGAAGTGCAATTGACACCCAGTTGTATCGCTACTGAAGAAATAAAAATCGAATATACTCCAGAAATTATTTTAAAAGACACCTCGCTTTCACAATGCGACATCGATAACGATGGAATATCCATTTTCAATTTAACTAAAGTCGATGCTATTGTAAAAAATAATGCAAGTAACTTAAGTGCAGTAGTTTATTATGAAACTTTGATTGATGCTGAGGCAAAAATGAATCCAATTGCAAATCCCACAACTTACAGCAACAAATTCATTAACCAGTCGGTATTTGCTAGAGTCAGCAATTCATTTAACTGTGCAAATTATGCCGAAGTAGAACTGATTATTTCCAATAACGCTATTGCAGTTCAAAATCCAGTTTTAACTTGTGATACCGATAGTACAAATGACGGTTTAGCCCAATTTGATTTAAACACTCAAGTAACACCACAGGTAGTTGCGGGTTTACCAGCTGGCTTAATCGTAGAATATTATTTAAACCCAACGGATGCTATAACCCAACAAAATCAGTTATCAAATGTTTTTAAAAATACCATTGCAACCCAACAAATCATTTATGCCCGGATCGTAAATGGTCCCGACTGCTATGCAATTACTCCCATTACACTTGTAGTGAACACCTTTGACCCACCAAATTTTCAAGATGAAACTTTTGTTTTGTGCCAGACAAGCTCGATTAACCTAACCGCAAATTCAGGGTTTTCAAGCTATCTATGGAGTACTGGGGCAAGTTCAAACACCATAACAGTTAATACTCCAGGAGATTATTCGGTTACCGTTACGAATTTTGACGGTTGCCAAAAAACAAAAAAATACCATGTTATTCCTTCCGGAATTGCAACAATTACTGATGTAACAGTGAATGATTTTGAAAGAAATGAAAATTCAATATCAATTGAATATACTGGAATTGGGGATTATGAATTTTCTATAGATGGTACTTTTTTTCAGGATAATCCAATATTTAATGGAATTGCACCCGGTGAATATTTAGTTTATGCCAGAGATAAAAATGGTTGTGGTTTATCAGTTCCATATTTAGTTTATGTTTTAGATTACCCCCGTTATTTCACGCCGAATAATGATGGCTATAATGATCTTTGGCAAATTAAAAATCTGGATAATTTACCCCAATCAACTCTACTTATTTTTGACCGTTACGGAAAATTATTAAAACAGTTAATCTCTTCAGACATAGGATGGAACGGAACTTTTAATGGATTAGCATTACCCACAGATGATTATTGGTTTCATTTAAATTTAGAAAATGGTAGAATTATAAAAGGTCATTTTTCATTAAAAAGATAATCTAATTTTTGCTATTTTTAGCACATGAAAAAAACATTACTCTTACTGATTACCCTTTTTTCCATAAGTTGTTTTTCGCAGTTTAGCAAAACACACTACATTCCGCCGTTAACCTGTGCTACAAATTTAGCAGGAGATCAATATTTATATATATCCACACCAAGTACCACCGATGTTAATTTCAAAATTATAGCAAATGGCGGCAGTGTAATAACCGGTGTAGTCAACAATACTACTCCCTATATTTATTCCATTGGTCAAGGAGAAAATACACAGTTATTTACTCCAAAAACTAGTATTGGAATTGTTACTAACAAAGGATATATAGTTGAAGCCGAAGATTTAATTTATGTAAGTGTCAGGGTTAATGCCGGATTTTCTACTCAAAACAATTCATACAATCATGCTGGTGGACTGGTATCAAAAGGAAATAGCGCCCTGGGACGAGAATTTAGATTAGGAGCAATGCTAAATCCGGTTTATGATACAAATGTGTTAAATTTTGCTTCAATACTATCAACAGAGAATAATACCAAAGTCACTATTTCAAACATTCCAACAGGATCAATACTATCAGATGGAACCCCTGTAACTGGACCTATAACTGTTACTTTAGGTAAAAATCAAAGCTATATTTTGGCTTTGGAGAATTATAGCAATACTATTTCTAACAGTTCAACCATGATTGGTGCGCTAGTAGAATCTGACAAACCTGTAGTTGTCAATTCGGGTTCTTTTGGAGGTAGCAACAGTACAATTGTTAATGCTCAAGGAAATCCAGTTGGCAGAGATGTAGGTTTTGACCAAATTGTCCCAACAGAAAAAACAGGCAAGGAATATATCTTTGTAAAAGGACTTGGAACTGATGAATTAGAACGGGTTTTATTAATTGCAAATGTTGATAATACCAAAATTTTCGTTAATGGCTCTGCGATCGCTGTTGCCACTCTTAATAAAGGAGAATATACCGTTAAAGAAGGAAGCCAATTTATAAATGGTAATTTATATGTTTCAGCCTCCGAAAATGTATCGGCTTATCAAAGCATTGGAGGTTTAGCTCCAGGTTTTCTCCCAAATGGCAATTCTAATAACCCTTCAGCCAATCAAAATTTATTTTTTGTACCGCCCTTAAATTGTGCTACACCAAGCATTGTAGATAATATCCCTTCGATTGAATCGATAGGAAATACGTTTTACAATGGTGGTTTAAATATTGTGACTGAAGTTGGAGCGATTGTAACCATAAATAACAACCCGATTAATAGTGCTGCAGTTACTGTAACAGGAAATACAAATTATGTGAGATATACCGTGTTTAATCAAATAGGGAATATTGCCGTAAAATCAACGAGACAAGTGTATGTTTCTTACTTTGGGACAAACGGCGCTGCAACTTATGGCGGTTATTATTCAGGATTTGATACAAAACCAGAAATTGTAACTGATAAAATTACAGTGTCTAATTCGGCATGTATCCCAAATGTTGTTATGAAAATCAGCACTTTATCTTCTTATGATACTTTTCAGTGGTATTTCAATGACGATCCAATTATTGGTGCAAATACAAATTCATACACCCCTACGCAACCCGGCTATTATCAAGTAAAGGGAAGTATTGTGGGTTGCCCTACTACAGTTCCTATTTTCTCAGACAAGATTCCGGTCAGCGACTGCCCATTAGATTCAGATAATGACGGAACAAATAACAACATTGATATCGACCTAGATAATGACGGGATACGCAATGATTTTGAAGCAGCAATCCCCTTGTTGAACCAATCCGACCCTAAAAATAGTTCTGATTATACGGGAACAATTAGTGGCGATGGTACCATCATCGGAAAACCTTATTATGGTTTTGTATCCGAAATCCCTGCTGGAAAGACTAAAAATGTAACGTACACTCTTCAATTCAATGCTCCAACGAGTCTACGTTTTAACTATATGATTTTTGACAACAGTATCCAAACCACTGATGTTTCCGATTATCTAAATGCGGATGGTGATTTTATTTTACGGGTTCCAGCAAACAAAACACTTACCTTGATGGATCCATTAAATGAATTACTAGTTGACACTAATTATGATGGAGTTTATGAAAGTGGAGTTTCCGAATTCTCGTCTTTTGAAATCAGATTCAGATTAAAAAGTACGATTCCTGCGATACCTGGTTCTAGTAGATTTTCGATTTCTAGTTATCTCACCGATTCGATCACATTCGAGCATCAAAATTTATCAGAAACCACAGCCAACAAAGCTACGTTTTCAATGTATATAACACATTCAACAGACAATGATTTAGACGGAATTCCAGACTTATTAGATCTAGACAGTGACAATGACGGAATTCCCGATACAATTGAGGCACAAGGAAAAAACTTCAAAGTTTTTTCTGGCATTGACACGAATAAAGACGGATTAGATGATGCTTTTGAAACTGGATTAATTAAAATTAATACCGACAACGATTACAGTAACTTTCCTATATCCGATTTACTTGACTTAGACAGTGATAACGACGGGATTTTTGACTTGATCGAATCTGGTAGTACTGTTATTGATGCTAATAACGATGGAATTATAGATGGCCCAAGTGCTGCTTTTGGTTCAAATGGTTTATTTGACGGACTTGAAACGAGTCCCAATAGTGGCAAACTAAATTATACCATTATTGACACCGATTCAGATGGGACTTTTAATTACATCGATTTGGATAGCGATAATGATGTTTGTTTTGATGTTATCGAGGCAGGTTTTAATGATCCGAATAATGATGGAATATTAGGAAACAATCCCGTGACTACTAATAATAAAGGAAAAGTTACGAGTGGTGTGGGTTATACTGCTCCTAATAACAATTACATAATTGCTGCGCCAATAGAAATCACTTCACAGCCTCAGGCAAGTCCAACTTGTGAATTAGAAAGCACTACGATCACAATACTTGATAATGGCGGAAATACCTATCAATGGCAAGTATCTACTGACGGAATAAATTGGAATAATATTCTAAATAATGCGACGTATCAGAATGCTACAGGAAAAACCTTAACACTGACAAAAGTGACCAACGCAATGAATGGTTATAAATACAGAGTGAAACTGAATAAAATTGGAAATTCATGTGGCTTGATTTCTTCCGAAACTACTTTAACAATTTATACTTTACCAGTAGTCAATACTGTCACAATAGTTCAATGTGATGACGATACGGATGGTTTCTCTGATTTTAATCTAACTGTAAAAAACAATGAGATATCCACTAATTATACTTCCGAAACTTTTGCCTATTACACTTCGCTTTCAGGAGCTGAAACAGCTGATACAGGCAAATTAATCTCTAATCCTTTGGCATTTACAAATACTACTTCGGGTGGAATGCTGGTATGGGTAAGAGTTAAAAATACTAACGGATGTATCAGTATAGTTCAAATTACATTAGTGGTTTCAACTACTCAAATTCCAGCTTCATTCACTCGTACGTTTTCTGCCTGCGATGACTTAGGAGTAGCAAATGACGATACTGATGGAGTCGCAACGTTTGATTTTAGTAGTGTAACCGCTGCTATTTTAGCTATACTTCCTTCTTCGAATTCTTCTTATTCGATAAAATTTTATAAAAATGAAGCTGATGCTTTATCAGAAAATGATGAAATAACAAACCCATCAAATTATAGCAATACTGGATATCCAAATGAACAAAAAATTTGGGTTCGTGTGGAAAGCACATCTGATAATGCCTGTTATGGTTTGAGTCCAAGAGTAACTTTAAAAGTAAATCAAAAACCTAATATTGATACAAACGATGATTTTGATGAAAATGAATTAGTCTGCTCAAACCTTCCTACTTTCTTTGTGAGATTAGATGCCGGAATTCAAGATGGAACTCCCGATACTGACTATACTTATGTTTGGACAAAAGACAATGTACTTTTAACGGCTGAAATTAGTTCAACATTGAATGTAAACGCAGAAGGTAATTACACGGTAGAAGTTAGCTCACTTAATGGTTGTAGCAGAATCCGAACCCTAAAAGTAACCGCCTCTGATATAGCAGCAATAGGGAACATTTCAATTATTGATTTATCAGATGTAAACTCAGTAACGGTAAACGTAAGTGGACAAGGACAATATGAATATAGTCTGGACGCACCTTCTGGACCTTTTCAAGATTCTAATTTCTTTGATAATGTAACTGCCGGAAATCATGAAGTATACATTAATGATAAAAATGGTTGTGGAACTGTGAGTCAAACAATAGCAGTAATTGGTGTTCCAAAATTTTTTACACCAAATGGAGATGGTTACAATGACTATTGGAATGTAAAAGGAGTAAATAAAAATTTCAATGAAAATTCAATTATTTATATTTTTGATCGTTACGGTAAGCTTTTAAAACAAATTGTTCCCTCTGGCCAAGGATGGGATGGTACATTTTTAGGTCTGCCCTTAGCTGGAGATGACTATTGGTACTCCATAAAATTAGATGATGGCAGGGAAGCTAAGGGGCATTTTAGTTTGAAGAGATAAGAGTTTTCAAAGATAAAACAATCACAAACCTTTATTTTTAACACCATTTAAATATTTTAAGAACAATTATTAAGAAACATTTATTAAAATTTTTATTAAAATAGAATATTTACACTACAATAAATACCATAAAAAAAGCCATTCGAATAAACGAATGGCTTTTTAAATA
This sequence comes from Flavobacterium glucosi, assembly GCF_048286535.1. NCBI lineage: Bacteria > Pseudomonadati > Bacteroidota > Flavobacteriia > Flavobacteriales > Flavobacteriaceae > Flavobacterium > Flavobacterium glucosi. The sequence goes on along the minus strand of NZ_JBLVPK010000005.1, from coordinate 210,105 downwards.
GTATAAAATAGAATTAGAATTTAAATCTTTTTCTATCTGTTTCTGTCAAATATATTTTTCTCAAACGAATAGATTTTGGAGTTACCTCAACATATTCATCTTTTTGAATGTATTCCAACGCTTCCTCTAATGAAAAAATAATTGGAGGGATAATTCTAGCTTTTTCATCATTTCCAGAAGAACGAACATTAGATTGTTTTTTCTCTTTAGTTACGTTTACACACATATCATCACCACGAGAATTTTCTCCAATTACCTGACCTTCGTAAATTTCTGCATTTGGTTCAACAAAAAACTTACCACGATCTTGCAATTTATCAATAGAATAAGGAATAGCTTTTCCTTTCTCCATAGAAATCAATGAACCTTTGTTACGTCCAGAAATTTCTCCTTTGTAAGGCTCATATCCTATGAAACGGTGTGCCATAATAGCTTCACCAGCAGTAGCGGTAAGTAATTGATTACGCAATCCAATAATTCCACGTGATGGAATATTAAATTTTACAATCATACGCTCCCCTTTAGTTTCCATACTCAGCATTTCACCTTTACGCATAGTAACAAACTCTACCGCTCTTCCAGAAAGTGTTTCTGGTAAGTCGATTGTTAATTCCTCAATTGGCTCACATTTTTTACCATCAATTTCTTTGATGATAACTTGTGGTTGACCAATTTGTAATTCGTATCCTTCTCTTCTCATTGTTTCAATAAGAACAGACAAGTGAAGTACACCACGACCAAAAACCATGAACTTATCAGCAGAATCAGTTTCACCCAATTTCATCGCTAAGTTTTTCTCTAATTCTTTATTTAAACGGTCTCTAATATGGCGAGAAGTTACAAATTTACCCTCTTTACCAAAGAAAGGAGAGTCATTAATTGTAAACAACATACTCATAGTAGGCTCATCAATAGCAATTGTTTGTAACGCTTCTGGATTTTCAGAATCAGCGATAGTATCTCCAATTTCAAAACCTTCAACTCCAATAATTGCACAAATATCTCCTGCAATAACTTCTTGTACTTTTTTACGTCCAAGACCTTCAAAAGTATGAAGTTCTTTAATTCTAGATTTCATAATAGTACCATCTCTTTTGCATAATGAAATTGGCATTCCTTCTTTCAAAACACCTCTTTCCAAACGACCAATAGCGATACGACCTGTAAAAGCGGAGAAGTCTAATGACGTAATCAACATTTGTGGCGTTCCTTCAGAAACTTTTGGAGCTGGTACATTTTCAATAACCATATCTAACAATGCTTCCACATTATCAGTTACGTTTTCCCAATGATCCGACATCCAGTTATTTTTAGCTGAACCATAAACTGTTGGAAAATCCAATTGCCACTCTTCTGCTCCTAATTCAAACATTAAGTCAAAAACTTTTTCATGAACTTCTTCAGGAGTACAGTTTTCTTTATCTACTTTATTAATAACAACGCATGGTTTCAAACCAAGGTCAAGAGCTTTTTGTAATACAAAACGCGTTTGTGGCATTGGCCCTTCAAAAGCATCTACTAGTAAACAAACTCCATCAGCCATATTCAATACACGTTCCACCTCACCACCGAAATCGGCGTGACCAGGAGTATCTATAATGTTGATTTTTGTTCCTTTGTATACTACAGAAACATTCTTTGAAGTAATGGTAATACCTCTTTCACGCTCTAAGTCGTTGTTATCAAGGATTAAGTCACCTGTGTTTTCGTTATCACGAAATAACTGACAGTGATACATAATTTTATCAACCAAAGTTGTTTTACCGTGATCGACGTGGGCAATAATTGCAATGTTTCTAATAGATTCCATCTGTGATTTTTAATGGGTGCAAAGGTACACTTTATTTTGATATAAAAAATATTTATGCAATAGTTTACATATTCTTAACGCATTAGACACAAAAATTAGGCCTTTAAAAAAATCTCGGAAAATAAGTTACTTATGTTCTTTAATAATTCCGCAATAATTAATTATATTTGAGTAATGAAAAGCAAAACCAATCAAGTAATCACCATCTACATTCTAATCTCAATGTTTGTAGCCATTATTAGTCATAAGTTATTACAGCAATATATTTCTGATTTAAATTATCAATTTTACAATTTCCTAAAAGACATTTTATTTATATTTTTGACTGGAATAATTTTCAAACTTATTTTATCAAAAAACGACACCCGAAACATATCTATTTTCGAAAAGCTTAAAAATACTAATGATGAAATTAAAGAGTCGAATGACAAATATAATATTGTAGCAAAAGCAACCAGTGACACTATTTGGGATTGGAAAATACAAGAAGACCGCTTTTCTTGGAATAAAGGAATTGAAAGTGTCTTTGGCTACACCGAAGACGAAGTTGGCAATAGCTCTAAATGGTGGTTTGATAAAATTCACCCCGAAGACAGTATCAAAATGTCCATCAGACTCTACTCCTTTATAGAACAAAAAACCGAAAACTGGCAAGATCAATACCGCTTTAAATGCGCTGACAACTCCTATAGATATGTTCTTGACAAAGGTTTCCTCTTAAAAGATGAAAATGGAAAAGCCATTAGAATGATTGGAGCCATTCAAGACATCACAAAGCAAAAAGAGGAAGAGCAAAGACTTAAATTACTAGAAACCGTATTTACACAATCTAAAGATTCAATTATTATTACTGAAGCAAGCTCTTTAGATGGAAAAATACCTAACATCATTTATGTAAACCCAGCTTTTTCTTCTATGTCGGGGTATGCTTTTGAAGAAATTTCAGGAAAATCTGCTGATCCTTTCAATAGTGCAAATTCTGATACCAACGAACTTGAAAAACTTTTAAGTTCCATCAAAAACAAAGAGGAATGCCTTATAGAAACAATCAGCCTAACCAAAAATAAAGAAGAATATTGGGTCCGCTTCTCTATGATACCAATTTACAATTCAGAGAACGAACTTTCTCACTGGATTTCTATCCAGAGAGACATCACTGATGAAAAAAAACAAGAAAAGGAAAAAGAGCAGCTTATTAGAGAATTAACGCAAAACAACAAAGACTTAAAGCAGTTTTCTTACATAACCTCCCATAACCTTAGAGCTCCATTATCTAACTTAACCGGGCTGCTGAATCTAATGGAAGATATTCCTATTGACAATCAAGAATTAAAAGAAATCTTAGATGGCTTTAATAAATCTACTCATTTATTAAATGACACTATTAATGATTTAGTAAAAGTTATTATTATAAAAGACAATCCTTCGATTCAAAAAGAAGCGGTATTAATAAAAGAAATCTTTGAAAATGTTTTTAGCCAACTTAATTTTCAAATAGAACTATACAAGCCAATCATTAAGCTTAATTTTGAACAGGTCTCTATTCTAAACATTAATAAAGCTTACATAGAAAGTATTTTATTGAATCTTTTGACAAATGCAATAAAATACAAATCCGAAAATAGAAAGCTCAAGATAACCATTACTACCCATGAAATAGACGATACTGTTGTATTACTTTTTAAAGACAACGGGATAGGTATCGATTTAGAAAGAAATCGAGATAAAATATTTGGACTTTATCAACGTTTCCACAATTACCCTGACAGTAAAGGACTAGGCCTCTATCTAGTAAAATCACAAGTTGAAACGATGGGAGGAACAATTGAAATCGAAAGCGAAGTAAATAAAGGAACTATGTTTACATTAATATTTAAAAACAAACAATAATGTTAGATCAAATTTTATGCGTTGATGACGACCCGATAACACTGATGTTATGCAAAAAAGTAATAATCAAATCATCGTTTTCTAATGAAATAATAACTGCTCAAAATGGCGAAGAGGCACTCAGCTACTTCAACACTATCAGATATGCTAAAAACAAACCAAACGAACATCCACAATTAATTTTTTTAGATTTGAATATGCCCGTAATGGGTGGATGGGAATTTTTAGATCATTTCAATAGCCAGGAATTTTCAGAATTCAATGCTATAAAAGTAGTTGTCCTTTCCTCAACAATAGACCCGGAAGACTTAGAAAAAACAAAAAAATACCCAATGGTGATTGACTTCTTATCTAAACCAATTACCCGATCAATGCTGGAATACTTAAAGAACAAAATGAAGTAGAAAATATAAGACATAAAAAAAGCTCTCAGAAATGAGAGCTTTTTTTTATGTCTTAACAAATTGTATTAATTACAATTTAGCAACGTGCTTAGTTAACTTAGATTTTAAATTAGAAGCTTTATTATCATGAATAATATTCTTTTTAGCTAATTTATCAATCATAGATATCACGCTTGATAATTTAGAAGTAGCATCTGTTTTATCAGTAGCTATTCTCAATGCTTTTATAGCGTTACGAGTAGTCTTGTGTTGGTATCTATTTAATACTCTTCTCTTTTCGTTACTTCTAATTCTTTTTAAAGCTGATTTATGATTTGCCATTTTATTATGTTTTTATCTTTTACTAATTTTTGTAGTCCGTAAGGGAATCGAACCCCTGTTACCAAGACGAAAGCTTGGCGTCCTAACCCCTAGACGAACGGACCATTATCCCCTAAGTTTTTATCAATCTAAAATATTGAAATTTGTAGCCCGTAGCGGAATCGAACCGCTCTTACATGGATGAAAACCATGCGTCCTAACCGATAGACGAACGGGCCATACTTCCCTCTAAGTTCAGGAAAACTTTAACCTGCAATAAAAATAGTAGCCCGTAGCGGAATCGAACCGCTCTTACATGGATGAAAACCATGCGTCCTAACCGATAGACGAACGGGCCCTGCTTCTCTAATGCGGATGCAAAAATACAACTATTTTTGAAACGTACAATAGTACATGCAAAAAAAATTATTTTTTTTTAATAAGCCTTTGCAAACAACACTCTTCCTACTGAGCTTTCCCCAGTAAAAACACAGCTTCCAGCTTCTTCTACTCTATCTAAAGGAATACATCTGATAGTAGCCTTAGTTAAATCTTTAATCTTCTCCTCCGTTGCCGCAGTTCCATCCCAATGTGCTGATACAAAACCTCCTTTAGTATCTAAAACCGCTTTAAACTCTTCAAAACTGTTTACTTCAGTAATATGTGTATCTCTATAATTTAATGCTTTTTCGAACAATTCTTTTTGAATTTGCGCTAATAAATCACTGATGTAAGTTGTGATTCCGTCTTTAGAAACTACTTCTTTAGTCAACGTATCTCTTCTTGCAACCTCGAAAGTTTCATTTTCTAAATCTTTTGGACCTACAGCTACCCTAACAGGAACCCCTTTTAGTTCCCATTCTGCAAATTTAAATCCTGGCTTCTGAGTGGTTCTGTCATCAAATTTCACGGAGATATGTAATTTTCGCAAAGCTGCTGTCAAAACATTCACTTCAGCTGTTATAGCTGCCAATTGCTCGTCTGTTTTATAAATAGGAACAATCACCACCTGAATGGGCGCTAAACTAGGAGGTAATACCAATCCCTGATCATCTGAATGCGTCATTACTAATGCACCCATCAAACGAGTCGAAACACCCCATGAAGTTCCCCAAACATATTCTTGCTTCCCTTGGGCATTTGCAAATTTAACATCAAAGGCTTTAGCAAAGTTCTGACCCAAAAAGTGTGACGTTCCTGCTTGTAAAGCTTTCCCGTCTTGCATTAAGGCTTCAATACAGTACGTTTCTTCAGCTCCAGCAAAACGTTCAGTTTCTGTTTTTATTCCTTTTATAACAGGAATCGCCATAAAATTCTCGGCAAAATCAGCATATACATTCATCATTTTTTCTGATTCTTCAACAGCCTCTGCTTTTGTCGCATGGGCAGTATGTCCTTCCTGCCATAAAAACTCCGCTGTTCGTAAAAACAATCTGGTTCTCATTTCCCAACGCACCACATTCGCCCATTGATTAATCAATAAAGGTAAATCTCTATACGATTGTACCCAACCTTTGTAAGTAGACCAGATGATAGCCTCGCTTGTAGGACGAACAATTAACTCCTCTTCTAATTTTGCATTAGGATCAACCATCAACTTCCCAGGTCTATCCGGATCATTTTTTAATCGATAATGAGTAACAATTGCACATTCTTTTGCAAATCCTTCTGCATTTTTTTCTTCAGCTTCAAACATGCTTTTTGGAACAAACAAAGGAAAATAAGCGTTTTGATGCCCGGTTTCTTTAAACATTCGATCCAATTCAGCTTGCATTTTTTCCCATATCGCATATCCGTAAGGCTTGATAACCATACACCCTCTAACTCCTGAATTTTCGGCTAAATCGGCTTTGACTACCAACTCGTTATACCATTTTGAATAATCTTCTGATCTTGTAATTAAGTTCTTACTCATATTGAATAGTTTGGCACAAATTTTGCATTAATAATTTAAATAAATAGTTCCGCAAAACTAACTATTTTTGTAATGTCCAACAATAAAAAACTCCATATATATGAAAACTAGTACTGTTTCCTTCCAAAATACATCAATATATTACATTGTTGGATTTTTGAGCGTCCTGCTGACATCTTGTGGCTCCTACCAAAACAGCTCTTACTATGATTCTGACGGGATTTATGGAAACACCCCAAACAGAGCCGTTGACACAGAGACTCAAAATACTCCAAATAATCAATATAGAGACTACTTTGGGTCTTTACAAAACAACAACCAACCTGTCGAAACCTTTACAGATGTTGAAAATTACAATGATTATAATTTAGAAAATGATACGTTGCAAAACAACGATTCGAACTACCCCGGATGGGGCAGTAATCCTCAAAGTGTGAACGTCAATATTTATGATACCGGATGGGCTATGAATAATTGGTACGGAAATAACTGGGGATGGAATGGCGGTTTCGGCTGGGGCATGAACGTAGGTTTTGGCTGGAATAATTGGTACGGCAACAGCTGGTACGGATCTAATTGGGGCTGGAATAACTGGTATGGAAATAATTGGGGCTGGAATAACTGGTATGGAAACAATGGGGGTTGGAATAACTGGTATGGAAATAATTGGGGTCATTCCAATTACTACAACAACAGAGCGTATTCAACCAATACGGGAAGAAGAGGCTCGTCTTATACCGCTAACGCTCGTAGTGACAGAAGTAATAACACCCGAAGTTCCGCAAATTACTCTAGAAACCAAAGCAATAGTGTTAGCCCAAGAAACAACTCAAGTTACAGAGGAAACACCACTACTAATTCAACAAGAAGTACTACAAACCGATTCAATAGAACCAGTCCAACATTTTCGAGAAATCAAAACAATAGTACACCTACCAGAAGATCAAACACGAATAGCACTCGCAACGAAAACAACAGACCTCAAAGATCCTATACTCCAAGTTCAAGAAACGACAACAATTCCAGATCATACAGCCCTAGCTCAAATAATTCTAGGAATTCCGGCGGCGGTGGCGGCGGTAGATCATCCGGTGGTGGCGGAAGAGGCGGAAGAGGATAATAATCCTTTAGATCCATTTCTAATTTTAACATTAAATTAAAACTTACGAATTAAAAATGAAAAAATATATATTTTTATTAGCTTTAGGCTTCTCTGCAAGCTTTGCACAATCACAAGAAATATCAGATGCCCTGCGTTACGCACAGGATGACCTGAACGGAACAGCTCGTTTTAGAGCTATGAGTGGTGCTTTTGGAGCTCTTGGGGGGGATTTATCCTCTCTAAATGTAAATCCTGCAGGTTCTGCTGTGTTTACAACTAACCAAATGACTCTTACCTTAAGTAATTTTGACACAAAAAATAAGTCCACCTATTTTGGCACCACAGCAAGCGAAAAAAACAATTCGTTTGATTTGAACCAAGCGGGTGCTGTTTTTGTTTTTAATAACAGAAACCCAAACAGCAATTGGAAAAAGATCTCATTAGGTGTTAATTACGAAAACACCACTAATTTTGACAACGGGATTTTTTCTGCCGGAACCAACCCAAACAATTCTGTAGGGGATTACTTTTTAAGTTATGCTAACAATTCGAATAACGGAGCTCCAGTACCTCAAGAATTCGTGAATACAAATCCAGGAGAATCTATTTCGGACTTATATTCATTTTTAGGAAGCAATCTACCTAATAACCAATATCCAAATTTAAATGGATTTGCAGCGCAACAAGCATTTTTAGGGTACCAAGGCTTTGTTACTAATGCTGTTGATGAAACGAATAATAATTCACCTTATTCTTCGAATGTTCCCGCGGGAGGCAATTATTACCAAGAAAACTCTATTTATAGCACTGGATATAACGGGAAATTATCTTTTAATGCCGCTACATCATATAATGACAAGTTGTATATAGGACTAAATTTGAACTCTCATTTTACTGACTTCCACAAATCATCTACTTTTTACGAAGATAATAATGCCCCATTAACAAATGATTACACTGTTACTCGATTGAGTTTTGAAAATGACTTATATACTTACGGAACAGGCTTTTCTTTTCAATTGGGAGCAATTGCTAAAGTTAATGATGAAATTCGTTTAGGTCTTGCTTACGAATCATCTACATGGTATAAATTAAATGATGAGCTGTCTCAAAGGCTAGCTGTAGTAAGCAGCGCAACAAATGCTGACGACACTAATGATGTAGTAAATCCTCAGGTTGTTAATATTTACGAGCCTTATAAGCTACAAACTCCAAGCAAACTAACAGGTAGTTTTGCTTATGTTTTTGGAAAATCTGGTTTAATAAGTGTTGATTACGCTATTAAGGATTATAGCAGCACTAAATTCAAACCTGAAAACGACCCTTATTTTAATGATTTAAACAGAGACATGAATTCAATCTTAGATACTACAGGCGAACTAAGAATAGGTGCTGAGTATAAAATTGAAGCGTTGAGCTTAAGAGCAGGGTATCGTTATGAACAAAGTCCTTATAAAAACTCGGTGACAATAGGAGATTTAACGGGTTATTCAGCGGGTTTAGGATATAGTTTTGGTTCTACCAAAGTAGATTTAGCCTATTCTTACGCCAAAAGAAACTCACAACAAGGGTTTTTTAATCAAGGATTTACAGATGGCGCCAGTATCGATGCTATAAACAACAATGTTTCATTAACATTATTATTTGAATTGTAATCAAACCCACAAATAAAATTCAAAATCCGTTTCGTTATCATGGAACGGATTTTTTTTTTAGCCCTGATGGCAGTGAAAATCCTCCCGCTTTTTCGGGAGATTGCAACGTACAGCAGGAATAGCTCCATAAAAAACACAAAGATTTATGGTCCTAAAAATAAAAATTGTAATTTTGCAAAATTCCCAAATTATCGGGATTCTAATGTTATGAGAACTAAGTCGTTAAAAAAGAATAAAATCAACGTAATCACTCTTGGGTGTTCGAAAAATGTGTATGACAGTGAAGTGCTTATGGGACAACTTCGCGCAAGCGGAAAAGATGTTACGCACGAAGCTCCAGAAGCTGAAGAGGGAAATATTATTGTAATAAATACTTGTGGATTTATTGATAATGCTAAAGCAGAATCAGTAAATATGATTTTGGAATATGCTGACAAGAAAGAAAGAGGATTGGTAGATAAAGTATTCGTTACCGGATGTTTATCGGAGCGTTACAGACCTGATTTAGAAAAAGAGATACCAAATGTAGATCAGTTTTTTGGTACAACTGAGTTACCGCAATTACTGAAAGCTTTGGGTGCGGATTACAAGCATGAACTATTAGGAGAAAGATTGACTACGACTCCAAAAAATTATGCCTATTTAAAAATTTCAGAAGGGTGCGACAGACCGTGCAGTTTTTGCGCGATTCCATTAATGCGAGGAAAAAACGTTTCACAAACTATTGAAAAACTGGTTAAAGAAGCCGAAGGATTAGCTAAAAACGGCGTGAAAGAATTGATCTTGATTGCTCAGGATTTAACTTATTACGGGCTGGATCTTTACAAGAAAAGAAATCTTGGTGAATTATTGGAAGCGTTAGTAAAAGTAGAAGGGATCGAATGGATTCGTTTGCATTACGCTTTTCCTACCGGTTTCCCGATGGATGTTCTGGAAATTATGAAGCGCGAACCTAAAATTTGTAATTATATTGATATTCCATTGCAACACATTTCAGATTCTATTTTGAAATCAATGCGCCGCGGAACAACTCAAGAAAAAACAACAAAACTATTAAAAGATTTCCGTGCTGCAGTTCCCGGAATGGCTATTCGTACTACTTTAATTGTAGGATATCCTGGAGAAACGCAAGAAGATTTCAACACATTGAAAGATTTTGTTCAAGAAATGAAATTTGACAGAATGGGTTGTTTTGCGTATTCGCACGAAGAAAACACACATGCTTATGCACTGGAAGATGATGTTCCAGACACCGTAAAACAAGAACGTGCAAACGAAATCATGGAATTACAATCTCAAATTTCTTGGGATTTAAACCAAGAAAAAGTAGGTCAAACATTCAAATGTATCATTGACAGAAAAGAAGGTGGGCATTTTGTGGGAAGAACTGAATTTGACAGTCCGGATGTAGATAATGAAGTTTTGATTGACGCTTCAAAACATTATGTAAAAACGGGTGAATTTGTACTGATAAAAATTATTGAAGCAACAGAATTTGATTTGTACGGAGAACCTGCATAATTTTCTTAAGACGATTTTAATCCATTTTAAAAACTAAATATGAAACTATTTCAATCACTATTAATCATCGCATTTGTACTATTATCTACAAATATAATTTCTGCACAATATGGTAATGGCGGATATGGGAACGGTTACGGAAATGGTTATGGAAGTAATCGCAGAATGAATAGCGGCATGGATCAATCCAGAACCCCAGATAAACCAAAAGAAATTCCGGTTGAAGTAACGGTTGGAAAAATCATGGAACGAATACAGCCGGAACTCATTCTGGACGAACTTCAGGTAATTGCAATCTCGAATATTTTGACAGAAAGCATAAAAACACAAGGCATGCTTATAAAAGCAGAAGTTAGCCAAGAGGATAAAATAAAAAACATAACAGTTCTTTCAGAAACTACTGATAGAAAAATAATAGAATTGTTAAACAAAGACCAAAAGGAGAAATATATAGCTATGAATGAAGAAGCTAAAAATCCTAAAAAATCGAAAGCTAAAAAGAAATCCAATTAAGCGATTTTTAGTCTGTTGCTAAATGAAAACCTACATGAGAAAAATTTTTTATTCCCTTATTTTGGCAGTTATCGCTGCATCGTGCTCAACAAATCCTTATAAAAAGAGTGAAAAAATTTATGACACTAAGCTTAAAACATTAAAAGAAACCATTTCTAATAAAGATCCGCAACCACTTCCTGTTATTCCTCATGTAGCAATAAACATTGATACGTTATACACCAAACAGTTGCATACCTATAAAGATACTCTTTCCATAATGGGGTCTACGTCTTTGCAAAACGGGATTAATACAGAGTGGATAGGAACGGTGAATTTTAATTTAAGAAAGCCAAATTTCATTATTATACATCATACAGCGCAGGATTCATTACAACAAACACTAAAAACATTCACCAAAATAGAATCTCAAGTGAGTTCCCATTATCTTATTTCAGATGATGGTAAAGTAGTCCAAATGTTGAATGATTATTTAAGAGCTTGGCATGCAGGTAGTGGTACTTGGGGAAGAAATACCGATATTAACTCGACATCAATAGGAATTGAATTAGACAACAATGGCTCTGAAGTTTTTTCAGAATTACAAATCAATAGCTTACTGGCACTTTTGACGAAGCTAAAAAAAGATTACAACATTCCTGCTCAAAACATTATTGGTCACGCAGATATTGCACCTACCAGAAAAAAAGACCCCAGCCAATTGTTTCCATGGAAAATATTAGCAGACAAAGGTTTTGGTCTTTGGTCAGATGAGTTTTTAGAAACTGCTCCAACTGATTTTAATGCAGAACAAGGATTGCGAATTATAGGATACGACACTAAAAATCTACCCGCCGCAATAACAGCTTTTAAACTGCATTATATTCAAACAGAAGTCAATGACCTCTTAGATGAAAAAACAATAAATACTATTTATTCTATTTATAAAAAACAATAAGTAGTTTATACATTATACAATAAAAACGGTTTTTTGAAACATTCAAAGAACCGTTTTCTATTTAAATACATTTCAAACTCTATTTATCGTTTATCACTAAGACTCCTGTAGTATCTCAAAATCTACATAAAAAAGCTGCCAAAATCCTTAAAAGCATCTTGGCAGCAAAAAAAAATATTATCTTATACTAGAACGAGTAAGTTGTTGCAAGTAATGCGTAAGCTGTTAAACCTTTTGGAGCGGCATCACTATTTGTAAAGATATCTTCAGAAGCGGTGTCAACACGGAATTCAGGAATAATAGTCAAGTTTCCTACCTTATAGTTTAGTGACAAAGTATTACCAACAACACTGGTTCCAGCAAGCAAACCAAGTCCGGCAGTAGCATCTTTAGCATCTAAATACTCTAATCTGTAAGCTAAACTTAATGTTTCTTTCAATGCGAAATTTGCATATCCTACTAAGGAAAACCATTCACCATCCAAGGTACTATCAAAGTCATTGTTAGTCATTGCATACGTACCGTTGAATCCTAAAGAGAATGAATCACTTACTTTCTTCGAACCTACAAAATCAAATTGTGTCTTGTTCTCATCAGAAGCAGGATTACTACTTCCAGAGGTAACATTAAAATATACATTTCCAGTGTCACCTACATAACCTAGTTGACCTATAAACGTTTTTTGGGTTGAACCCGCTTCAATTGTTGTTTTAAAATCTGCTGGATTTGAAACCCCAGCCATGAAACTGAATTTTCCAGAGGTATATTGTGCTTTTACTCCCGTATTAAAAAATGGACCATAAGTAAACGCATAAGACATACTGTAGTTTTTATTATCTACTGCATCTAGAAGTTCATATCCCACATGGGTTCCAAAACTACCCGCAGTAACTTTAAAATTATCTGAAAATTCATAAGTGAAATTCAATTGTTTGATCATGAAAGTTGAAGCGGCATCATTATAAGTAAATTGAGCAGCTCTGTTTCCAAATCCTAAATCAACAAAAACAGATGCTTTCCCCATTTTATGAGATGCTTCGATAGAAGCCATCCCTAATTCAAATGAATTGTGAGAATTTGTAAAACTAGTTAAACTGTTGTCTATACCTGAGAAATCATATTTATAATAGGCATCAGCAGATCCTGCAAAAGCAGTTGAAGGGGCAACCGGAGTGTCTTGCGCAAAAGTTAAACTTGTTGTTAGCATGAATGTTAGAATAGCTAGGTTTTTTTTCATCTTTAAATGGTTTTAATTAGTAATCTAGTTTGGTTATTATTTGGGTTTTAGTTGATACGCTTTAAAAAATTCTGATACTTATAATCAAGAAAACTGCTTTGAAACGCACTTTTTTTAATGTGAAATTTTCTTGTTTCTGAAGCGAATTTATTAACTTTTATTTCACTTGAATTACTATTTAGCACTTTTTTGCCTTGTTTTGAGAAGAATTATTAATAACGAAAAATCAATAAAAAATAATAGGTATTCCGTATTTTAAAGTACCAATTTTAAAAATTTAATAATCAGTTTTCAAACATAACCCCCTATTTATTTTTGATTACAAACCATAAATAAATTTTAAAAGCATTTTTTAGAATAATTTTTATATAAAATAAAACTAAACCCCCATAAAAACACATCAAAAATAAATTACAAATTTTTATGGCAAATCCTAGATGAATATATTTTTTCATACAAAGACATCTTGTTTATACAATTTTCATCATTAGATACACAATTTACATTACAATGAAAAAGCGGTTAAATCAAGAGTTCTAAAAAACTAAATCATGCTATCATTATAACTTATTTTATGAAAATTTTAATTGTGAACAGATTCCTTTTTTAGTATATTTAAACTATGAATAGTTTAGCACTTAAAATTTCCGTTTTACTTGTCTTGCTCACTTTTTCCCTTATTTGGGTAAGTGATAAACTTTCAATACTTATTCAGGAGAAACAATATGATTTTTATGAACTAGCCGAAAATAATACCGAAGAAACCAATTTTGAGAGTAAGCTAAAACTACTTTTCATAGATCCAATTAAACTTTTTAATTGTTTCGAATGTTACTCTTTTATTAAAGCCCGAATTAGTCCTTTCGATTTATTTGTAGCCAAAGCGTTTGTTTTAAAAAATTTCACTCCTCCGCCTGAAATGGTTTAATTATTATTTTTTACTAAAAAACATTATTAATATATGTCTCAATTTAAAAATGGGATCATAGACCTTTACTTTTATCTAAACACATGAAAAATTTATTTATAGCCTTCACTATTTTATTTACAACTTCATTAATTGCACAAACCCATCAAATTATCAAACATGATGGTGGAAGAATGGATATAAACTTTATTAAAACAGCAAATAATTTAGTTTACTATACTGTAGCTCAAAGTGCCGAAGAAAAGTCAATCAGTCAATATGCAGTAGCACAATTGAATGAAAAGTCAAAAAATGATTCTAAAATCATATCTGAAAAAATTCAACTAAATGGAAAATCCGATTATAAAAAAGTTGTTGTATTGAAAAAACATCAAACCATCGGATTGAAAGAATCTGGGATAATTACTAGTTTTTACGGAGGAACAAAAGGTGAATCTCCTTTATCGTTTTCTGATAACGGTGAAAAACGATTAAAACAAAATGCTGCGGTTAAAGGGACTCCATTTATTGTGATTCTTTCCAATAAACCAAACGATTTAAAAGCGGCTATTTATACCTATTAATAAATAGAAATCAAGCAATGAATTCATAGCTTGACACTTTTATAAATGGAATCGAGTAAATAAAAAATCGAGCACAGATTTGTTATAAATACAATTCCTGTTCTCGATTCTTTACTTATAATACGTACTCAATAATATTATTCTATAATCAATGATTTCATATTCATAAATTCTTTGATACCTATTGCGCCTAATTCTCTACCATAACCTGATTTTTTTACGCCTCCAAAAGGAACTCTGGAATCAGAGCGTACTAATGAATTCACAAACACATTACCGGCTTCAATTCTCCTTGCCAGTCTGTACGCATTTTCGCGATCTTCTGTCCAAATTGCAACAGCCAAACCATATCTATGATTATTGGCAATAGTGATAGCATCATTCTCATCTTTAGCTCTAATAATAGTTGCTAACGGGCCAAAAGTTTCTTCTTGAAAAGCAATATTATTTGAATCAACAAAATCAATTAGCGTGGGTTGAAAATTACAATTTTCGCGTTCTCCTCCTAGTATTAATGTAGCACCTTGTTGCAATGATTTTTCCAATTGTTTTGCTAATTTCTCCGCTAAATCCAGCCGAGCCATTGGCCCCATATTAATTCCGTTCTGTAATGGATTTCCTTGCTGCAACGATTTTATTTTTTGGGTGAAAAGCGCAACAAATTCATCAGCTACTTTCTCAGTAACAATAAATCGTTTGGCACAAATGCAAGCCTGACCTGCATTTAACATTCGGGATTGTGTAGCAACCGTTGCTGCTTTTTCAAGATTTGCATCATTCAAAACTATAAAAGCATCTGAACCCCCTAATTCCATTACTGATTTTTTGATGTGCTTTCCAGCCAATGAAGCCACGGATGATCCCGCCATTTCACTTCCGGTCAAAGTAACTCCATGCACAATGTCTGAAGCAATTACACTCTCGACCTGAGGAATATCAATCGGAATTTGTTGAAAAACACCTTCCGGAAAACCAGCTTCCAAGAATGCATTTTCAATTGCTTTGGCACAACCAATAACGTTTGGCGCATGTTTTAAAAGAGTTACATTACCGGCCATAATTGCCGGAGCTGCATAACGCAACACTTGCCAAAAAGGATAATTCCACGGCATTATAGCAAAAACAGCTCCCATTGGATCATAAACGGACATGCTTTTGAAAGGAGTGTCATAATATTCCTCTTTCAACATCTGTTCCGCATTTTCGGCATAGAAGTCACAGTTTTTAGCTGATTTTTCCACTTCAGAAATACTTTCAGATAACACCTTACCCATCTCATTCGTAATCAACAAACCTAGCTCCTCTTTCTTTTCTCTAAGAATGTTGGCTAGCTTTTTCATCCTATCCGCTCTTTGCTGAAATATGGTTTGCTTCCAGTTTTTAAATGCGCGTTCTGATAATTGTAATTTTTGATTCAATTGCGTATTTGTCAATACTTCGTGTTCCGCTATAATTAGTTGTGAAAACGGATTTATCGATTTAAAAACCATGTATTTGTAATTTAAATTCTTTGAAATATAAGTTTTGGAAAATTAAGCAGCAGTTTAAAATCATTTCAAAAATTGAATAACTATTCCCGTATGCTTAGTAATGTTTTAAATCTAGTAAAATTACAGCTATAAATGGGCGGAAAAGTTTAAAAAAACGCAAGACTAAAACAAGTCTGATTCTAAAATTTTGAAAAACTTTTGAAATAAGTAAATACTGCACCGTTAAAAGCAACAATTCAAGTTTAAGTATCCTGAATTTATTTATTGCTTTCCATAAAAACAGTATCCAGCAGTTCAAATACTTTTTCCTTATCCAATGGTTTTGTGATACAGTCCATAAAACCAAATTGCATCATTTTCTCTTTCTCTTCAAATGAGGAATAGGCAGTTTGAGCAATAACGGGAAGCTCTGGCTTTATCAATTTAATTTTTTCGTAGGCTTGATAACCATCTAAAACGGGCATTTTTATATCCATAAACACCAAAGTAATGTTTGGGTTTTTGGTACAAATATCTACCGCTTCTTGTCCGTTTTTAGCTCTTATAACCGTATGGTTTTTTGATTCAATAATTTTTCTCAGCAGCAAGAAATTAATGGTATCATCTTCTGCAACTAAAATAATTTCATTGTCAAAATTCCTGTAAAGAGATTTTACTTTTTTGGGTTTTATTGCTTTTACCGTTTGATCCAATTTTAATGGTATCGTAAATGAAAAAACGGAACCCAGTCCTATTGTGGATTTTACCTTTATTTCTCCACCTAACATTTCTACATACGCTTTTGTAATAGACAGCCCAAGACCTAATCCGGATAATTCAACAGATCCATCGCCTTCTATCCTTCTAAATCTATCAAAAATCACTTTTAAATAATTTTCGCTGATTCCCATACCTGAATCTTCAATCTTAAATTCTAAAACTTCTTTTTCTTTGTTTATTGAATATCCAAAAGCCACAAAACCTCTATCGGTAAATTTTAACGCATTGGTTATTAAATTGACGATAATCTGTTTAAGTTTCGTTTCATCCGTTAGAACATTTCCATGAAGCTTTTCCGGGTTTTCAAGAATATAAAACTGGATTTCTTTGTCTTTAGGAATCGTAACCTTAATGGAATCATACAATTCTGTAATACACTTTTCTATATCTAATCCTTTATAATTAGGCATAATTTGCTTGGCGTCAATTTTAGACATTTCGATAAGATCTTCGATAATTGAAACCAGATTACCACCACTATTTTTTATAATTTTCAAATACTCTAATCGCTCCTCTTCTTCTAATTTTGTATCATGAAGTAAATCACTGAATCCCATTATGGCATTCATGGGCGTTCTGATTTCATGCGATAAATTAGCCAAAAAAGAGGATTTTAAGGTGTCACTTTCTTCTGCTTTTTGTTTAGAAATTTCTAATTGTTTCCGTTGATTACTGTTTTCTTCAAATAGGTTTCCAATGTATCCAAACTCACCATCAGATCTTTTTAAACTATTTATAGAATTTACATTACCTGTTTCCAGAATGCTTTTAATTAACTTTAGTGGATTATAAACCCATCTTTTTGTACAATAAACATAGACAAAAATGTTAATTAAAGAAACCAGAACAACAATAAAAAGAATCACTTTAGTATTCGTGTAATTTAAATTGAAAGGTCTTTTAAAAAGTAATTTGGCAACAACTTCATTTTTCCAATCTTTTAAATCTAGACCTACAATAACAAAATCATCTTCATTTGCAATTACAAAATCACTTGAAGCCAAATTTACTTTTGAGCTACTTATATTCCCTAAAGCATTAAAAAAGGGTTCGTCTAAAAGCCTGGCCATAAAAAAATAGCCCGAAGGTTTCGTTTTATTCTTTTTAGGATCATTTGAAGGGTGAATTGTTGCGCCAAAAACCTCAACAATACCTTCTGGTATTTTTATATAAAATCTTTTAAGTTTAGATTTATAAAGTACTGACATCATCTCTTTTGGAACAAAATCAAGACTTTTAATCTTTGACGAAGCTGTTTTATTTATTAGTTTTTGATCAAAACCATATACACCAATGTAATCCGCTTCATACGATTCAAATTCCCTTAAAATATATTTATCATACCACTTTTCATCTTTTGTTTTTGTAAAACGGACCAAATCGTCCCAATGGGTAACATCAATAATAGTAGCTGTAGGTGTTTTAGAATTGAGCCTAAACAAAGACTTAACTTCTTTATCGTACTGATTGTAAGTGGTTTTATAAAAATGATGTTCTTCTTGAATCGTATAAAAATATAGTGAGATATAAATTAGAAAAAAGAAAATACTTGTTGAAATTATCAACAACAGTAGTTTAGAATACGTATTTAAATTAATCAATCTCTTCATGGAATACATTCAAATCTAAAAAGTAAAACTAAAACACACCTTTTATTTTGTAAGATATATCACTTTTTATATTTGGCGCAAGTTAACCTTTTTTATTATAAAAAAAAACTCCACCATTGCAAAACGATGGAGCCTATTATAATAAAGGTTTATTTATCAACGGAATACTATTGCAAAAGTGATCAAACCTTGATTCTTGACTCATCTAAATCTTTAATTTTCAGTTCCCGATCAAACTTTTATAATTATCCCAAAATATTTTCAATCTCCAATAATTCAGCTATGGAGAAATCCAAGCTCAGCAAACTGTCAATATTATCATTTAATTGACTAACGGAACTGGCACCAATCAAAACAGAAGTGATTCGGTTGTCTTTTAATAACCAAGCCAAAGCCATTTGTGCCAATGATTGATTCCTTTGCTCTGCAATGGCATTCAATTGAATGATTTTCTGGATTCTTTCCTCCGATACCTCATCTGTTTTTAAATGACCATTTGGATTAAAAGCTCTTGAATTTTCTGGAATCCCTTTCAAGTATTTATCCGTTAAAAGTCCTTGTGCCAAAGGTGAAAAAGCAATACAACCCACTCCTTCCTCTTCGAGAACATCTAGCAATCCCGCTTCCGGTTCTCGCACAAACATTGAATATTTCACTTGATGAATCAAGCAAGGTGTTCCCAATCGTTTCAAGATTTCAGTAGCCTCCCTTGTCTGTTCGGCATTATAATTCGAAATCCCCGCATACAATGCTTTTCCGCTTCGTACGGCATAATCCAAAGCCATCATGGTTTCTTCCAGAGGCGTTTCCGGATCAAAACGATGCGAATAAAAAATATCCACATATTCCAGATTCATACGTTTCAAACTCTGGTCTAAACTTGATAATAAATATTTTCGGGAACCCCAGTCGCCATAAGGACCGTTCCACATGGTGTAACCGGCTTTGGTCGTAATCACCATTTCATCGCGTAGGTTTCCCTGAAAATTATTTTTCAGTATTTTACCAAAATTAGTCTCTGCCGAACCCGGAACCGGACCGTAATTGTTGGCCAAATCAAAATGGGTAATCCCTTTATCAAAAGCTACTTTTACAATACTTTCTCCATTTTCAAAATTATCTACCGAACCGAAGTTGTGCCATAATCCCAAAGAAATTTGGGGCAGTAACAAACCACTTTTTCCACATCTACTGTACTTCATTTAGTTGTCTTTTTAATCAATTCCAGTTTTCTTTTTTAGCCTGTGGCGAAAGATAGTAAAATGTAAAATGAAACTAAAAATACACCAACCGGTTTTTAAAGCAATTTACTAATTAAAAAATTATTACTCATTTACGGGAAACCGTAAAGTATAGCAAAAAAAGAGGTTTTAATTTGTTTAACAACAAAAGCATTTTATTTAACTAAATCAATTTTAGTTATTTATATACAAAAAATGCAAAGTCACTAAACATAATGATTAGCATAATTAGGATTTAAAATTAACAACAAATACACTATAAAATCATGGATTTAAAAGACCAAATTAAAGTAATTGCTGACCGAACAAAGCACAAAGATCAAATACAAACTGAAGAAGCTACAAAAAATGCATTTGTGATGCCCTTTTTGCAAAGTCTCGGTTATGATATTTTTAATCCTTTAGAAGTTGTTCCGGAGTTTATCGCAGATATTGGAATTAAAAAAGGTGAGAAAATTGATTATGCCATTTTTAAGGATGGAAATCCAACAATATTGATTGAATGTAAGCATTGGGCACAAAACTTAAATATTCATGATGGTCAATTATTAAGGTATTTTCATGTTTCAAAAGCTAAATTTGGAATTTTGACAAATGGAATAGTATACCGATTTTATTCTGATTTAGTTTCTCCAAACAAAATGGATGAAAAACCATTTTTAGAATTCAATATTACAGATATTAAAGACAATCAAATTGAAGAATTGAAGAAATTTCATAAAACTAATTTTGATGCTGAAAGCATTGTAAATACTGCAAGTGAATTAAAATTCATGAATGAACTAAAACATATTTTGAATCAAGAGCTTATAAATCCGACACCTGAATTTGTAAAACATTTTGCAAAACAAGTGTATCCAAGTGTTGTAACCGCTAAAGTTTTAGAACAATTTACTGAATTAACAAAAAAATCCATTCAGCAACATATTAGCGATTTAATCACTGAAAGATTAAAAACTGCTTTATCAAAAGAAGATGAAAAAATCAATGAGATTAACATTTCTATCGAACCCAATTTAGAAGACATTAGTAAAATCAATACAACTGGAGAGGAATTAGAAGGATTTCTAATTGTCAAAACAATCTTGCGACAAAAAACTCCTGCAACAAGAGTAACGTATCGAGACGCTCAATCCTATTTTGCTGTTTTCCTTGACGACAATAATCGTAAAGCAGTATGCAGACTTTACTTAAATGGAGGTAAGAAATATATTGGAACATTTGACGAGAACAAAAAAGAGATTAAAAACGAAATTGGAAATTTAGATGAAATTTTTAATTATTCTGAACTGCTATTAAAAACAATTGAAGCGTATGAAAAATAACAGGAATTTAGTCAATACTCTACTAATTTCGCCTGAATAAATCTTCATAACTGAAAATACAAAAAACCACCTACATCAGGTGGTTTCTTCAATTCTATCCAACAATTACAAAGGAATATTCCCGTGTTTTCTATTCGGAGTCACACTTACTTTATTTTCGAGCATACTAAACGCTTTTATCAATTTGCGTCTGGTATCTTGCGGTAAGATCACCTCATCTACAAAACCACGTTGCGCTGCGGTGTACGGATTAGCAAACAAATCGGCATATTCCGCTTCTTTTTCCAAGAGTTTTGCCTCGTGGTCTTCGGCGTCATTGATTTCTTTTTTAAAGATAATTTCAGAGGCACCTTTGGCCCCCATTACAGCAATTTCGGCAGTTGGCCAAGCAAAATTCATGTCGGCACCAATGTGTTTCGAGTTCATCACATCATACGCACCACCATAAGCTTTACGGGTAATCACGGTCACTCTGGGCACAGTTGCTTCGCTTAAAGCATACAATAATTTCGCACCATGAACGATAATTCCGCTCCATTCTTGGTCGGTTCCCGGTAAAAACCCTGGTACATCTACCAAAACCAATAACGGAATATTAAAACAATCGCAAAAACGGGTAAATCGTGCTGCTTTTTTCGAACTGTTCACATCGAGACAACCGGCTAAAATCATTGGTTGGTTCGCTATAATTCCAATGCTTTTTCCTCCCAATCGAGCAAAACCCACCAGAATATTTTCGGCATAGTTTTTATGAATTTCAAAAAACGAATCTTCATCAATAATTCCACCAATCACCTCATGCATATCATACGGTTTGTTGGGATTATCCGGAATAATAGTCGCTAATTTAGCCCGAACCTCATCGTTCAATTCGTAAGGTAAATTGTCTGCTTTTTCTTTGTTGCTTTGTGGCAAATAACTCAACAAGCGTTTTAAATCCTCCAGACATTCCACATCATTTGTTGACGTGCAATGTGCCACACCCGATTTAGTAGAATGCGTACTCGCCCCACCCAATTCCTCCGAAGTCACGGTTTCATTGGTTACGGTTTTTACCACATTTGGCCCTGTTACAAACATATAACTGGTATCTTCAACCATCATCGTAAAATCAGTCATCGCTGGAGAATATACCGCTCCACCGGCGCAAGGTCCCATAATCGCAGAGATTTGCGGAATAACTCCTGAAGCTTGTACGTTTCTGTAAAAAATATCGGCATAACCGCCTAAAGAACGAACACCTTCCTGAATACGTGCGCCACCAGAATCATTTAGTCCAATCATGGGCGCTCCCATTTTGACGGCCATATCCATGACTTTACAGATTTTCTCGGCATGGGTTTCGGATAACGAACCACCAAAAACCGTAAAATCCTGCGCAAAAATATAAACCAATCGTCCGTTTATGGTTCCGTATCCCGTAATGACTCCATCACCATAATACAGTTCTTTTTCCATTCCAAAATCAGATGTTCGGTGCGTGACCAACATCCCGATTTCTTCAAAAGAACCTTCGTCCATCAAATACTCGACACGTTCTCTCGCCGTTAGCTTTTTATTGGAATGTTGTTTTGCAATTCTGTTTTTACCTCCACCCAAATGAGCTTCGGCAATTTTATCGTTTAATGTATTTATTTTGTCTTTCATAGTGCTCTTTTTTAACCGCTAACTCGCTAATTTTATTCAAAACCCATTAAGATTTAAGTTTCATTTCGAAAAAGCAGTACTTAATTTTTCTTAATTTCTTAATGGTTAAAAAATATTTTAATTTAGTAAGCGTACGATTTTTTGATCTTCAAAATACTGTTTCAACGCCACCAAAGCAGCAATTTCGGCTTCTTGCGCCATTTGTTTGTTTAATATATCAGCGTTGTAATAGTTCTTTACGAAATGGGTATCAAATTTCCCGGAACGAAAAGCCTCATGCTCAAAAACAAATTTCCCGAAAGGCAAGGTCGTTTGCACACCTTCCACACGATAGTCTTCAATCGCTTTGAGCATAATCTGGATTGCTTCTTCACGAGTTTCTCCATAAGTGATTAATTTGGCCAACATCGGATCGTAATAAATGGGAATATCCATCCCTTGCTCAAAACCATTATCCACACGAATTCCTTCGCCAACAGGCAATTGATAGACATCCAAATGACCCACGCTTGGCAAGAAATCATTCATAGGATCTTCGGCATACACTCGCAATTCCATCGCATGTCCTTTTATTTTCAAGTCTTCTTGGTTGATTGCCAATGCTTCTCCCCGTGCCACTCTTATTTGCAGTTCGACCAAATCGGTTCCGGTAATCCATTCCGTAACGGGATGTTCCACCTGCAAACGGGTATTCATTTCCAAGAAGTAGAAATTATTGTTTTCGTCCAATAAAAATTCGACGGTTCCCGCACCCAAATAATCACAGGATTTAGCCACCAAAACGGCTGCCTCACCCATTTTTTTACGCAATTCCGGTGTTAAAACCGAAGAAGGCGCTTCTTCAATTACTTTTTGGTGACGGCGCTGGATGCTGCACTCTCTTTCAAATAAATACAACACATTCCCATGACTGTCCGCCATAATTTGAATTTCGATATGTCTTGGCGAACCCACATATTTTTCGATAAAAACAGAACCGTCTCCAAAAGCGGCAATCGCTTCACTGATGGCCCGATCCATTTGAGATTCGAAATCACCTTCGCTTTCTACCACACGCATTCCTTTTCCACCACCACCTGCTGAAGCTTTTATTAGTATTGGAAAACCAACTTCCTTGGCAACGACTTTTGCTTTTTCGACATCAGTAATAGCTTCGTCAAAACCGGGAACCATCGGAATATTGTATTGCTTAACGGCTTCTTTAGCCGCAAGTTTACTTCCCATGATTTTTATCGCCTTCGACTTTGGACCAATAAAAATAATATTGTTTTTCTCCGCTTCCTCAGCAAAATCAGCATTCTCGCTCAAAAATCCATAACCCGGATGAATGGCATCTACATTTAAGGCTTTCGCCACTTCAATGATTTTACTACCTAATAAATAAGATTGACTCGAAGGAGCTTCTCCAATCCAAACGGCTTCGTCAGCAAATTTTACGTGTGGTGCATTTCTATCCGCAGTAGAATAAACTGCAACCGTTTTAATGCCCATTTTTTGTGCGGTTTTCATCACCCTGATGGCGATTTCCCCTCTATTGGCAACTAATATTTTTTTCATATTTTAAATAGATAAAAGAAGTCAGACCGCTTCGCTGATAGAATCAAGTTAAATTATCTCTAACTATTTTCTTGGTTCTTGCTTCTTACTTTTTTCTCGTTACTCGAATTCAATTAACAACTGTCCTTTATCCACGGCATCTCCCATAAGTACCGTTATGGTTTTGATAACGCCATCACGTGGGGAAAGAAAACTGTTTTCCATTTTCATGGCACCCAAAATAATCAGATTGTCATTCTCTTTTACAGTTTGCCCTACCACAACACTGATTTCTAGAATTAATCCGGGCATAGGTGCTTTGATAAAATTGACCTGTTTGGTAAGTCCCGTTTCGAATCCCATTTCCTTAATCAAAATATCCAAAGTATTTGAAATGGCAACGATGTAAGTGTTGTTATTTACCTTGACGGTATAGTTTTTTTGAAGAAAATCAGAAGTAATAATTTCCGCTTGATAAGGAGTGTTTTTGTGTAAAACATGGAACTTATTCGTTTCCACGCTCACTGCATCCAGTTGTGAAACACTTTCATTTTCCAAATCAAAATGAAAAGTGTCGTTTACATTAACTTTATAACCAATACTCATTTGTTTCTATTTTAGAATCGTAAAAATAGGAAAAAGAAAACGTTTTCGTAAACCAAAAATTAAATTTTATGCTAAATAGATATAGTTATAGGAAATAAATTTATAACACTAATAATCCAAACTCTCTAAGTGTTTTAATAGGTTTGGAGTACCAAAATAATTCAAAGTCTTCCAATTTCATTTCAAAATCAGCTTTAATTTCTTGAAATGTATAAATTTTAGCATTCGAAACGGAAATTTTCAGCAAGATTTCTACCAGCCATTCTCCTTCCATTTTATTCGTTTGAATACTGAAACTTTCCTTTTTATCATGAAAAGTTAAGGTCATCAGTTCCCAAGAATTTCCTTTTTTGGTTTTGGTAAAATGTTCTGTAAACGGCTTCCCGCCTAACCAAACGATTTTGGCTGTAGATTTTATATTGAAATCATCTTCTTCGTGTAAAGCATCAAATATAAAATCAGGTGAAATTTTAGTCTTTGGAATTTTAAATTCAAACCAATCCTGTAATTCGTAATCAAAACAGATTCCGTGCATAAAATTAAACAAGGATTTCTTGAGTCCAAAACTGAATTTATCATGATCGATTCCTGTTGCATCGGTATAATTAATATCGTTATTAGCGAAAGTTCCCAAAATTTGGGTTTCCTTTATCACACCAAATTTCTCTGGATACAAGCCCACGGGACTGTGCGCCGTCATCGCAAATTGATGCCAAAATCCCGATTGCAATACTCCAGCTTCAAATAATTGCCGAACCATTTCGAGACTATCCAAAGTTTCCTGAATGGTTTGCGTTGGGTAACCATACATCAAATACGCATGCACCATTACGCCTGCTTCAGTAAAATTTCGGGTGACTTTCGCCACTTGTTCTACCGTTACTCCTTTGTCTATTAGTTTTAACAATCTATCGGAAGCGACTTCGAGACCGCCGGAAACGGCAATACACCCGGAAGCTTTTAGAAGTAAACATAAATCTTTGGTAAAGCTTTTTTCGAATCGAATATTGGTCCACCACGTTACCGCTAATTTCCTTCGAAGGATTTCAAGAGCCAAAGCACGCATCAAAGCCGGAGGTGCCGCTTCGTCAACAAAATGAAATCCGTTCTCGCCTGTTTGAGCAATCATTTCCTCCATTCGGTCGCACAATAAATTGGCAGCAACAGGTTCGTAGACTTTGATATAGTCCAAAGAAATATCACAAAACGTACATTTCCCCCAGTAGCAACCGTGCGCCATAGTGAGTTTGTTCCAGCGTCCGTCGCTCCACATTCGGTGCATGGGATTCACAATTTCGATAACCGAAATGTATTTATCCAAAAGCAAATCAGAATAATCGGGCGTTCCTACCTGTGATTGTTTGTAATCGTGTTTTAGAGAATTATTTTTGTAAACGACTTTTCCGTTTTCTAAAAGAAAAGTTCTTTTATATTGCTTCTCGACTGCGCTCGAAGAGACAGCGTTTATTAGCGCTTCAATTGGTGCTTCACCATCATCCAACGTAATAAAATCGAAAAACTCAAACACTCGAGCATCCGTAAGCGAACGCAATTCGGTATTTGGAAAACCGCCACCCATTGAAATCTTAATTTCAGGATAATGCTTTTTCACCCATTGTGCCGAACGAAAAGCCGAATACAAATTCCCTGGAAACGGAACCGAAATCAGGAATAATGTAGGTTGAATGGTTTCAATTCTCTCTTTTAGAATCGAAAGAAGTATTTTATCGATATAGGTTGGTTCTTGTTGCAAGGCCTCATACAACTCGTCAAAAGAATTTGCACTTCTTCCCAAACGTTCTGCATAGCGGCTGAAACCAAAATTAGCATCGACACATTCCACAATAAAATCAGAAATATCTTCAAGGTATAAAGTTGCTAAATGTTTCGCTTTATCCTGTGTTCCCATAGTTCCAAAAGCCCAGTCGAGTTCTTCCAATTGTGCAAATCGAGAAGCTTCCGGCAAAAAATCTTCCTGACAAATTTGAAGAGCCAAGGTTGGATTTTTCCCTTGTAAAAAAGCAATAACAGGATCGATGGTTTTAAGATATTCGTCTTGTAAAGCGTAAATACGTTTTGAGTTGTCTGAGATTTCTTCAAACTTTAAACCTGAAACTTTAAACAAATTTTCAAGTCCTTCTTTCGAAAACAATTTCAAAATCACTTCGATACCCAAATCTGCCTGAACAGACTCAATATTTTTGGTATTCAGAAACCCTTTGATATAAGCGGTTGCCGGATACGGCGTATTCAGTTGGGTAAAAGGAGGCGTGATGAGAAAAAGTTTGGTTTTCAAAAGGAATAAGTTTGATGCAAAAATAAGGGATAATTCTGTTCTTTCCACAAAAAGTGAAAGACTACATTTTGATTGTGAATAAGATTGAAGTTGACAGCGATCAAAACTTATGCTCTTCTTTACTAATCATCAACAACGAAAATAAAGAGATACAGGCTGCGGTACTCAAATAAAAACCAACATAGGTCAAACTATACTGCGTTGCCAACCAAATTGCAATCATGGGTGCAAAAGCCGCTCCGATGATTCCTGCCAAATTAAATGCCAAAGAAGTACCCGAATAACGAACGGTAGTAGGAAACAATTCCGATAAGAAAGTCCCCAAAGGACCATAAGTAAATCCCATCAAAGCCATTCCGACACATAAAAACAGAGTCACTAAAATAGTACTGCCTGAGTTTAAGGAAAAAGAAAATGCAAAACCAAAAAAAGCAATAGCTGTCGTGGCATAAATTAGCATCTTTCTACGTCCAATACGATCTGCGATAAGGGCCGATACAGGAATAAAAAGTGCAAAAAACAATACCGAAAACAACTGCATTAACAGAAAATCTCTTTTGGAATAACCCAAATCAGAAGTTGCCCAGCTGAGCGTAAATACCGTCATAAGATAAAACACTAAGAAAGTAGTAATAGCAGCAAATGTGCCAAAAATCAATTGATTTTTATAAAATTTCAATAAAGTGAAAAATGGAATTTTCACTTCCTCTTGTTCTTTTTTAGAATTTTCAAAAGCGGGAGTTTCGGTGATTTTTAATCGGATATAAAAACCTACGACTACCAATAACGAACTCGCAATAAACGGAATCCTCCAACCGTAATCCAGAAAAGCATCGGCAGTCATCGTATCTGTCAAAATCAAAAAAGTCCCTCCCGAAAGCAATAAGCCTATTGGAGCTCCCAATTGGGGAAACATACCATACCAAGCGCGTTTATTAGGCGGAGCATTTTCGATGGCCAATAATACGGCTCCACCCCACTCTCCTCCTAAACCCACTCCTTGACCAAAGCGGCACAACATTAGTAATAAAGGGGCAGCAATTCCAATGCTAGCATAACTTGGCAAAAAACCAATACTCACCGTAGAAATACCCATCGTCAACAAAGCGACTACCAAGGTAGTCTTGCGACCGATTTTATCTCCATAATGACCAAAAACCGCCGAACCAAGAGGTCGAGAAAGAAAAGCTATCGAAAACGTCGCCAGAGATAGCAAAACCGAATTTGTACTGTCTGTTGAAGGGAAAAACAATTGAGGAAAAACCAAAACGGCTGCATTTGCATAAATATAAAAATCGAAAAACTCTATAGTTGTACCAATTAAACTGCCAAAAAGAACATGTTTTAATGAATTTTCTTTATTCGGATTTGAATTATCTTTCATAGGAATGTTAAAATATTTCGATAAAATTGATATTATTTTTCGAAAGTAACAAATATTATAGTTCCAATTATTATTGGTAATTTAGCAACATATAAAAATTTATTATGCCAACCGACTGTATCAGCTATCAGAATTCCGGATATTTCTCTCCTTTGATGAATGATTATTTAGACCAAAAAACAAACTTACAATCCTTATACAACAGATTTCCAACGCTTGAGAACTTTGAAGAGCAAATTCTGGAGAAGCAAGCAAATTTTGATGATGCTACCCGAAAAACATTGGTTTCTGTTTTGCAAAAGCAATATTTAAATATTGAAACTTCTGCTTTTACCCAACAAAATATTGATAGTTTAAGCAATACAAATACATTTACCGTCACTACAGGACATCAATTGAATTTATTCAGTGGTCCTTTGTATTTCTTGTATAAAATTATTTCGACTATTAATTTGACAACCGAATTAAAAGCGAAATACCCAACGTATAACTTCGTTCCCATTTATTGGATGGCTACCGAAGACCATGATTTTGAAGAAATTAATTATTTTAGTTTTAAAGGAAAAAAATTCCACTGGAATAGAGAAAGTACGGGGCCAGTTGGACGATTATCTACTGAGGGTTTGGATGAATTTTTGGAAATATTTGCATTGGAAATTGGTTCAAGTTTGAATGCAAACACCATAAAAAAATTATTTGAGGATTCATACCTCAATCACAACAATCTAGCCGATGCCACAAGACATTTAGCGAATGTACTTTTTGGAACGTATGGCTTAGTTATTCTAGATGCTGATGATCACGATTTAAAACGCAATTTTATTCCTTTTGTAAAAGAAGAATTACTGCATCAATCCTCACATCCATTAGTACTCGAAACTGCTGAAAAACTTAAAGACTACACGATTCAAGTAAATCCTCGTGAAATCAATTTGTTTTATATTGAGGATAATTTACGCGAACGCATCATCTTTGAAAACGATACCTACAAAGTAAATCATACAAAAATTGAGTTTTCTGAAACGGAAATCTTATCACTTTTAGAAAACAACCCCGAGAAATTTAGTCCTAATGTGATTATGCGCCCGTTGTATCAGGAAGTGATTTTACCCAATTTATGCTACATTGGCGGAGGCGGAGAAATTGCGTATTGGTTGGAATTGAAATCGTTTTTTGCTTCCGCAAAAGTGACTTTCCCTATGCTTTTACTACGAAATTCGGTACTATTGGCAACCGAAAAACAAGCTAAAAAAGCAGACAAATTAGAATTGAATTGGGCAGATTTATTTTCAAAACAAGCCAATTTAGTAACTGTTAAAACCAAACAATTATCGGATTTCCCAATCGATTTAGCACATCTAAAAGAGCAATTGCAGAAACAATTTGAAGCGCTTTATACAGTAGCAAACAAAACGGATGAATCTTTCATTGGAGCGGTAAAAGCGCAGGAAGTGAAACAAACTAAGGGATTAGATAATCTGGAAAAACGGTTGCTTAAAGCACAAAAAAGAAAACTGAACGATATTTTACATCGCATTACAGACTTGCAAAACGAGTTGTTTCCCAACCAAAGTTTACAGGAACGTCAAACTAATTTTTCAGAATTTTATTTAGAAAACGGTGAGAATCTGATTCCAATATTGGTAAATCAGCTCAAACCATTGGACAACAAATTTGATATTATTACATTTTAATCAGATTACAGTTATTTGAATGCCGAATTTGTAAAAAAAATCAATAAAAAAAAACTATTTTTGCACAAAATTTAAAAATAAAAAAAATGGCTACTAATAGAACATTTACAATGATCAAGCCTGATGCTGTTGCTAACGGACACATCGGAAACATACTTGCTATGATTACTACTGCAGGTTTCAAAATCGTTTCTTTGAAATTAACGCAATTAACTGTTGCTGATGCTCAAGCTTTTTACGAAGTTCACGCTGCAAGACCTTTCTACGGTGAATTAGTTGAATTTATGTCAAGAGGACCAATTGTTGCTGCTATTTTAGAAAAAGATAACGCAGTTGAAGATTTCAGAACTTTAATTGGTGCGACAAACCCAGCGGAAGCTGCTGAAGGAACAATACGTAAAGCTTACGCAACTTCTATCGGAGAAAATGCAGTTCACGGTTCTGATAGCGATGAAAATGCAGCTATCGAAGGTGCTTTCCATTTTGCTGGAAGAGAGCAGTTCTAGTATTTAGTGAACCGTTTCGGTAAATTAGTACTGAAACGGTACCGCTTTATAAAAATACCTGCAAAACTAAACAGCCACCAAATAGTATCTAACTTTTTGGTGGCTGTTTAGTTTTGCAGGTATTTTTTATTAAAATTTCAATTGGTACACTTCGTCCAAATCTTTTTCGGAACTGATATTAACATCTAAGTCTGTTACAAAACCGGAATTAAGTCCGTATGCCCATCCATGCAAGGTTAAATCCTGACCGTTTTTCCAAGCGGATTGTACAATGGATGTTTTGGCTAAATCAAAAACCTGTTCTTTTACATTCAATTCTACAAAAGTATTAAAACGTTCTGTTTCATCTTGGATAGAATCTAAATACGTGCTGTGCAAACGATATACGTCTTTTATATGACGAATCCAGTTGTCAATAATACCAATGGAATCATTCCCCATTGCCGCCTTAACACCTCCACAACCATAATGCCCGCAAACCAGTACGTGTTTTACTTTCAAAACATTTACCGCATAATCCAGTACACTCAACATATTCATATCACTATGCACCACCATATTGGCAATGTTTCTATGTACAAAAACTTCTCCGGGTTTTGCTCCAATAATTTCATTGGCAGGAACCCTGCTATCGGAACAACCAATCCATAATAATGGTGGTGTTTGACCTTTGGCCAAATCTTGGAAATAATTGGCATCACCAGCTAAAGAAGTTTCAACCCATTTTTTATTATTCTCTAATATTTTTTTATAAAAATCGCTCATAATTATTTGTGATTATTTTGTTTATATATCTGTTTAAAAAATTAATTGATACAATGTAAAGGAACTCTTTTTTTTTTAAAATTTAATCCCTAATTAATTTTAGTATTATTCTTTGATAAGTTCTTCATCTGTTACTCTCTTTTCGACAATAACTCTTTTTGCAGCATCATAATAGTGCTCAATAGTCACATGATTTTGAGATCCTTCCGAATTTTCTAACTGATAGGCTTTTTTAAATCCTTTCAGCTTCACTTTTATATTTTTATCTAATGCTCTAGTGGTTTTAAATTCATGGATTAAATCCAAAATATCATGCGCAATATAAACCGTGTCTTTGGCATCAATTATGACCTTAGAATTTTCCGGAATATCATTTAATGTTTGTTTGATTGCAGCTTTATTCAAGAAAGAAACTTCTTGAGCCAAATCAATATGAATCACATCACCATCTGCATATTCTTCTTTTCTAAAATTGTAGGCTCTCTTAAGATTTCCTTTTAAAACAAAAACTATACTGATCATAATTCCCAGAGCAACTCCTTTTAATAAGTCTAAAAAAACAACTGCTAATAATGTGGCAATAAAGGGCACAAATTGATATTTTCCTTTGTCCCAAAAATGTTTGAATGTAGCTGGTTTAGCCAGTTTATATCCAACTAAGATTAAGATGACTGCCAGAGTAGCCAACGGAATTTTATTTAGAATTACTGGAATTACAAGTACACTTATTAATAACAAGAATCCATGGATAATGGTAGACATTTTAGATTTGGCTCCAGAATTACTGTTTGCAGAGGAACGTACAATTACAGATGTCAATGGCAATCCTCCTAAAAGTGAACTCACCATGTTGCCTACTCCTTGCGCTTTTAATTCCTTATTAGTGTCCGTATAGCGTTTTTGAACATCCATTCTATCAGATGCTTCAATACTTAAAAGCGTCTCAATCGAAGCAACAATAGCAATTGTAAACGCTACTACCCAAACTTTTGGATTCATAACCCCTGAAAGGTTAGGAGTTACAATAATCGATTTAAATTCTTCGAAAGATGATGGAACTGGTAAAGAAACTAAATGTTCTTTTCCTATAGCTAATGCACTTCCGGTAGCAACGAAAATCTCATTCAAGAGCACTCCAAGAACCACAGCAATTAAAGCTCCGGGAACTAATTTTAATTTTTTCAAAAAAGGAACTCTATCCCAAGAAATCAAAATTACCATAGAAACCAATGTAATAACAATTGAACCTATTTGGATATAATCAAAAATACTAAACAATGCAGAAAATGTATTACTGCCATCCATTTGTGAAAACGCTTGATCTCCTTCAAAATCATTGTCGTAACCAAATGCGTGCGGTAATTGCTTTAGAATAATAATAATTCCAATCCCTGCTAACATTCCTTCAATGACATTCGTTGGGAAATAATTAGAAATACTTCCTGCTTTGACAAATCCTAGTATCAATTGTATCACACCCGCTATGAAGACTGCGGTTAAAAAAACATCAAAAGCACCTAAATCAGTGACTGCTGTAAGAACAATTGCAGTCAGACCCGCGGCAGGCCCAGAGACACTTATGTTAGATGTACTTAAATAGCCTACAACTATTCCTCCTATAATTCCTGAAATAATTCCTGAAAATAATGGAGCACCAGAAGCCATTGCAATACCTAAACACAACGGTAGCGCTACCAAAAAAACCACTAAACCAGATGCAAAATCAGATTTAAGGTTAGCAAAAAGATTGTTTTTTTTTGTCATAATACCAAACTAAAAATTGAATACAAAAATTTCTCCACATCTATTTGTGAAAATTGATTTTAAAAAATTAAAATCAAAAATTGTATTAAACTTCGTTAGGTGGGGGAATAAATATCGAGGAGGTAACATTGTCGTGTTTAGATAAATTCTCAGATAGAATAACATTAGACGCTAATCTTGAGGAAACGACAACTTCAGTAGGAGATTCTAAATAAAAAATGGTCTTAATTTCTTTGTGCACATGTTCTTCTTCAGAAAGACTGTAGAAAATAGAAATATCTGCGCTTTTCTCAATCACCGTAACAATTGTTGGAGTGATGAGAAAAGCGATAAATAGTATTAAAAATATTTTAGATATCATTTTCATCGCGCAAAAATAGAATTAAGTTTGTCAAATATAACAATCGTTTTTCTAAATTTAAAAAAAAATTAACATTAAATAAAAGTAAGAAGATGTTAATTCATTTCAGTCGCTTTTTTTAAAATTCTTACAAAATTACAAGCTTTCTTCTAACCAAGCTTGCATCATCCATATAGTCTTTTCTTGTTCTGAGATAAAATCACTCATCATCGAATTTGTCCCTTCATCATTAATTTCACCAGCTTTGTTAAGAATCTCTCTTTCTATTTTTAACAAATGGGACAATGAAGTAACAATTAAATGCACCGCTTTTTCATCGTTTGAAATATTTTTACCTACAACTAACTGATTATTATTGATATAATCTTCAAAAGTATGCAATGGTGTTCCGCCAACTGTAAGAACTCTTTCGGCAATTAAATCAATTTTAATTTGGGCATCTGTATACAATTCTTCAAATTTAACGTGCAAATCAAAAAAACGTTTCCCTCTAATATTCCAATGAATTCCTCTTAAATTTTGATAATACACCTGAAAATTAGACAATAAAACGTTCAATTCACTTACGATCAATTCTGATTCTTTAACTGGTAATCCTAAAATATTTGTTTTCATGTTTTCTATTTTATACAAAAATACGCAAGAAAACAACACTTTACACTATACGTTAAATTGATTGTTTTTATATTTGCATTAGATATTACTATAAAAGATGACAATTACTCAATTAAAATATGTTCTTGCTGTAGCCGAACACAAAAATTTCACTCTTGCAGCTGAGAAATGTTTTGTAACTCAACCTACATTGAGCATGCAAATCCAAAAAATAGAAGAAGAATTAAGTATTCAGATATTTGACAGAACGAAAAAACCCATTCAACTTACTGACATTGGTCAAAAAATAGTCAATCAAGCAAAAAATATCGTCAATGAAGCGGACAGAATTCAGGATATAGTAGAGCAGCAAAAAGGATTTATTGGCGGTGAATTCAGATTGGGAATAATCCCAACCATTATGCCTACGCTACTGCCAATGTTCTTGAATAATTTTATAAAAAAATACCCAAAAGTAAAACTCATAATCGAAGAGTTGAATACGGACGAAATTATAATAAAACTAAAAAATGGTCATCTCGATGCTGCCATTGCAGCGACTCCTTTGATGGAGGAAAAAATAAAAGAAATTGTTTTGTATTACGAACCTTTTGTAGCGTACATACCGGAAGGTCATCATCATTTTCAAAAAGATGAAATCGAAGTTTCTGATTTAAACATAGATGAAATCTTGCTATTACAAGACGGACACTGTTTTCGTGATGGAATTTTAAATTTGTGCAAAAATAGCACCAGTAAAAGTGTAACGAATCGTTTTCAAATAGAAAGCGGTAGTTTCGAAACGCTGATAAAATTAGCCAACGAAGGTTTAGGAACAACATTGCTTCCTTATTTACACACCTTAGATTTAAAAGAAACTGACAAATCAAAATTACGCCACTTTAAGGAACCTAAACCCGCCAGAGAGGTGAGCCTCATATTCCCTAAGAGCGAATTAAAAATACAGATAATTGATGCGCTTCGCAATACAATAGCAGGAGTTGTAAAAGGGGCAATCGTATTTCAAAATGTTCAAATTATAAGTTCACTTCCTAAAAAATAAAAAAAGGAACCGTTTTGCGAGGGCACTGAAAAAGTCCCGCTAGAAAAAATTTCGACAAAATCTTGATGGGAAAACAGAATAAACGCTCTGAGAATCGCTCAATCAAGTTTAAAAACTTTTAAGTATGAAAATATAGCAAAGAGAAGGGCTTAAACTGATTTAAAGTTTAAGCCCTTTTATTTATAGGTAGTTTTTCAGTGCCCTCCGTTTTGCGGTTTCCTTTTTTTTTTATGAATTTACGATTATCAAACATTCTTTTAATTCTGGTTTTCCAATTGTGAAATTTAATAACCATTCTCGCAATTGCTCCATTTCATAGGGCAACAATGTTTTAATGGCTTTTTCTAATTCCTTGCAAAAAAGCAATGGATCAAAACTCACTCTTTCTAAAATTGATTTTGTATAATCATACATGATTTTTGACATAATAAACGTTGATTTTAGTTAGATATTGAATTCTAAAGTGTTGTAAAAATACATTTTTTTTTATTACAACATAACTATTTAACGTAGTTTTAATTTTTTATTATTAATTCATAGATTTTAGATCAAAAAAATAATAAACACTTGATTACAAATAACTTAAATTATAAGTCCTAGCTTTTTCTAGCACGAAACATTTCTCTTTTTCCGGGTGGTCCTGCAAGTTTTTCGACAGTAAAACCCACTTCAATCATACTCCTTTTAACAACTCCTCTGGCCGCGTAAGTAACCAACACACCATTCGCTTTAAGCGCCTTATACATCTTCTCAAAAACAGCTGTACTCCACAATTCAGGTTGCACTCTGTACCCAAAAGCATCAAAATAAATTAAATCAAATTGATCAATATCATCAATTTCTTCAAAAAATTGTTTCCTTTTAGTCAGTGAAAAATCATCTCTTAAATCAATTTTTTCTCCCCAATTGCTTTCATGCATGCTATCAAAAATTACACTTTCTTGGCTTGCATTTAATTCTGTGACATAATTCATCTGCAAAACTTCATCTACTGAAATTGGATAGGCTTCTACTCCAACATAATCAATTGATTGCTGCATTTTTTTTGATTCCAGTAAAGTGATAAAGGCATTTAAACCTGTGCCAAATCCTATTTCCAAAATAGAGACATTCCTATTTTGAAATAATGAAAGGCCGTTTTTAATAAATACATGCTGTGCTTCCTGTATAGCACCATGTTTAGAATGATAACATTCGTCCCATTCTGCTATGTGAATGGTGGTTGAACCATCCAGTGTTTGGATTATTTCTCTTTTCAAAATTGGATTTTGAGGTTATATTGAATTAAAAACTACAATGTTTGTCCAAAATTAATCAAAATCTACTACGTTTGCCTCTGAAAAATCTATATTTATTGTATAATCAATAGAAATGGGCATGATTTTTTTGTTTTTTTTAAAATGCAAACAAATCTTAGTTAAATGCTATAATTAATAGTTTTTTGACAAGTCTTTTGTTGATTTTTATTTAATT
This sequence comes from Flavobacterium glucosi, assembly GCF_048286535.1. Classification (NCBI taxonomy): domain Bacteria; kingdom Pseudomonadati; phylum Bacteroidota; class Flavobacteriia; order Flavobacteriales; family Flavobacteriaceae; genus Flavobacterium; species Flavobacterium glucosi. Next base: position 173,216 of record NZ_JBLVPK010000005.1, on the reverse strand, counting down.
TTGCAAAGATTAAACTTTAACTTATAGAAATCTAGTTTTTTAAGCTCCAGTTTGTCATTTAAAAAAAATCAAAAAACAATACATTACTATGAGTACTACTCAAACCAACAAAATTGAAACAATAAAAGCTTCCTCTACAAAAATAAATGAAGTTGATTTTTCAAACTTAAGCTTTGGTTCTGTTTTTACAGATCATCTATTTGAATGTGATTATAAAAACGGAGAATGGCAAAAACCGGTCATTAAACCCTACGCACCATTTTTATTAGACCCATCAACTCGAGTTTTTCATTATGGTCAAGCGATTTTTGAAGGCATGAAAGCTTACAAAGATGTGAATGATGACGTTTGGCTTTTTAGACCTGATGAAAACTACAAGCGTTTTAATACGTCTGCGGTAAGAATGGCTATGCCGGAAGTTCCTGAAGAGATATTTATGAGCGGTCTGAATCAATTGTTGCAATTAGACGATGCTTGGATTAAAAAAGGAAAAGGAAATTCTATGTACATCAGACCATTTATGATTGCAACAGGTACTGGAGTAATTGCGAATCCTTCGGATGATTATAAATTCATGATCATTTTATCGCCAGTGAGTTCTTATTATTCTGGTGATGTAAAAGTACTTATTGCGGAACATTTCAGTAGAGCTGCAAATGGAGGAATAGGAGCTGCAAAAGCTGCCGGAAATTATGGTGCTCAATTTTACCCAACTAATTTAGCGAATAAAGAAGGTTTTCAACAAGTAATTTGGACTGATGATGCAACGCATACTAAACTGGAAGAAGCGGGTACTATGAATGTATTTTTCAGAATAAATGATACATTACTAACTGCACCTACAAGCGAAAGAATTCTTGACGGTGTAACTAGAAAAACACTGATTGATTTAGCAAAAAGTGAAGGTATAAATGTAGATATACGTTCGGTTTTAGTATCTGAGCTTGTTGAGGCTGCTAAAAATGGAAGTTTAAAAGAAATTTTTGGTGCCGGAACAGCTGCTGTAGTAAGTCCAATTTCTGGATTCTCTTACCAAGATATTTATTATGAATTGGCAAAAACTGAAAAGACAATGGCTTTACAACTAAAGACTAAGTTGGAAAACATTCAAAATAAATTAGAAGAAGATACTTTTGGATGGACTGTTAAAGTATAAATTCAAGATTTTATAATTTAAAAAAAGCGATTTTCAGTGTGAAAATCGCTTTTTTTATGTCTCATCCATATATAAAACTTCAAGCGCTATTCTTTAGTCTCCAGTATTTTAGAGAAATTAGGTTTAAAATAATTAGGCCCTTTCATGACTTTGCCGTCTTCACGATAAATGGGTTTGCCATCTTCGCCTAACTTACTCATATTACTGCGTTGAATTTCGTCAAAAACTGCTTCTATTTTATGCTGTAAACCATGTTCGATAATGGTTCCGCAAAGGATATACATCATATCACCCAATGCATCTGCAATTTCTACCAAATCATTGTTTTGAACTGCTTCCAGATATTCTTCGTTTTCCTCTTTCATTAAGTTGTACCGAAGTGTGTGTTTACTTTCTCCTAAGTCAGCTGTAGGAGTTTCACTGTGACCAATTTTAAAAGCTGTATGAAATTCTTTAACTGAGTTTATCTGTTTTTGCATTTTTTTATTTTGTTAAATGAAAAAGCAAATTAGCAACTATTTCTAAACTATTAACTAAATTTACCGGAAATAATTTAAACTATGTTTAGTCAAGGTCAATTAGTGTTTGCAGGCTTGTTTTTTGTTGCATTTGTTATTGCTGCAATTTATTCTTATCGAAAAGATTTAAAAATACACAAAGAGTTTTACAAAGGGAATTACAAGATTCTGATAGGATTTGGAATTTTTATTGGAATTTTATTTTTGATAAAAGTGTTTTTCAAACGTTAGTTTTTTCAAACCAAACAAATAATGTCCACTAAATAGTGGACTTTTTTATTTAATCAACGCTAAAAAACAAACACTTAACACGCTAAGTCAATCGGCAAATTCCATTTTTATTCGAAAAATAATCAGATACAAATGATCGACTAGTATAAAGACAACTTTAAATGCCAGTCAAACGCAAATAGACAAACCTGTTTTATTTAGAAAATCATCCATATTTATTTAACACTTTCGATGACTTGTAAATAAAATCTTTAACTTTACAAAAATTAACAAACCTGTATATTATGAGGATTTTAAAATACTTATTTCTTTTACTATTGCTAAGTTTTGTGGCTTTATCCATTTTTGTAGCAACTCAAAAAGGAGATTTTACTGTAGAAAAAAGTCAAATCATCAATTCTCCAAAATCAACCGTATTTAATTTTGTTAATGATTATAGAAACTGGGAAGATTTTAGCTCATGGGTTGTTGAAGATCCTGAAATGCAAATTACATATTCTAAAAAAACAATTGGTCCCGGTGCTTCCTTTTCCTGGGAAGGAAAAGAGGGCACTGGTGATATGTTAACCCTTTTTATAAAAGAAAATGATAGTATTTCTCAAAAAATGAATTACGATGGAACTTCATCATCGGTTTTTTGGAGTTTTAAAGATACAATCGGCGGAACAAAAGTAACATGGAAAACTACCGGAAAAATGAGTTTTACTATGAAAGTTTACACTGCTTTTAATGGAGGCATAAATAAAATCATAGGCAAAATGTATGAAAAGAGCTTAGCAAATTTAGACAAGACTCTTGATTTTGAAATTAATACTTATGCGGTAAAAGTAAATGGATTGGTAAAAAAACTTGGCACTTTTTATTTAAGGCAAACCTTTACCAGTGAAATTTCAAAGGTTATTAAAAACGGTCAAATCGTATTCCCAAAAATGATTGCTTTTTGCGAACAAAATAATATCGAATTAAACGGAAAACCATTTATAATTTACCACACTTATGATTCCGTAAGCGGATTAACCAAATTATCTTTTTGTGTACCTATAAAAAATCAAATCTTAACAAGCTCAGGAAGTGATATTTTAACTGGAAAACTGGAGCCATTCGACGCCATTAAAACTACTTTAACAGGGGACTATTCGCATACTAAAAAAGCGTTGGATAAAGCTAAAGCGTATATTAACACGAATCGAATTGCTCTTGATCCTACATTTTCTCATTTAGAGAATTTCAATATTAGTAGGACCGAAATTAAAAATCCTTCGAAATGGGTTACAGAAATTTACTATCCAATACAACCAAAAGCAATTCCTGTGCCTACTTTTACTCCTGCAGCTGTCAAGAAAGAAGAGGTCATAAAAACTCCCGTACCCGTAATAAATAAAGAAGAAGAACAATCTGAATTTTAATATCTTTTTTTAAGCAGATTAAACCTTTATAATAAATTCTATTCTAACTCTTAAATAATCGCTTTGCAAGAAGAACAGGAATTTATAAATCAATTGTTAGACCCTAAAGCGCAAAATCAAGCGTTTCAGCAGTTATTAAAGGATTATCAAAGGCCGTTATACAATCACATTCGTACCATCGTTTTGAATCACGATGATGCTAATGATGTGTTGCAAAATACTTTTATAAAAATATTTCAAAATTTAAAAAATTTCAAAGGAGAAAGCAAACTTTTTTCATGGATGTATCGCATCGCTACGAATGAAGCCTTGACGTTTTTGAAACAAAAATCAAAAACAAGTGGCATTTCATCAGAAACTTTACAAAATAAAACTATCGATAATCTGGAAGCTGACGTATTTTTTGACGGAAATGAAATTCAAATAAAATTACAAAAAGCGATTGCATTATTGCCTGAAAAGCAACAATTGGTTTTTAAAATGAAATATTTTCAAGAACTGAAATACGAAGAAATCTCGCAAATTCTGGGAACCACTGTTGGTGGATTAAAAGCATCTTATCATCTTGCTGTAAAAAAAATAGAAGCTTTTGTTTCGACAAATTAAACCTTTTAGCTGTAACACTGTCTAAAACATATTATGAAAACATTTAAATTAGAGAACCACCCTAAAATTGAAACTGGATTTAAAACTCCAGAGCATTATTTTGAAAATTTTTCAATCAAAATGATGGAGCAATTGCCTAAAAACGAGCCAAAAGTAATTTCTATTTTTCAAAAAAGAAAAACTTTAGTTGTAATGGCAGTCGCAGCAATTTTAGTACTTGCATTGATGATTCCAATTTTCAGTCCTTCTTCGACAAACACAAAAGAATTAGACGCTGCGGCTTTAGAAAATTACATCACCTATCAGTCTAATGTAAATCAATATGACTTGATAAGTGTGCTAGAACCCGAAGATATTAATAACATAAAAGCCGGTGTTATTATAGAAGATGAAGCAATTGAAGAACATTTATCAATAAATTCAAACTTAGAAAATCTTATTTTAGAATAAACCAGACTGTAAAGCTTTCATTCAAAGCTATAATTAAATAAATACGAAATGAACTTAAAAAAATTAGTACCAATACTATTGCTATTCGTTTCTTTTAACTTTTACGCTCAAGGCGAAAGTATGAAAGAGAAAAAAGAGCAAATAAAAGCTTTAAAAGCAGCTTTTTTTACGACTGAATTAGACTTAACAACTAATGAAGCCGAAAGATTCTGGCCAATCTACAATACATTTGATGACAAACAGTTTGAACTGAGACATCAAAAAATGAAAACCTACATGAGAAGAATGAATGATGGCTCGCTGGATAAAATAACTGAAAAAGAAGCAAATATCTTTTTGGCCCAAATAGAAGATACTGAAGAAGAGTTGTTTTTATTGCGAAAAAAATTCATGCAAAATGTAAGAACAATTTTACCAGCCGTAAAAATAGTTAAACTTAAAAAAGCCGAGGAAGATTTCAATAGAAAATTGCTGCAACAATATCGCAACAAAGGTCAAAAAAGATAATCTTTTATTTTTATTAGTTCAAAAAAAAACACCCTAAGCTTAGATTATATAAGACTTAGGGTGTTTTTTATTATTTAAAACTGATGCGAATCATTTTATTTTGCCCCGCTGCAATTGCTGTATGCTTATCTATAAACCTTATCGTATTAAGAGTTGAATCTGTTGCTAATTGTTTCCATGAAGTACCACCATCTGAGGAATAGTATATTCCTGAGAAACCAACTGTTACTAGACCTTTGCCGTTACTTCCAGGAACATATTGCACACAAGAAGCATATCCAAACCCTTGATTTTCTGCTATTAACTTCCATGTTTTCCCTCCATCATTAGTTATTGCTTTATTAGAAAAATTTTGATTCCGCACTTCATAATCCCCTCCGGAAACAAATCCAGTTTGAGCATCATAAAAATCTGCCGTAAAAATTCCGGTCATTGATTTTCCTTGTACTATTGGCGTATCATACACTGTCCATGAATTTCCCTTGTTTGGAGAATAAAAAACTCTTGATTTTTTTCCACCGGAAACAATCCATGTATTATCCCCTTTAATTATAATGTTAGTGTTGCTTGCCGCAAAAGCTGCTTCTCCGTCGATCACTTGTGGTAATTTACCTAATGGAACTTTATTCCATGAATTTCCTCCATCACGAGTAATTATAACGTTGAGACAATCGGCGATTGGGTCTCCCATGGCTATCCCCTCTTTATCATTCCAAAACTGCATGCTATCATAAAACACTTTCTCGTGATTCTCCTGATACACTAATTTTGTTTCTTTTCCGTTTTTTGAAATTTGATATAACAAGGCTGGATTTCCAACATTTAAAATAAAAACATGCTTTTTTGTTTTGGCATTACTTCTAAACTCAAGCTTTAAAGAATCTTTGATGATTTTGCTTTCAAATTTTTGATTATTATCTAAATTAAAAAAACCAAATCTTCCTTTATCAGCAGCAAACCAAACTTTATTTGCATCAATTAAAATGGCTCTGATACTTATTTTATCCTGAAATAATGTGTCTACTACAACGGACTTAAATTCAGTATCAGTAGCATTTTTTACAGCAAAATCGGCCGTTTTACAGGATATTAAAACAGTTGAAATCAATACAATCAAAAAAAAAGTTCTCATCTTTTATAAATTTTATGGCTAATTTACAATTAATAATAAGAACCGTAAAAAAGGTTTAAATTAATTGGCACAGTAATTGGATGATCAAAAAAAGGAACAAACTTAATTCAATTAATTATGAAAACTAAACTACTACTATTGAGTCTATTGACTACTGTTTTCGCAACACAAATACAGGCGCAAGATAGAACATCAGTAAATGCAATGAATAATGAAATCAGTGACAATCTTGATCTGAGAGCTGTTGCTTCAATTTTTGGAGATTCAAGAAATCTACAAGATTTTGAACGACGCCTGAATGATCCTGAACTACAAATATCAAATTTAGATTTGAATAATGACAACGAAGTTGATTATTTAAGAGTTATAGAAACTGTCGAAAATCGGACTCACGTAATTATCATTCAATCTGTTATAGATACTGATGTTTATCAAGATGTAGCTACAATTGACGTTGAAAAAGACAGAAACAATAACATTCACGTTCAAGTCGTAGGAGACGTATACATGTATGGTCAAAATTATATTTATGAGCCTGTATATTATAGCACTCCACTAATATATGCTTCATTCTGGTCTGCTAATTATCGTCCTTATTATTCTACATGGAATTGGGGGTATTATCCTTCTTATTATTATGCATGGAATCCATTTCCAATATTCAGATATAGAAATAACATCAATATTAGCTTGAACATCAACAATAATTACAATTATGTTAATTACAGAAGAAGTGAGCGCGCAATTGTTTTACACAGCTCTAGACGTTCAAATGGTTATGAAAGACAATACCCAAATTATTCCTTTTCCAGAAGAAATGCTAATGTAACAAACCGTTACGAATTAGATCAAAGAAGAGGTTCAAGAAACGAAGTGGGTTACTCTAATAGAAGAATAGGAAATCAAAGAGATTATTCTCAAAACAGAACTGGTTCATCAAGAGAATCAACTCCACAAAGGTCCGGTTCATCAAGAGATTATTCTCAAAACAGAACCAATCCTTCGAGAGAAGTAGCGCCGCAAAGAGGAAATTCACAAAGAGATTACTCTCAAAACAGAACCAATCCTTCTAGTCAGGCAACGCCACAAAGGGGAAATTCACAAAGAGATTATTCTCAAAACAGAACTAGCCCTTCAACTCAGGCAGCGCCACAAAGAGGAAATTCTCAAAGAGATTATTCTCAAAACAGAACTAGCACTTCAACTCAGGCAGCGCCACAAAGAGGCAATTCTCAAAGAGATTATTCTCAAAACAGAACTAGCCCTTCAACTCAGGCAGCGCCACAAAGAGGCAATTCTCAAAGAGATTATTCTCAAAACAGAACTAGCCCTTCAACTCAGGCAACGCCAGAAAGAGGAAATTCTCAAAGAGATAATTCTCAAAACAGAGGTAGTTCTTCAAGAGAATCAGCTCCTCAAAGAAATGAATCTCAAAGAGGCAATTCATCAAGAAATGACAACAGAAAATCTTAAAAGGCTTCAATAGAAAACTTAAAAAACACGGCTCCTACTGCCGTGTTTTTTTTTATTGTAAAAAAAGCGCTATTTTATTTTAAAAGTGTAAATTTGACCAGTTTTTTAAAAATTTTTCATGAGCACTTCACACAAAGACCTCCATAGTAAATGGACATTAGGTGGATTATTAATTTCATTAGGAATAATTTACGGTGATATTGGAACTTCACCATTATACGTAATGAAAGCCATTCTTGGGGATCATATTATTAATGCTGATATTGTTTTGGGCGGAATTTCATGTGTTTTTTGGACACTTACTTTGCAAACCACCATAAAGTACGTCCTCATTACTCTAAGTGCTGACAATCATGGCGAGGGCGGTATTTTTGCATTATATGCTTTAGTCAAAAAAACAAAAATCCAATGGTTAATAGTCCCTGCAATAATTGGGGGAAGTGCATTACTTGCTGATGGAATCATTACCCCTCCTATCTCAGTATCCTCTGCAGTTGAGGGAATCAGAACCTATTATCCTGAAATAAATACTATCCCAATTGTTATTGGAATCCTATTTATACTTTTTACTATTCAACAATTTGGAACCAAATTAGTCGGTAAATTTTTCGCACCGATGATGCTAATTTGGTTTGGAATGCTTGCAGTTCTGGGAATCACGCAAATTTCTCAACACACTGAGGTATTAAAAGCCATTAATCCGTACTACGCTTATCATTTATTGACCATTCATCCAGAAGGCTTTTTTGTTTTAGGATTTGTATTCCTTTGTACAACCGGTGCTGAAGCATTGTACTCAGACATGGGACATTGCGGCCGAAAAAACATTAGAATCAGCTGGATTTTTGTAAAAATTGCTTTAGTGCTAAATTATTTTGGCCAAGCCGCTTATTTAATACATCACGAAGGAGAAACGCTACAAACTTTAGGAGGAAAAAACGGAAATCCATTTTACCTAATAATGCCAGACTGGTTTCAACCTATAGGAATTATTATAGCCACACTTGCTGCCGTTATTGCTTCCCAAGCATTAATTAGTGGCTCATTTACTTTGATAAATGAAGCGATGCGATTGAATTTTTGGCCAAAAGTAAAAATAAAATATCCTACTGAATTAAAAGGGCAATTGTATATTCCGTCTATAAACTGGTTATTGTTTATTGGATGTGTTGGTATCGTATTGCACTTTGAAGAATCCAGCAATATGGAACATGCATATGGTCTCGCTATTATTTTATGTATGATAATGACCACTATTTTACTGAATTTTTATTTGATAATGAAACGAGTGAAATTGTATTTTATTGTACCGCTAATTACCATTTATTTAATAATTGAATTTAGTTTTCTAGCCGCCAACATTACTAAGTTTGCTGAAGGGGGCTACGTAACCCTTTTTATCGCAATTTCTTTAATAAGTATAATGACAATTTGGTATTTAGCTAAAAAAATTAATAAGAGCTACACCAAAATTGTCAAAATTGAAGATTACAAAAAAGTACTCGTTGAATTAAGTACTGATTTAACAATACCTAAATATGCAACACATTTAGTTTATATGACTAATGCGGGCAGAGTCGATGAAATTGAAGAAAAAGTAATGTATTCGATTTTACAAAAAAGACCTAAAAGAGCTGATATATATTGGTTTGTACACGTCAATATATTAACGGAACCGTATAAAACCGAATATAAAGTAACCGAAATTGTCAAAGATGACTTGTATCGAGTTGACTTCAATTTAGGTTTTAGAGAGCCTACCAAAATAAACCTGATGTTTAAAGAAGTAATTAAAGATATGGTACAAAAAGGAGAAGTAGATATCACCAGCAGGTACGAATCTTTGAATAAAAATAACATTATAGGGGATTTCAAATTTGTATTATCTGAAAAGTTCCTTTCCAATGATAGTGACTTGAGATGGTATGAAAAAATAATCATGAATTCCTATTTCTTCATTAAAAAATTAAGTTTATCCGAAGAAAGAGCCTTTGGCTTAGACAGCAGCTCTGTTAAAATTGAAAAATTTCCAATGGTGCTTCATGCACCTGAAAAAATAGCGTTGACAAGAGTAAAGTAATCTTCTTGTTTTTTAAAAATATATAAAGACATTGTATTTAATACGATGTTTTTTTATACCAAAAAATTAAAAAACAACATTCATTATTAAAAATATAACATTCAATCAATTAATAGTACCTTTGCACCTCAATTATTTAAAATGAGATTACACAGAAATTTAGTTTACACAACAATAGACGCCTTAAACGCCATTTTTAACGAAGGCGAATATGCTGACAAAGTGGTTGCAAGATCCTTAAAAAAAGACAAACGTTGGGGAAGCTCTGACAGAAAGTTTGTTGCCGAAACCATCTACGAAATTGTACGTTGGAAAAGATTATATGCAGAAATAGCCGAAGTAAAAGAACCATTTGACAGAGACAATCTTTGGAGAATGTTTTCTGTTTGGGCAGTATTAAGAGGCTATCCTATTCCAGATTGGCGCCAGGTTGAAGGAACGCCTGAACGAAAAATAAAGGGACGTTTTGACGAACTATCAAAAGTGAGAGCTTTGAAAGAATCTATTCCAGACTGGATGGATGAATTAGGAGTTAAAGAATTAGGCGAGAAAGTTTGGGCAACTGAAATTACAGCTCAAAACCAACCTGCTAAAGTTATCCTTAGAGTAAATACACTTAAGACTACCAGAGAAGCGCTACGTGCTATTTTGATGGATTTAAACATTGAAACAGAAACGTTGAAAAATCAACCTGATGCTTTGGTTCTAAAAGAAAGAGCTAATGTTTTCTTAACTGATGCTTTCAAACAAGGTTTCTTTGAAGTTCAGGATGCTAATTCACAATTAGTGGCCGCTTTCCTTGATGTAAAACCCGGAATGCGAGTTGTCGATACCTGCGCAGGTGCAGGTGGAAAAACATTGCACATAGCTTCGTTAATGGAAAACAAAGGACAATTAATCGCTATGGATTTGTATGAAAGCAAACTGAAACAATTAAAAATCAGAGCCAAAAGAGACGGTGCCTTCAATATTGAATACCGCATCATTGATTCTACAAAAATCATCAAAAAACTACATGAAAAAGCAGACCGTGTTTTAATTGACGCGCCCTGTAGTGGTCTAGGAGTTTTGAAAAGAAATCCAGATGCTAAATGGAAATTAAAACCTGAATTTATTGATAACATCCGTAAAGTACAATCAGAAGTTTTAGAAAGTTATTCTAAAATTGTAAAACCGGGAGGAAAATTAGTGTACGCTACTTGTTCTATATTACCATCCGAAAATCAAGAACAAATCGCTCGTTTCTTGACTACTGACATTGGAAAACAATTCAACTTTGTAAAAGACCAAAAAATCTTGGCTTCAGAGTCTGGTTTTGATGGATTTTATATGGCTTTGTTAGAACGTAAAGAAAGCTCCGAACAAAAAGAAAAAAGAGTACAGAAAGTAATAGAAGTAATAGAATAAAACTAGACTCAAAAATTTACAAAAGAAACTCGAAAATTAGAACGCCCTCAAAAAAGTTAGACACTATTTGGGGGCGTTTAAATTTTGAAACAGTTTTTTTCATGAACCTGAAAAAACTGAATACTTCTTCATTATCTCAAAACGACATCCTTCACCACATCCCGTCTTAATTCTTCATTAATCATAGCCACAATTTTTGATCTGCCGTGACTTAATTCCTCTCTTAATACTGAAGAGCTCAGTTCTACATATAAAGTACTGCCTTTCAAAACCACATTTTTAGTGTAATTATTCACACCATTCCCCATCAGATTTTTCCAAGCATCCTTAACGTCAATTTGATCCATCCCAGGTTGAAGTTTATTCACTTGGATAATTTGTTTCAAAACATCCCCTATCGTACTTTGATTATTTAGTCGTTTTGCCATCGCCCAGTAAATTTATTGGTGTTGCTTTCTTGTAATGATATTCTATTTTTTCCTTGTTGAGCAGCACTAATTCTTCGTCCGACAAAACAATTAATTCTTCACTCCATTTCATATAAGGAGTAGTATAGTCCAAAAACACTTTCTCATCGGCAAATCGCACCGTTACGTTTTCATAAACATCGTTCACTAAAAAAGTCCCGTCCAATTGTGGCATCACTTTCTTCCGAATACCAACATTATTATCAATTTTAAAATAATCATATACTTCATTCATTCCATATTCTTTGTCCTTTATGGAATCAAAAACAACCTTTTCAACTTCCCAATACCCATTTATTTTTGAAATGTCTGCAGGCTTAATCTTTTGCTGACACCCCACAAAAAAAAATGCTATAAAAAGAATGCTAAGTGTGTTTTTCATATAATTATTGTTTTTAGGAGCTAATTCCTGCTGTACGCTATATCTTTTTCTTGCCATTCTTCCTTTCGTCAGAATGGCAAGAAAAAGGATGCCGCTTCCATCAGGGCTAGAGAATTTAAGTTAAATCACGTTTATTCTAATTACAAAGTTACTCTTATTAAATTCAAAGAAAACAAAAATAGTAGAAACACATTAAACTATTTTCTATATTTTTGGTCTTAAAGGAATTAGAAATAAATCAGTAGCAAGATGTCAAAAACAATCTACAGTCTTCTCATCCTAATATTGTCTAGTAGCTGCAGTTCAGATACTACTGAACCAACTCCTATACCTACACCGGCAGAAACAATCTATTTCCCACCTTTAACAGGTACAACTTGGAATACAAAATCAATTGCGAGTTTAGGCTGGAAACAATCCGCCGTACAACCGCTATTGGATTATTTGGAACTCAAAAATTCAAAATCTTTCCTCATTCTTGTCAACGGAAGAATCGTAATGGAACACTATTTCAACGGTCATGATGCCAATGCTTTTGGTATTGGGCGAGCGCCGGAAAAACGCTGACATCAACAGTAACAGGAATTGCTCAACAAGAAAACCTCATCAATATCAATACTAAAGTTTCACAATACATAGGAACTGGTTGGACCAGCTTACCTTTAGCCAAAGAGAACTTGATTACAAACAAACACCTACTCAACATGACTTCCGGATTAGATGACAGTACGGATGATGTTGATCCAGCAAGCCTAAAATATAAAGCAGATGCGGGAACACGTTGGGCGTACCATAATGTCTATGTGAAATTACAGGATGTGATTGCTCAAGCCAGTGGCCAAACCTGGAATACCTATTTCAATACCAAATTAAAAGATAAAATAGGAATGGATGGCGCATGGTTTCAATTAGGCAATAATTCTATTTATGGAAGCAACACGCGCTCCATGGCCCGCTTTGGATTGTTAATTTACAACAAAGGAAAATGGGAAAGCAACACCATAGTAAATGAAAACTATCTAAATGAAGCCACAAACACTTCACAAACTATAAATTTGGGCTATGGCTATTTATGGTGGCTGAATGGAAAATCAAGTTATCATTTGCCACAAAGTCAACTGCAGTACAATGGTAGTTTAATACCAACAGCTCCATCCGATATGTATATGGCATTGGGCAAAAATGACCAAAAAATCTATGTCATTCCAAGTAAGAAAATGGTCGTCATCAGAATGGGTGACGTTGCAAATCCTGACAATCCAACTTTTGCGTTATCTGATTTTGATCAAACTTTGTGGCAAAAAATCAGTGCTTTATGCCAATAAACCTACCTATTTTTCAAACGTTTCATAAAACCTAAAACAAAGAAAACTAAACCAATTATCAATAAAAAATAATACAAACCAAGACTTTTATCACGGATAACATTTCCCAATATAAAAGAAATGATGCTCACTAAATAGAGATACATCGGAGGTGTGTTTTTTAAAGAAGAAAAATCCATTCTATTATTATTTAAAAAAGCTATCTACAAACTCATACTTATTAAAAACCTGAAGATCCTCAATTCCTTCCCCTACCCCAATATATTTTACCGGAATTTTAAATTGATCTGAGATTCCTATCACAACACCGCCTTTTGCAGTTCCGTCTAGTTTTGTAACTGCTAAGCAAGTAACCTCAGTAGCCGCTGTAAATTGTTTTGCTTGTTCAAAAGCATTCTGACCGGTTGATCCATCCAAAACTAATAACACATCATGTGGCGCATCACCCACAACTTTTTGCATCACACGTTTTACTTTTGTCAATTCGTTCATTAAATTAATTTTATTATGCAAACGACCTGCAGTATCAATAATAACAATATCGGCATTTTGCGCCACTGCTGATTGTAAGGTATCAAAAGCTACCGAAGCAGGATCACTTCCCATATCTTGACGAACGATAGGAACGCCTACTCTATCCGCCCATATTTGCAACTGATCGATAGCTGCGGCACGAAAAGTATCGGCTGCACCAAGAACCACAGTATAACCTGCTTTTTTAAACTGATACGCTAGTTTACCAATGGTAGTCGTTTTCCCGACACCATTTACCCCAACCACCATTAAAACATAAGGTTTGGTCTGAATTGGAATTACAAAATCGGTGGCTTCGCCAGAGTTTGTCTCTGATAATAAAGCCGCGATTTCTTCTCTAAGAATTTCATTGAGTTCTTCAACACCAAGGTATTTGTCTGCGGCAACCCGATTTTCGATTCTGGTGATTATTTTCAATGTAGTATTCACACCAACATCCGAGGCAACAAGGATTTCCTCTAAATTATCTAAAACTTCATCATCAACTTTTGACTTTCCGGCAACAGCTTTGGTTAGCTTCGAAAAAAAGTTTGTTTTTGATTTTTCAAGACCTTTATCTAATGTTTGCTTCTCCTGTTCGCTTAGACTTGGGTCTTTTTTCTCTGATGAAAATATTCTTTTAAAAAAACTCATTGTATAAATAGTATTAAGAATGAAGTATTTAAGCTCAAAGAACCAATACGTTTTTCTAATGGTAAATATAGAAAATAAAAAAGCTACTTCCGAATGAAAGTAGCTTTTCTATATAATGTGATTGTTAATTATTTCTTTTTCAAGAATTCATCAACAGCTTCAGGAGTCATAATAGATTCTACGAATGTATATGCACCTGTTTTTGGAGATTTCACCATTTTGATGGCTTTTGATAATCTCTTAGAAGATGTTTGTAACGATGCTACGGTTTTCTTTGCCATGATTCAAATGTTATTTAAATTTCAATAAAATCTCCAAATGTCACCATTTGAGATTTTATTAAAATCTCTAATTATTATTTAATTTCTTTGTGAACAGTTACACGTTTCAAGATTGGATTAAATTTCTTAATCTCTAATCTGTCTGGTGTATTCTTTTTGTTCTTTGTTGTTATGTATCTTGAAGTTCCTGCAACACCTGAAGTCTTGTGCTCAGTACATTCTAAAATTACCTGGATTCTATTACCTTTCTTTGCCATCTTGCTATTTTTTTATTTTGGAATGGATTATTTAATAAATCCTTCTGACTGCGCTTTTTTCAAAACTGCAGCGATTCCATTTTTATTAATTGTTTTTATCGTAGATGCAGCTACTCTTAGAGTAATCCATCTATCTTCTTCTGGAAGATAAAAACGCTTTTTAACTAAGTTCACAGAAAATTTTCTCTTAGTTTTGTTCATAGCGTGAGAAACGTTATTTCCTACCATCGCTCTTTTACCTGTAAGGTCACAAACTCTTGACATTATACTTATCTTTTATCGTTATTCAAAATCAGGGTGCAAAGAAAAGAAAAATAAACCTATTAAGCAACAAATTTATTGCACATTTTTTAAAATTTCTTTCTGTAATAGTTCTAAACTTTTAATTACAGCTCTATCTATCACTTTTTCACGGGGTTGACCAAAATTAAATTCTTC
Organism: Flavobacterium glucosi; assembly: GCF_048286535.1. Classification (NCBI taxonomy): domain Bacteria; kingdom Pseudomonadati; phylum Bacteroidota; class Flavobacteriia; order Flavobacteriales; family Flavobacteriaceae; genus Flavobacterium; species Flavobacterium glucosi. Next base: position 157,933 of record NZ_JBLVPK010000005.1, on the reverse strand, counting down.
AACAATTATTTCGCTTGGTGTTGCCAATGCAATAAAAACTGCTCCAACTTCTGCGTTTGAGTCTCCTTTTGATGGTCCAGCGTTCCCAGTTGTAGCAATTGCATAGTCTGTTTTCATCATGTTTTTAATGTTCAAAGCCATAGCCGAAACAACCGCTCTGCTCACCACTGAATTTTCTTTTATCATACTTTCCGAAATACCCAAAACATTAATTTTAGCATCCGTTGCATAAGAAACAACACTTCCTTTAAAATACTTTGAAGCTCCGGAAACCGATGTCAATACAGCCGCAATTTTACCTCCGGTACAGCTCTCGGCAGTAGAAATCGTTTTGTTTTGCTTTGTGAGCATTTTTCCTATCACAACCTCCAAGGTTTCATCATCATCAAAACCAACAATAATATCATGAATTACAGCATCCAGCGAGTTTACATTTTCCTCAAGAGCAGCTTCTAATTTTTCTTTATCTGTGCCACGGGCCGAAAGCCGCAAACGAACTCTTCCCGGAGCAGGCAAATAAGCCAACTTAATAAATTCTGGCAGGTTATTTTCCCAAACCTCTATTCGTTCCGCCACCATACTTTCTCCTTGTCCGTACGTGAGAATTGTTTTATGGATAATATAAGGCCGTTTGTATTCCCGAACTACTTTTGGGATGATCTCATGCTCCATTAAATACTTCATTTCATAAGGAACTCCGGGAAGCGAAATAAAAACGGTGTTTTCTTTTTTCATCCACATCCCTGGCGCTGTACCAACTTGATTATGCAGCACCGTACATTTTGACGGAACCAGTGCCTGATCTTTATTGATTTGCGTAATGGTTCGCTTATAAAAACCCTCAATAAGTTGCGTGACATGAGCCAGCACTCTTTGATCTACAACTAATTCATCTTCAAAATAATCACAAAATGTTTTCTTGGTAATATCATCTTTTGTTGGCCCTAAACCCCCTGTAATAATAACCAAATCGACTTTGTTTTGAAGTACTGCAAACGTATCTAAAATGTGTTTTTTATCATCACTAATCGAAATCATTTCGTTGATTTCAACACCTATTTTATCTAACGACTTCGCTATAAAACCAGAATTTGTATCGACGATTTGGCCTATTAAAATTTCGTCACCAATGGTCACTATGGTTGCTTTCATTTTTTTGTACTTTTTTTTTATGAGATTGCAATCTAAAAAGAAAATGTGTAAAATAGCACATTCGGTTTTTTTCGTGAGGGATAAAAGTAAAAATCCTCCCGTTTTTTCGGGAGATTACTTCACCTAATAATTATTTTCATAGGAGTTCAGTGAACTTCGTTTGTAACGGATAGCCCGACCCGCATTTTCAGCGGGTCACGCCCCAATATTACAAATCGAAATCTTTTTTGATTTCTTTGATAGCGTCATTAACTTGGTTTTTTACGCTCTTAAAAGTTTCTTTAATATCTCTCTTTTTACCTTCGGTTTTGGTCCAAGCTTCAATTTGAAGAATCTCTTCAAAAGCCACGTTTAAGCCCATTAAATCAAGCGTAGGTTTTATCTTGTGCGCATATGCATAAGCATGCTTGTGGTCTTTCTTTTTTATTCCTTCTTTGATTTGCATTAAATCATCCGGAATTTCAGTAACAAACAAAGTCAAAATTTCATTCACAAATTCTGCATCGTTGTCTGAAAGTGCGTACACTTTTGAAAGGTTGTAATTTATAGCCATTATTTTACTTGTATTCTAAATAGTTGTTTTCCTTCTAAAAATCCTTCTAAAACATCATCTGACTTTACAGCAGCGACTCCTTCTGGAGTTCCCGTAAAAATAATATCCCCAATTTTTAAAGTAAAAAATTGAGAAACGTATGAAATTAGCTCATCAATTTTCCACAACATGTGACTGGAGTTACCCTTTTGCACCGTTTTATTGTTGTTTGTCAATTCAAAAGTAATATTTTCCAATGAACTAAATTGATTTTTTGGCAAAAATTCACCTATAACTGCCGAGCCGTCAAATGCTTTTGCTTTTTCCCAAGGCAAGCCTTTTGCTTTTAATTTCCCCTGTAAATCACGTGCCGTAAAGTCAATTCCAACACTAATTTCGTCATAATATTTATGCGCAAATTTAGGCTCGATGTATTTACCAACTTTATTTATTTTGACAATAATTTCAATTTCGTGATGAATATCTTCCGAAAATTCCGGAATCACAAATGGATGTTGTTTCAATAAAACGGCCGAATCCGGCTTCATAAAAACCACAGGTTCCGTGGGTCTTTCGTTGTGTAATTCTTCTATATGATTGGTGTAATTTCTACCGATGCAGATTATTTTCATAAATTTAGTATTCAGTGGTCAGTGATTAGTGGTCAGTTCTTCCAAACAGTGTTCCGATTGAACACTAAAAAACGGAACAATGAACACTTATTTTGTGTTCAGTTTTCTTAATTTTATTGCTGTTAAAACTTTTTTGGTATACAACGGAAAATCCGCATTTTGTATCCAGCTGAAATACCCAGGTTCAGTTTCCAGAATTTTATCCACTTTTACCCCTTTGTGTTTTCCAAAAGTAAAAATCTCTTGGTCATCCTTATCAAAAGCAATCATTCCAGCAAAATCAGCGATTTTCTTTCTTGTAGTAAACTCCGATAATGATTTCATATCGTTTTCCAATTCCGGATACCGATCTAATTGTGCTTTCAGAATTTCGTAAGTCGCCATGGTATCTGCTTCTGCTGAATGTGCATTTTCAAGGGTTTTACCGCAATAAAACTTATGAGCTGCACCCAATGTTCGTTCTTCCATTTTATGAAAAACGGTCTGTACATCAACCGAAACTCTGTTTTTCATGTCAAAATCTACTCCGGCACGTAACATTTCCTCTGCCAATAACGGAATATCAAATCGATCCGAATTAAATCCAGCCAAATCACTGTCTTTAATCATATTGTAAACTTGCGCAGCCAACTCATTAAAAGTAGGCTCATTTGCCACTTTTTCGTCGGTAATTCCATGAACAGCTGTTGTTTGTGACGGAATAGGAATCGTAGGATTAACCAGCCAAGTTTTGCTTTCTTTGTTTCCGTTTGGGAAAACTTTGAATATTGAGATTTCTACAATTCTATCTTTTCCGATATCAATTCCTGTGGTTTCAAGATCGAAAAAGCAAATTGGTTTATTGAGTTTGAGTTCCATTTTTAAATATTGTGTGGATACAAATATAGAAATTTGGGTTTAATTTCGTTTAAAGTTCACCATTTAAAGTTACAGAAAACCTCAAAAAAAGAAAACCCGATTGATTTTTAAAAATCAATCGGGTTTTTACTGTAATTATAAACTTTTAAACATCTCTGTTTACATCAAAAGCTTCTAAGTATTCAGCAACTCTTTTTACAAAACTACCTCCTAGTGCTCCATCAACCACTCTATGGTCATAGCTGTGTGATAAGAACATTTTCTGGCGAATCCCAATAAAGTCTCCTTCCGGAGTTTCAATTACTGCTGGCATTTTACGGATTGCTCCAAGGGCTAAAATCCCCACTTGCGGTTGATTCAAAATTGGCGTTCCAAAAACACTTCCAAAAGTCCCCACATTCGTAACGGTATAGGTTCCGCCCTGCGTGTCATCCGGTTTTAGTTTTCCAGCTTTTGCACGACCTCCTAAATCGTTGACCGCTTTGGCCATTCCAACCAAATTCAATTGATCTGCATTTTTAATAACGGGAACAATTAAATTTCCATTTGGTAACGAAGCTGCCATTCCAAGGTTAATATTTTTCTTTTTGATGATATAATCACCATCGACAGAAATATTCATTCCAGGATAATCTTTCAACGCTTTTGCAACTGCTTCCATGAAAATTGGCGTATACGTTAATTTCTCTCCTTCTCTTTTTTCGAAAACAACTTTATTTTTCTCTCTCCATTTTACAATATTCGTCACATCCACTTCAATAAAAGACTGAACGTGAGCCGATGTTTGTACCGAAGCGACCATGTACCCCGCAATTAGCTTGCGCATTCGGTCCATTTCTATAATTTCATCACCGCCACTTACAGATACCGGAGTTGCTTTATGAGCCACTGGAGCTGCTACTGGTTTTTGAACCGCTGCCACCGGAGCCGAAACTACAGGTTGGCTTGTTCTATTTTTTACGTAGTCTAAAATATCATTTTTAGTTACTCTTCCTTCTTTTCCTGTTCCGGATATCGCTTCTAATTCTGCTATAGAAACTCCTTCTTCTTTGGCAATATTTTTCACCAAAGGCGATAAGAATTTTTCAGAATCAGAGAAATCTATTGGAGCCGCAACACTTTCTTTGGCGGCATCTACCGTTTTTGTTACTTCTGCAACGACCTCAGTAGCTACAGCTTCTTTAACAATTGGCACAAGCTCTCCACCTTCGGTTTCAATTATTGCGATAGTCTGACCTACTTGAACCAGATCATCTTTTCCAAATAATTGCTCCACCAAAATTCCCGAAACTTCGCTCGGCACTTCACTGTCTACTTTATCAGTAGCAATTTCAAGTACCGCTTCATCGGCTTCAATTTTGTCTCCAACTTGTTTCAACCAATTTGTAATGGTCGCTTCTGCAACGCTTTCTCCCATTTTTGGAAGCTTCAATTCAAATTTTGCCATATTGTTAACCTAAAAGGTGCTTTTGATTTTCAGTTTGCGAAATTACTAAATATTTTAAATATAAATTGCATTAAATGTAATTTTTTACTCTATTTCTATAATCTCACCTCTCTCATTACTAATGTTACTTCCTATTAAAAATTTAGCATTTTTTGGTATAATTTTAAAGGTAAACCTTTTATTCCTTGAAGATTCGAGAATTGCGATACATTCTTTAAAGGATATGAATTCGTTATCTAAAATAATTCCCACTACTTCTTTGTTTTTAACAAAAGACGAAATTACCATTTTTTCTGTTTTCAAATCGTGAAACAGGATTTTTTTTTGCAAAACTAAACGGAGTTTATCTACTAATTTTTCGTTAGCTGAATACAACACATATAATTGGGGGAGCATTTCTATACCGAAGTTTCGCGAGGATCTTCCTTGAAACATTTTTACAAAAGAGAAAAAGACAATTCCTGTTTTCATAAAAAGTGAGAATATTACGGATCCCGAACCGTCAGGATAAAAATGCTTTTTATAAAAAAAATGCATCGCTTCTTGAAAGCGCTTCATATAAGTTTCGTCCCTAATGGTACTTTCTCCTTTATAATGGATTACGGTGGTTTGATGGAAATAATAGTTCGCCTTTCCTTTTTGTAATATCTGATAAGACAAATCAATATCATCTGAATACATGAAGCAATCTTCATCAAACCCGCCTATTTCAAGATACAAATCTCTTTTCATCAACATAAAAGCACCTACGAGAATATCCACTTTTCCCGTTTCGTTTTCGTTTAAATGCTGTGCATAATATTTTCCGAATGTTTCTGACTTGGGAAAAAATTGATACAAACCCGTAATTTTTGTAAAAGCAACAAAAGGCGTCGGAATGCCACGTTTGCTTTCAGGAAGAAAATTTCCGGCTCCATCAATGAGTTTACAGCCAACAACTCCTAAATTATTCTTCTCGACTGCGCTCGAAGTGACAAAATTTAAAATTTTCACAAACGTATCTTCACTGACAACTGTATCTGGATTGAGAATGCAAATGTATTCGCCTTGAGCTTGTGCAACTCCTATATTATTGCCTTTTGGGAAACCTAAATTCTCCTTGTTTTGAATGAGTTTTACGTTTGGAAAACGTTTTTTCATCATTTCACAACTGTCGTCTTGGGAATTATTGTCGATTACAATGATTTCGCCGTCAATTTTTTCTAAAGCATTTTGGACGCTTAAAACACATTGTTCGAGAAAATAACGAACGTTGTAATTGAGGATGATGACGGATAGTTGCAAAGTTTATTGTTTTAGTTGTATGGGATTTTGTTTCGTGTTGAAAACTCTCAAAATCACAATACTTTCTTTCTCGACAGAATAGATAATTTTAAAACTCCAAATGGCTGCAAATCTAACTTTTTCAATATTGATTATTGGCTCAATCGGAAATTTATAGGGGAAGTTTGACAGAGAATTTGCCAAATCATAAATTTTATTAAATACTAAAACGGAATTTTGAGGACTTTCTTTTTTAATGTACTTATAAATAGCTTCTAGTTCATTTGATGCTTTTTTACTCCAAAGGACTTTCATTAACCTAAAATTTTTTTTCTGACTTCTTCGCTAGAATACGTTTCTAACTTCCCTTCATTCAATTGATGCAAAGCTTCATGAATGTCCTTAGTATATTCTTTTTCGGAAATTGGGTTTCCATCTTCGTCATAACCAACACTGTTTTCTTCATCAAGAAGTTTCGCTATTTTACTGAGTATTTTATAATCGTTAATATTCAAAATTCTTTGCGTGATGTTGATTTTTAAAGTCTCCGTTTTCATGATACAAATTTTTAACTACTCAAATTTACGTTATTTTTTTGAAATCAAAAAACATGTTTCTCTTTAGCCCCGATGGAAGGGAAAATCCTTTTTGTTCTTTCTTTAAGAACAAAAAGATTAGAATGACAGCGGGAACGATATCTACAAATAAAACCCAATTATTCGCTCCTAAAAACTAACCTAAATTTTGGTTTTAATATTAGTTGAACCACAAAAACTTGAAACTTGGTGTAAATGAATTACTTTTGCAAAAAAGTTATGTTTCGTAACGAAATCATACCTTATAATTTATAACTCATACCCTACAAAGTGAATTACCTATCTGTCGAAAATATCTCGAAATCTTTTGGAGAAAGAACGCTTTTTGAAAACATTTCTTTTGGAATCAATAAAGACCAAAAAATTGCCTTCATAGCCAAAAACGGCTCTGGAAAAACTACCATTATGAGTATTATTAATGGTTTAGAAGAGTCCGATACGGGGCAAGTAGTTTTGAGAAAAGGCATAAAAATGGCTTTCCTTTCGCAAAATAACAATTTGCAAGACGAATTGACGATTGAAGAAAGCATTTTCGCTTCGGATAATGAGACTTTGAAAGTGATTGAGGCGTATGAAAAAGCATTAGAAAATCCTGAAGACGAAGAAGCGTACCAAAAAGCTTTTGACGGAATGGATCAGCACAATGCGTGGGATTTTGAAACGCAGTACAAGCAAATTTTGTTCAAACTGAAGTTGGAAGATTTCAAACTGAAAGTGAAAAATCTTTCTGGTGGACAGAAAAAAAGGTTGTCACTGGCTATCATTTTGATCAATCGTCCTGATTTATTAATTCTGGATGAACCTACGAATCACTTGGATTTAGAGATGATTGAATGGTTGGAAAGTTATTTTGCTAAAGAAAACATTACGTTGTTTATGGTGACGCACGACCGCTTCTTTTTGGAGCGTGTTTGTAATGAAATCATCGAATTAGACAACGGAAAATTATACCAATACAAAGGAAATTATTCTTATTATTTAGAGAAAAAAGAGGAACGCATCGCATCCGAGAATTCGAGTGTGGATAAAGCGCAGAATCTTTTTGTGAAAGAACTGGAATGGATGCGCCGTCAGCCAAAAGCGAGAACGACAAAATCGAAATCGCGTCAGGATGATTTTTATGACATCAAAGAAAAAGCACAAAGTCGCCGTCGTGAAAATAAAGTAGAGCTTGAAATTAACATGGAACGCATGGGAAGCAAGATTATCGAGCTTCACAAAATCTCCAAGAAATTCAAGGATCATGTGATTTTGAATAATTTCAGTTTCGATTTTCAACGTGGGGAACGCATTGGAATCATTGGGAAAAACGGAACCGGAAAATCGACTTTCTTGAATCTCTTGACTGGAACTTTACCGCTTGATGGTGGAAAAGTAGTAGTTGGCGAGACTATAAAAATAGGATATTATACCCAAAGCGGGATTAACCCAAAACCGGGTCAGCGCGTGATTGATGTGATTAAGGAATACGGAGAATTTATTCCGTTGATGAAAGGAAAATTGATTTCGGCTTCACAATTATTGGAGCGTTTCTTGTTTGATTCTAAAAAACAATACGATTTTGTGGATCGATTGAGCGGTGGCGAGTTGAAACGTTTGTACTTGTGTACGGTTTTGATTCAGAATCCAAACTTCTTGATTCTGGATGAGCCTACCAATGATTTGGATATTGTGACGCTGAATGTTTTGGAAAGCTTCCTTTTGGATTATCCAGGATGTTTAGTTGTAGTTTCTCACGACCGATATTTCATGGATAAAATTGTGGATCATTTGTTCATTTTTAGAGGTGATGGTGTGGTAGAAGATTTTCCTGGAAACTATTCTGATTTCAGAGCCTATGAAGACAGTGCCGATGTAGCCCAAAAAGAGGAAAACAAAGCCGATAAAAAAGACTGGAAACAAAACAATCCAACGGGAAACCTGACGTTCAACGAACAAAAAGAATTCCAAAAAACGGAACGAGAAATCAAGGATTTAGAGATTCAGAAAGTAGCTATCGAACAATTATTCTCAGACGGAAAAATTGCCGAAGACAATATTGAAAAGAAAGCCAACGAATTGAAAAATATCATCAATAAAATTGAAGAGAAAGAGGAACGCTGGTTTGAGCTGAGTGCGAAGATAGAAGGGTAAAAAGCCATTGCGAGGTAGGGCCATCATCACATAACGAGAACCACAACAGAATTTAATTTTGTTGTGGTTTTCTATTTTCAAGATTAAAGTGTTTACCAAGAAACAGTACTGTAATCTTTAAATAATTTTCCAAACTAATATTTTTTAGTTTTATCCTTTTCTTTTATTCCCATAAAAATAAGTAAACAGACACAAGATGCGGCATTCTTTCTCATCAATTTGAATTTATAATCTATACTCTATTTATTATTTTAAAAAACGTACCCGCTAAACAATACTTAATTATTTTATAAAACAACAATCTAAACAAACAAATCTCACTTTATGTTTATAGATTTACTTAACTATTTTATTAAAAATAATTTTTAAATCAACAAAAATGTTAAAAAAATTTACATTATCTGATAAGTTGTTATTTATGGCAGCTTTCCTTTCGTTAATTTTCTCAGAAATTTTATACTTTCAGGGAAATAAAGAGCAAGCAATCTTTATTGGAATTTGGGTCCCTTCCATACTAGCATTCGGCATTTATTTAAAAATTATACAAAACAATAAAGATGTCTGATTTTATCCCATATTTCGCAGCACTAATAACAATATTATTTGGCTTAGGATTTGCATTTGCACTTCAGTCCCCTAAGGACAAATAACAGTTATTATTCTTTAGCATTAGCGCCTTATTTTTTATAAAACCAACTTTAATACGTACTAAAGATTAAAAAAAACAGAAACTAAATTTAAAAAATTGACAGTTTAGCTGTACAGTAAAAACCACAACAAAATCTAATTCTGTAGTGGTTTTTATTTTATAAATCTAAAGGATTTACCAAGGAAATAGGATTCTAACCTAGATTTTTCTAACAGTCATTTTTTTCAACAAACAATTATATAAGATTAAAATAATTTTAAAACATAAAGTACTTTGCATTTCAAAGTTATGTACATTTGTAAAACAAAACCCTGAAAATAAACCTATTAAATATTTAATAGCTACACTTTCGGATTATGTAAAACCAAATTAATATATAAAACTGGAAATTATGATTATAGAAAACAAAAGAGGTATAGCCATTGTGCTCACAGTAGTTTTTTTATTGCTCATCCCATTAATAGTGATGCAATTCACAGATGCAGTAAACTGGAACCTGGCCGACTTTGTGGTCGCAGGTATCCTATTGCTCGGTACTAGTCTTGTCTGTGAACTTGTAATGAGAAAGGTAAAAAAAACCAATCATCGAATTATTTTATGTGCATTTATTCTGGTAGTGCTTCTCCTCATTTGGATAGAACTTGCAGTCGGACTTTTCGGCACACCGTTCGCCGGAGCATAGACCGTAGATCATGATTGCCAGAATGTATAATCTGTACACAAAAATAAACAACAAAAAACCACAACAAAATTAAATTCTGCTGTGGTTTTATGATGTAGATAATACTAACAATAGACAGCTCTTTTTTCCCATATCGAGCGCAGTCGAGATGCAACATTGGTTCTCGACTGCGCTCGAACTGACAGTTGAATGATTTTATAAATCTGAAGTTTCTACCAAGGAATCGGATTGTAATCTTTCAAAAACTTCCCACACCAATGCTTTCCTGTATTGATACCGTCAAACAACGGATCCATAACTCGTGCTGCTCCATCTACAATATCCAATGGCGGTTGAAAATCTTCCTCTTCCTGTTTTCTTTTGGCTAATTCTGCCGGATCTTCGTCCGTAACCCAACCGGTATCTACCGCATTCATAAAAATGCCGTCTTTTGCCAAAGTTCCTGAAGACGTGTGCGTCAGCATATTCAGGGCAGCTTTGGCCATATTGGTATGCGGATGGCGGTCTTCCTTGAAAAAGCGATGAAACTTCCCTTCCATTGCTGATACATTGATAATGTGTTTTTTTCCGGTGTTGTCTTTCTTCATTACTTCCGAAAGGCGGTTACACAATACAAATGGCGCTACTGAATTCACCAATTGTACTTCAATCATCTCTGTGGTTTCTATTTGTCCCAAGCGCAACCGCCAGCTGTTGGTTTTTCGCAAATCTACTTGCTGCAAATCGGCATCGAGTTCCCCTTCCGGGAAAACTTCATTTGCCACCAGCGCATTATCAAACGAATACGGAATCTGGGATAATTTGGCGGAAGCCCGCAAACCAATTCCAGGTTCTGGTCCGTGCCAAGTTACCGGCATATTTTGATTCGAAGAAACTCCCGAGGTCAATACTTTTAATTCATCCAGACAATTGGTATGATCCAATAATAATTCTTGTGCCTGTTGCGGTAAAGAGGTAATGGAAAGTGCTTCATTTTCCATTAAATGGGTATAAAATCCGGCGGGACGCCTCACGGTTTGTGCTGCATTATTGATTAAGATATCCAAACGTTCGTATTTTTGCTCTATGAAATTGCAAAAAATCTCCACACTGGGAATGTGTCGCAAATCCAATCCGTGAATTTTCAAACGATGTCCCCAATCCATGAAATCATCTTCCTTAGAAAAACGCAAAGCTGAATCCACCGGAAAACGAGTCGTTGCAATAACAGTCGCTCCACCACGCAGTAACATCAACGTAATGTGATAGCCTATTTTTAGACGAGACCCTGTAATAACGGCGACCTGCCCTTTTACATCTGCAGTTTGAAATCGTTTGGCATAATTAAAATCCCCACAATCGGTACACATTGTATCGTAAAAGTGGTGCATTTTAGTAAACTCGGTTTTACATACGTAACAATTTCTGGGAGTTTCCAATTCTAATTGTTCCTTAAGAGCAAGATGGTTCATAGCCAACAATTTTGGCGCCACAAAAACACTCGCTTCGCGGGCATGACGGATTCCGGTTTCCTTACGGGCGGTACGGTCCCGCTTTTCCATTTTACGTTTGATTGCCAGTTTACCGTCTTTCTTTCTACGGGAAAGTTCGTCACGATCCGGCCTGGAAAACATTCCTGCCGCTTTTATTAAAGCCGTTCGTTGTCCTTTTGGAATATCAAAAATCTGATCGGTATCAGTATTCAGTTCTTCCAAAATAGCGATGCATCGGTCAATTTCTTCCGAGCTTATGGCATTTTTATGTTCTATATGTTCAATCATTATCGTAAAAAATGGGAATTATTCTTGGTGTAAATTCCAAGGGCGCAAATATATGCTTTATAGTCTTAAAGTTTTAAAGTCATAAGGTCAAAAGTCCAAGCTTGAAGATAACGCCATTGCATCTTTTGACTTTCGGATTTTGACTTTCGACTATTATCTTAGTATCTTCGCACCTATTTTGTAAATGTCTTTATGTTATTTCAAATAAAATCGTACCTACAATTCCTCTGGCACTCAAAAAATGAGCATGCCGTACATTCTCCGTTTGTATTTAGTTTACTGACGAAATGCTTTTATGATAAAAAATCAAAACCGGAATATGCTATTTTAAGAAAGTACAGAAACTCGCTTTTAGCAAACAATAATACCATTGAAATCACTGATTTTGGTGCAGGTTCGAAAGTTTTTAAATCGAATACAAGAGTTGTTTCCAAGATTGCTAAAACTGCAGGAATTACTTCAAAGCGTGCCGAATTATTATTTAGAATCACCCATTATTTTCAGCCAAACTCTATTTTAGAAATTGGAACTTCATTAGGATTAGCGACTTCGTCGCTTTCTTTAGGGAATTTGAAAGCAGAAATTACTACACTGGAAGGTTGCTCGGAAACGGCAAAAATTGCCCAAAATCATTTTAACCAATTTGGTTTAACCAATATAAATTCCGAGATAACAGAGTTCAATTCTTATTGGGATAAACTTCAAACTTTAAACTTTAACCTCATTTATTTCGACGGAAATCACTCCAAGAAAGCAACCTTGGAATATTTCGGATTATTACTTCCTACCATTACCAACGAAACCCTTTGGATATTCGATGACATCCATTGGTCCCCTGAAATGGAGGAAGCGTGGGAAATCATAAAAAAACATACAAATGTGACCGTAACTATTGATACCTTTCAATGGGGATTGGTATTTTTTAGAAAAGAGCAACCCAAAGAACATTTTGTGATTCGTACCTAAAAAAAAATGACAGCCATTGCTGACTGTCATTTCTCACTTTGAATTAATTATTCCTTATTCTTTAGCTCTTTTCATTTCTCCTGATTTTGCTCCCATTCTGTTTACAGTATACATCGGTGCAAATTTCAATTTTAAACTAGCAATTTTTCTGTTATCCTCACCTGAAAGTCCTTCTTTTTCAACAGTATTTTTTCTGCTGTCCAGTGCTTCATACATCAATTTAATTTCATCCCAATCTTCACGAGAATAGGCATCTTTATTAGTATCAATCGTACTAATAAATTGTTGATAAACACCAAGGATATTGTCTTTGTTTACCCAGGTAAAACTCATATCATCTCCTATTTTTCCTTCACCAAACAAAGCATTTCTTAATTGTTGTTTTGGATTTGCAGCTACAGCAGCTTTAGCATTCTCTTGCATTTCAGCTTCATATTTAGTTTTCAACGCTTCGTATTTAGCAGTTGCAGCATCTAGTCGTTCTTGCGCTTCTGCGTTATCTTTCATATTAGCTAAAGCTGCTTGTGCATCTCCGCTTCTTAATTGATACGTAGCCTCGATTCCTTGCCAGTTTGCTTTAGCATCCTCTGAAGCAACATTTCCTAATGAATCAACATACATTACATATGTATCTACCGATTTTTCTGCTTGTTCCGCTTTTTCATCTTTACACGAAGTAAGTCCCAAAGCGATTACCGCTATTCCTAATGCCATTTTTGTACTTTTCATAACTACTTGATTTGATTAATATTATTCATGTAAATGTAAGAAAGATTATTCAATTCATAATTATAATCCAAAAATATTATAAATATTACATATAATTATGAAATAAAAAGAAACAAAGTGTAAATTATACAAACTAACCTTAAAATAGTATAAATAATTACAGCTGATTCTATGTATTAAAAATTGTATTTTTAAAAGAAATAAGCAAAAATTGCAATTATTTGATTTTAAAAAACTTAATTCTTATTTAAAATTCAAGCTTAAAATGTAACAAATTTAAAAAAGCAACTACTTATTAATAATTCGAAAGTCTTTTGTACTTTTAAAATCTAATTTAATAGTAGCCTACGCTCAGTCAAAGGTCAAAAATCATATATTCTAATGGCAAACCCGCTAATCAAAATAACCAATATCAAACGAGATTTTGTACTTGGAAATGAAATTGTTTATGTTCTTAAAGGCATTGATTTAGAAATAAATAAAGGCGAATATGTAGCATTAATGGGACCTTCAGGATCTGGGAAATCAACTTTAATGAATTTATTAGGTTGTTTAGACACCCCTACTTCCGGGAGCTACATCCTCAACGGAAAAGACGTCAGCCAGATGAAAGACGATGAATTAGCCGAAATTCGAAACAAAGAAATAGGATTTGTTTTCCAGACTTTCAATCTTTTACCCCGAACAACCGCATTAGATAACGTGGCATTACCCATGATTTATGCCGGGTTTTCAAAATCAGAAAGAAAAGCACGAGCTACCGAAGTTTTAGAACAAGTAAATCTCGCGGACAGAATGGACCATCAACCCAACCAGCTTTCGGGAGGACAACGCCAGCGTGTGGCAATTGCCCGTGCTTTGGTCAACAAGCCGTCCATCATTCTTGCTGATGAACCAACTGGAAATCTGGACAGTATAACGTCATTAGAAATCATGAAACTTTTTGGAGACATTCACGCCAACGGAAACACCGTAATCCTGGTAACCCACGAAGAAGAAATCGCCGCTTACGCACACAGAATTATTCGTTTGCGTGACGGGCTTATAGAAAGCGACACCATCAAATAGTTTTTTCAGGAGCAACTTCCGGCTATCCGCTTGTATCTCTTTCTTGTATTCTTCCTTCGTCTGAAGTACAAGAAAGAGGATACCGCTTTTATCCGGGCTAGGAAATCCAAATTACAATTGCGTTTAAAATTCCAAATAAAACCCACCAAAAAATGAAAATCGCTATACTTACCTGCGAAAAACTTCCCGATTTAAATCCCGAAGATCAAAAAATAATTCCAGCATTAGCCAAACATAACATAGAAGCCAGCGCCGCTATCTGGAGTGACAAAACCATTAATTGGACTGATTTTGATTACCTGATTTTTCGCAATACTTGGGATTATTTCGAAAAAGAAACCGAGTTTAAAATTTGGCTCGACCAAATAGAAAAACTAGGAATCAAAACACTGAATCCTATTGAAGTAATCAAGCAAAACATCCATAAGTTTTACCTACGCGAAATGGAACAGCAAGGAATTACCATTTTGCCAACCGTTTTCATGGACAAAACGGACCACCTTAATCTTGCTGAACTGATTCCATCACACTGGAAAAAAGCGGTCATAAAACCGGCATTTTCAGCAGGATCATATCTTACCGAAGTTTTTGAAGTGTCCCAAATTCAAGAAATAAACGACAAATATGCAACCATAGCTACTGAGAAAGAGTTGCTTTTACAGGAATTCATGCCCGAGATTCAAACATTGGGCGAAACCTCTTTTATATTTTTCAATAAAAAATTCTCTCATGCGGTGAATAAAAAACCTGTTGATGGCGATTTTAGAGTACAATCTCTTTTTGGAGGAAAATACAATTTGGTCCAACCAAGTCTAGAAATGATTGAGAAAGCTCAAAAAGTAGTTGACACCTTTAAGGACAATCTACTGTATGCTCGTGTAGACGGAATTTTAATTGAGAACGAACTCTATTTAATGGAAATTGAATGCATTGAACCGGATTTATATTTCAATCTCAGTGAAAATTCAGTAGAACGATTTGTTACAGCAATAGTGGAATTAATACGCTAAATTTGTTTTTTAAATCAAATAAACGGTAAATGAAAGTATATACAAAGACTGGAGATAAAGGAACAACAGCACTTTTTGGCGGAACCAGAGTCCCAAAAGACCATGCCCGAATTGAAAGTTACGGAACTGTTGACGAATTGAATTCTCATATCGGTTTGATTCGCGATCAGGAAATGAACAATCATTACAAAGAAATCCTTATCGAAATTCAAGATCGTCTGTTTACTGTTGGCGCTATATTAGCAACGCCACCTGAAAAAGAAGTGATGAAAAACGGAGAACTTCGTTTGAAAAAATTGGAAATTATAGAGTCTGATATAGAATTATTGGAAAATGAAATTGACGCTATGGAAGAAGCATTGCCGCCAATGACTCATTTTGTACTTCCTGGCGGACACACTACTGTGTCATATTGTCATATTGCGCGTTGTGTATGCCGCAGAGCAGAGCGTTTAGCAGTACATTTAAGCCACAATGAGCCCGTTGCTGAAATCGCAATTAAGTACTTAAACCGACTTTCTGACTACCTATTTGTGTTGGCACGAAAGTTGTCTCATGACTTGAATGCTGTCGAAGTTCAATGGATTCCAAGAAAATAGTTAGCAGTTTACAGTTGTAAGTTTGCAGTGAAAGACTGAACACTAAATACCGAACACTGAGCAATAAATAAAACGTTCTTAACTTTAACTAAAAATAAATGATTTTTTACTTGTCTTTTTCAGTAAAAAATTTATTTTTGCACAAAACTAAATCGACAACACATGTATTGGACATTAGAATTAGCATCTTATTTAAGCGATGCACCGTGGCCTGCTAACAAAGACGAACTTATTGACTACGCTATTAGAGCAGGAGCTCCATTAGAAGTAGTAGAAAACCTTCAATCTATAGAGGATGAAGGCGAGATATATGAATCAATGGAAGAAATTTGGCCAGATTATCCTACGGACGAAGATTATCTTTGGAATGAGGATGAATATTAAAAAGTAAACCAATAAAAAAGTCTCAAAAGAGGCTTTTTTTTGGTTTAAATTTACAGAATTACACAATTTAGAAATAAAAATATATCATGAGTTTCATAAACAGTATTATTAAAGTCTTTGTTGGCGATAAGTCACAAAAAGATGTCAAAGCTTTACAACCTTATCTCAACAAGATAAAAACTTTTGAGGAACCACTAATGGTATTATCCCATGATGAACTTAGAGGTCGAACAAACTTTTTTAAAGACAAAATAAAAGAAGCTCGTTCAGAAAAAGACGCAAAAATTACTGCGCTGAAACTGGAAGTAGAAAGCATTGAAGACATTGATAAGAGAGAAGATATTTATATCGCTATTGATGCATTAGAAAAAGAAGCTTACGATATTTCAGAAAAAACCTTGATGGAAATTCTTCCGGAAGCTTTTGCGGTTGTAAAAGAAACAGCTAGACGTTTCAAAGACAACACCGAAGTAGTTGTAACTGCAACTGCAAAGGACCGTGAACTTTCAGCAATAAAAAGCTACATTACTTTAGATGGCGACAAAGCCGTTTGGGCAAATTCATGGAGTGCTGCAGGTAAAGAAATTACTTGGGACATGATTCACTATGACGTACAATTAATAGGTGGAATGGTTTTGCATGAAGGAAAAGTGGCTGAAATGCAAACCGGTGAGGGAAAAACATTAGTAGCAACTTTACCGCTGTATTTAAATGCCTTGACAGGAAACGGAGTGCATTTAGTAACTGTGAATGATTATTTGGCAAAAAGAGATAGTACTTGGAAAGCGCCATTATTCGAATTTCATGGTATGACTGTAGAATGTATTGACAATTACCAACCAAGTTCAGAAGGAAGAAAAAAAGCCTACGATGCGGATATCACTTACGGAACCAATAATGAATTTGGTTTTGACTACTTAAGAGATAATATGGCGCATTCTCCAGAAGATTTAGTGCAAAGAAAACACAATTACGCCATTGTAGATGAGGTCGATTCAGTGTTGATTGATGATGCCAGAACACCATTGATTATTTCAGGTCCGGTTCCTCAGGGAGATCGTCATGAATTCATGGAAATGAAACCAAAAATTGAAAACTTAGTTAGTTTACAACGCCAATTGGCAAACGGTTTCTTATCTGAAGCTAAAAAATTAATTAAAGAAGGAAATACTAAAGAAGGTGGATTCCAATTATTAAGAGCGTACAGAGCATTACCAAAAAACAAAGCATTAATTAAATTTTTGAGTGAAGAAGGAATTAGACAATTGCTTCAAAAAACCGAAAATCAATACATGCAAGATAATAAAAGAGAAATGCACAAGATTGATGAGGCATTGTATTTTGTTATTGAAGAAAAAAATAATCAGGTTGAATTGAGCGATAACGGAATTAAGTACCTCTCAGGAGATACTGATGCTGACTTTTTTGTACTTCCGGACATTGGAACTGAAATTGCCGCTATCGAAAAGAAAAAATTAGATAAAGATGCGGAAGCGGAAGAAAAGGAGAAATTATTTCAAGATTTTGGAGTAAAAAGTGAACGCATTCATACGTTGACACAACTTTTGAAAGCCTACGCTTTGTTCGAAAAAGATGTAGAATATGTAATCATGGATAACAAAATCATGATTGTTGATGAGCAAACTGGTCGTATCATGGATGGTCGCCGTTATTCTGATGGTTTGCACCAAGCGATTGAGGCCAAAGAAAATGTAAAAATTGAAGCGGCTACTCAAACATTTGCAACCGTTACGCTACAGAATTACTTCAGAATGTACAACAAACTGGGAGGAATGACTGGAACTGCAGTAACTGAAGCGGGTGAGTTATGGCAAATATATAAATTAGACGTTGTAGAAATTCCTACGAACAGAGGAATGGCCAGAAAAGACAAAGAGGATTTTATTTATAAAACGACTCGTGAAAAATTCAATGCCGTTATCGAAGACGTAACTGAATTATCTAAAGCAGGAAGACCGGTTCTTATTGGTACTACTTCGGTAGAGATTTCGGAATTATTAAGCCGAATGTTGAAAATGAGAGGTGTTGCACACAATGTCTTGAATGCAAAAATGCACAAACAGGAAGCTCAAATTGTTGAAGAAGCCGGAAAACCTGGTGTAGTAACTATAGCGACAAACATGGCTGGTCGTGGTACCGATATTAAATTATCTGCCGAAGTGAAAGCCGCTGGTGGATTAGCAATTGTAGGAACGGAACGTCATGATTCTCGTCGTGTTGACCGTCAGTTGCGTGGTCGTGCAGGACGTCAAGGTGACCCGGGAAGTTCTCAGTTTTATGTTTCTCTTGAAGACAACCTAATGCGTTTGTTTGGTTCTGAAAGAGTCGCTAAAGTTATGGACAGAATGGGATTGCAGGAAGGTGAAGTAATTCAGCATTCTATGATGACTAAATCCATCGAACGTGCTCAGAAAAAAGTAGAAGAAAACAACTTTGGTGTTCGTAAACGTTTATTGGAATATGATGATGTAATGAACGCACAACGTGAAGTAGTATACAAACGCCGTCGTCATGCCTTGTTTGGAGAGCGATTGAAATTGGATATTGCAAACATGCTTTATGATACTTGTGAATTGATTGTTGACCAAAACAAAGCAACCAATAATTTCAAAAATTTTGAATTCGAATTGATTCGTTATTTCTCGATTACCTCACCTGTGACTGAAAGTGAATTCAGTAAATTAAGTGAAATGGAATTAACCGGTAAAATATACAAAGCAACGCTGGAATATTACACGGAGAAAACAGAAAGAAGTGCCAGAGAAGCATTCCCAATCATAAAAAGTGTTTACGAAGACAAACACAACCAATTTGAACGCATTGTAGTTCCTTTTACAGATGGAATTAAATCGTTGAATGTGGTTACTGATTTGAAACGTGCCTACGAAACTGAGGGCGCGCAACTTGTTGCTGATTTCGAAAAAAACATCACTTTGTCAATTGTAGATGAAGCTTGGAAGAAACACTTACGTAAAATGGATGAGTTGAAACAATCGGTTCAACTTGCGGTTCACGAACAAAAAGATCCTTTACTTATTTACAAATTGGAAGCGTTCAATTTGTTTAGAGCAATGATCGACAATGTAAATAAAGAAGTGATTTCATTCTTATTCAAAGGAGATTTACCGGCTCAAGAGAACCAACAAATTCAAGAAGCTAAAGAAGTTCGTCAGAAAGAAGACTTTCAATTGAGTAAAGACGAAGTGCTGAATTCTGATGAATTAGCAACACAAAATCGTGAAGCGGGACAAACCCAACAACGACAAGTTACCGAAACTATCGTGAGAGATATGCCAAAAATCAATCGCAACGACAACGTTACAATTCAAAACGTGGCTAACGGACAAACACAAGAAATGAAATTCAAAAAAGCCGAAAGCTTAATCGCTTCAGGTCAATGGGTTATTGTTAACTAATACCCGTTTCGATTCCTTACAATTAAATTCCCCAATTACGAAAGTAGTTGGGGAATTTTTTTTTATCCTGAATTCATTTCAGGATCTTTTTCAGGAGCAATTCCCGCCATACGCTGCAAGCTATATAGTTTCAAACCCTTTTTCTAGCCGCTGTCAGGAGATTCCTTTGGTCGCTCTGTCACCACCAGAAAAAAGTGGTTTTCAACCGACATAGGCTTTCTACTGCTGGCGGGGCTAGGGATTTTGTGGTAAATAACTTTGTTAACGATTTCCCGTAATAATCCTGCATAGAAAGAATATATGTTTGATAATAAGTGATTACCGTTTTCTTTATAAGTATTTTCAGCGATTTAATTATATATTTGAAAATAAATAAAGTCTTACATTTATCAGACAAAGCGACCTAATTTAAGGTGGATAAGTCGGACATCGCCAGACCTATATACAAGTTTGAGGAAATGCACCAAGATTGCGCTCAACAAATCTAGAAATTAAAATTATAAATTATGTTTAATATATCATCAACAACAGCAGATACTATTTATAATTATTCAAACATTGCTCTAATCTTTGGAACTACAATCGCATTAATTGCTACAATTGGAGCTATATATAGCGGTTTAGTTAGAGAACAGTATAGTAATGAAAGGACTGCAACAAATGAGCGTTTAACAATTGTAGCGAAAGCAGAAGCGGCGAAAGCTACTGAAAATGCATCAAACGCAAATAAAATTGCAGCTGAAGCTAATGAAAGTGCAGCAAAATCAAACCTTCGTGCATTACAAGTTGAAAAGCAAAATATTGAGTTGAGAATAAAATTCTCTAGTCGACATATCGATAAAGAGCAGTATGATATTTTAGTTTCCGAACTTTCCAAAAATCCTTCATCGTTTAATATACAAACAATGGGTGATCCGGAATCTGGAATGTACGCGGCAGATATTCTGCGAACATTTTTAGATTCGGGTTGGAAGGTTGATAAAAAAGAATTTTCGATGGGAGTAATTTGGGAAGGAATTAATATATTTCAAACAAATGATCCTGCTGCGTTACATATTGCGGATGCTTTGAAAGAAGCAGAAATTAGTTTTAAAATTGGAAATGAATTTCACG
This sequence comes from Flavobacterium glucosi, assembly GCF_048286535.1. Taxonomy (NCBI): domain Bacteria; kingdom Pseudomonadati; phylum Bacteroidota; class Flavobacteriia; order Flavobacteriales; family Flavobacteriaceae; genus Flavobacterium; species Flavobacterium glucosi. Next base: position 136,923 of record NZ_JBLVPK010000005.1, on the reverse strand, counting down.
AAAAAGCAACAATAATGATTGGAGGAAAACCTCAAACATATTAATATACTGCTGCTAACAGCTAGGGTCCCTATAGCGCAGATTTGCATCCGCGTCCACAAAGTTAAGCGCTTAATTAAAAAAAGATACCAGATGTGACTGATTCGCTCCTCGCTATGACGTAGCAAATCGTTACAATTAATTTAAGCGTTTTTTACACTACCTTGAGTTTTCCTTCAAATACCATTCCTCCATTCTTGGAATATCTTTCATGGAATTTTTGGCCCAAGCCAAACTCTTTTCTAAAATTTCATTTTCGGATAAATGCCAATCAATATTTGAATTGCGCAATCGGTTCTTTAATTTTTAATAATTAAAACTGCTGAAACGGTATTAAAATTAGCTTTTGAGCAACTGATAAAATATTCTCTTCATTAATTTCCGGCAAATTTGCAAGAGGAAATAATTGCTGTCCCGGACGACTAACAAAAGCCGTTTGCCAACCTGCCCAATTTGCACCGGCAACATCCCAACCGTGAGCAGCTATCAACATACATTCATTCGATTTAAATCCCATTTTTTTGGCAGCCCAATTATAAGTATCTGTATGTGGCTTGAATTTACCCACATCTTCAATACTTAATACATCGTCAAAAATATCATGAATTCCCGCAAACTTTAGCTGAGTTTCAACCGCTTTATTGGAGGAGTTAGTGAAGGCAACCAATTTAAAACCTTCTTTTTTTAACAGTAAGAGTGCTTCTTTCACTTCTGGATGTGCAGGCAATGATAAAATTGAGGCAACAGCATCTTTAGCTTGTTTATCCATTATCACAATTCCATTTTTGTGGGCAACCATTATAAGTGCAGCGGCTCCAATTGTGCCAAAATCATGATATTGGTTTGCTACTGTTGTAACCAATGAATACTGAAGCATTGTAGTGAACCACAAGGACATCAATTCAGGATGACCTCCAAGCGCTGCGCCAATACTTTTTTTCATCATATTTAGATCCAGCAACGTTTCATTTACATCAAAAAATAAAACCTTGGGTCTTTGTGAATAACCAGTGCTATACTCCTCATTATTGTCTGTCTCCTCTTTTACAATTAAAATAGGTGCGCTAATTTCTTCTTCTCCAACAGTCAATGTACTACTTATTAAATCTTGGTTGCTATTTTTAAAGTCTTTCATTGTTTTTCTTTTTAAATCATGCGTTAAATAAAATATACGACAAAGTGTCTTGTTTCGTGAAAACAGTACAAGTTACATGATATTTTTTAAAATAAAAAACATAAGCGTACCATTATATGAAAGAACTATTTCACGTTTTCAGAAAAATAGCGTTCTTCAATTCGCTTAATATCTTTTATTGAATTTTTGGCCCAAGCCAAACGCTTTTCTAACATTTCATTTTCGGATAAATGCCAATCGATATTTGAACTGCGTAATCGACTGGTTAAGTTTTGAATGATGATGGCCGCCGAAACCGAGATATTCAAACTTTCGGTAAAACCTACCATTGGGATTTTTAGAAAACCATCGGCGCGTTGCAAAATTTCCTCTGATAGACCATCTCTTTCTGTTCCAAAAAATAAGGCACTGGGTTTAGAAATATCAAAATCTTCCATCAAGCAATCATTCTCATGTGGCGTTGTGGCGATAATCTGGTAGCCTTGACTTTTTAAAGTATCCACACAATTTGTAATGCTATCGAAAGTATTAATATCAACCCATTTTTGGGCACCCATCGCAATTTCCTTATCGATACTTTTTCCGTAACGTTGCTCAATCACATTCAATTCCTGAATCCCAAAAATCTCACAACTGCGCATTACAGCGCTCGTATTGTGCATTTGAAAAATATCTTCGACAACAATCGTAAAATGATTGGTTCTGTTTTCCAATACTTTCAAAAATTTTTCTTTGCGATTATCAGTCAGGATATTTTCAAGAAAATTAAGGTAATCAATGTCAATCATTAGAATATTTATTTTTGCAAAAATAGTAAAAAAGACTAGCTTTATACCTTCAAAAGTTGATTCTGATTGCTGCTTTTGGGATTGTTCCATAAAAGTGGAATTGTAAATGTTTGCGGAATTCGCGTGAGGGATAGAGGCGGTATCCTTTTTTGGCTTTTTAGCCAAAAAGATAAAGCCGAAAGCCCGACCCTTGTGGTCACGCCCAAATGGATATAAAATGAAAAAGAAATTGGTGGTTTTGACAGGAGCAGGAATTAGCGCTGAAAGCGGTATTAAAACTTTCCGGGACAGTGACGGACTTTGGGAAGGACATAACGTTATGGATGTCGCAACACCAGAGGGCTGGCATAAAAATCCGGCTTTAGTACTGGATTTCTATAATCAAAGACGTAAACAACTCAAGGAAGTACAACCCAATTTGGGTCATCAAATTCTGGCTGAATTAGAAGATTACTTTGAAGTTTTCATTATCACACAAAATGTAGATGATTTACACGAACGCGCCGGAAGCACTAATGTGTTGCATTTGCACGGCGAATTATTGAAAGTAAGAAGTACAAAAAACCCAGATTACATTTTAGATTGGCAGGACGACTTAAATTTTGGCGATTTCGATGAAAATAAAAATCAATTGCGCCCTCATATCGTTTGGTTTGGCGAGGAAGTTCCTGCACTTGAAGAAGCTATTGCACTAACACAAACTGCAGATTATTTTGCAGTCATCGGGACTTCGTTGCAAGTGTATCCTGCGGCTGGATTAATCGATTTTACACCTCACGAAACACCTGTTTTTTATATTGATCCAAAACCCATAAAAATCCCCAATCATAGAAATCCATTAGAAGTGATTCCTGAAGTGGCTTCAGAAGGAATGAAAACACTAAAAAAGAAGCTAATCGGCTTTATTTAAAAACTATTCGTTTTCTATTTTGTCACGAAAGCTTTATATTTGCCCCTTTCGAACAAACAACTAAACAATGACTACTTTAAACGAATTGAATGCTATTTCTCCTATTGACGGGAGATATAGAAGTAAAACCCTTTCTTTAGCTCCATTTTTCTCTGAAGAAGCTTTAATCAAATACCGCGTATTGGTTGAAATTGAATATTTTATTGCTTTGTGCGAAGTTCCTTTGCCGCAACTTACTGCTGTAAACCCAAATTTATTCGAAAGTTTACGCAACATTTATAAAAACTTCTCAACTGAAGATGCCCTTTGGATCAAAGAAACGGAGAAAGTAACCAACCACGATGTAAAAGCGGTAGAATACTTTATCAAAGACGCTTTTGAAAAATTAGGCTTATCTGAATTTAAAGAGTTTATCCACTTCGGATTGACTTCTCAGGATATTAACAATACAGCAATTCCATTATCTACAAAAGAGGCTTTCGAGAAAGTATACATGCCTTCATTAATTACTTTGACTTCAAAATTAAAAGATTTAAGTGTGGAGTGGAAGGACATTCCAATGCTGGCCCGTACCCATGGACAACCCGCTTCTCCAACGCGTTTGGGTAAAGAAATTGGTGTTTTTGTAGAGCGTTTAGAAGAACAAATGCGTTTGTTGTTCAACATTCCTTTTGCCGCTAAATTTGGTGGTGCAACCGGAAATTACAATGCGCATCACGTGGCATATCCACAAATTGACTGGAGAAAATTTGGTGGAAAATTTGTGGAGGAAAACCTTGGTTTACACCACTCCTTCCCTACTACTCAAATTGAACATTACGATCATTTCGCAGCATTTTTTGATGCTTTGAAAAGAATAAATACGATCATCATTGATTTAGACCGAGACATTTGGACCTATGTTTCAATGGAATATTTCAAACAAAAAATCAAAGCGGGAGAAATAGGTTCTTCAGCGATGCCACATAAAGTTAACCCTATTGATTTTGAAAATTCTGAAGGAAATTTAGGGATCGCCAATGCCATTTTCGAGCATTTATCAGCTAAATTGCCTTTGTCACGATTACAACGTGATTTAACAGACAGTACGGTTTTAAGAAATATTGGGGTACCAATAGGACATACGATCATCGCTTTTGAAGCTACTTTGAAAGGATTAAACAAATTGTTATTAAATGAGCCAAAATTCCATGAAGATTTAGAGAAAAACTGGGCAGTTGTTGCCGAAGCGATTCAAACTATTTTACGTCGTGAAGCGTATCCTAATCCGTATGAAGCATTAAAAGGATTGACCAGAACCAATGAAGCAATTGATAAAAAAGCAATTCACGGTTTTATAGCAACCTTAGAAGTTTCGGATGCAATTAAAGCCGAATTAATGCAAATCACTCCTAGCAATTTCTTAGGAATATAAGTTTTAATAAATTATATGATTTATAAAGTCCCGTTGAAAAAAGAACATTAAATTCTTTTCAACGGGATTTTTATTGCTAAAAAAATCACAAAAAGCTTTATTTAGCTATAAATACACTTTAAAAAATAAAGTTTTTTTATATCTTACCATAATACACCAAAACTATAAAAAATAAGTAAACGCCTATGAATGCCGCAGAAACAGTAGTAAACGCATCACACCATTTACAACCTTTAATCAGTGATTTAGGATTAATCCTGATGACTGCCGCAGTAGCAGTTTTGTTATTTAAAAAAATAAAACAACCGCTGGTTCTAGGATATTTAATTGCCGGGTTTTTGGCAGGAAATCATTTTGATTTTTTCCCTTCGGTAAAAGATATTAAAAGTGTAGAAGTTTGGGCAGAAATTGGAGTAATCTTTTTATTATTTAGTTTGGGACTGGAGTTCAGTTTTAAGAAACTGATGAAAGTGGGTGGAACCGCATCGATTACTGCTGTTACACAAATTATTTCGATGGTTACCATCGGGTATTTAGTAGGCCTATGGATTGGGTGGAAGCAGATGGACAGTATCTTTTTAGGAGTGATACTTTCGATTTCATCGACTACCATTATCCTAAAAACATTTGATGAACTCGGCGTAAAAACCCGAAAATTTGCGGGAATAGTTATCGGTTCACTCATAGTTCAAGATATAGTTGCCATTTTGATGATGGTATTACTATCTACTATTGCGGTGAGTCAACAGTTTTCCGGTGGTGAATTGTTACTATCCGTGTTTAAACTGATCTTTTTCTTAACGATATGGTTTGTTGGTGGTATCTTTTTCATCCCTACTTTACTTAAAAAAGCCAAAAACATATTGACAGACGAAATGCTGTTAATCATCTCACTCGCTTTGTGTTTGATGATGGTTATTCTGGCAGCCAATGTTGGTTTTTCTCCTGCATTAGGTGCTTTCATCATGGGTTCCATTATAGCCGAAACTACTCAGGCAGAACACATCGAACATTTGGTGAAGCCGGTAAAAGACCTTTTTGGAGCCGTCTTTTTCGTATCGGTTGGCATGTTAATTAATCCGGAAACGTTGTATGAATATGCATTTCCTGTCGCCATTTTAACCTTTGTGGTGCTTATTGGACAATCCGTAAGTTCAACAATTGGCGCTTTACTCTCCGGTCAGCCATTAAAACAATCTGTACAAACGGGAATGAGTTTATCACAAATTGGGGAATTCTCCTTTATCATCGCAACATTGGGAATGACATTAAATGTAACCAGTGATTTTCTCTACCCTATTGTAGTGGCAGTATCAGCAGTAACTGCTTTTACTACTCCTTTTATGGTGAAATTTTCCACTCCGTTTTCAGAATATCTTGAAAAAAAATTACCTCGAAAATGGATCAAAAAAATCGAACGCTACAGTGCCAATGCGCAATCTATAAAATTAGTAAGCAACTGGCAGATAGTCGTACGCGCTTTTTTGACACAAGTAGTTATCCATTCTGTAATCATCGTGGCTGTCATTTTACTTTCCTCTAAATTCATTTTACCGTTAGTGCAAGGATCACAATTTGGAAACATATTGGGCGCATTAATCACATTAGTGATACTATCTCCTTTTTTATGGGCACTTTCTTTACGCCGTGTTGCTGTAAAAGAAGTAGCCATTCTAAGAGAGGAACGTAAATATCGCGGCCCCATATTAATGATGATTTTATTGCGAATAGTTTTAACTCTATTTTATATTGGATTTTTATTAAATATATTTTTCTCTCCCATAATTGCCTTTATAGCTTTAATAGCAGCTGTTATTGTATATTTTATTTTTCCAAAAAAACTAAATGCACAATATCACAAAATAGAAGACCACTTTCTGAAAAATTTAAATGCACGAGAAATAAAAAAAGCAATTAGAAGTCGTAGTGATTTAACACCTTGGGATGGACACATGACCACTTTTGAAATTGCACCAACATCGAATATTGCCGGAAAAACATTAGAAAAGTTAAGTATTCGGGAGCAATTAGGAGTAAATATTGCTTTCATCAAGCGTGGAGAAATCACCATAAATATTCCTAGCAGAAACGAAAGACTTTTCCCTGGCGATGAAATTTGTGTCATTGGTACTGACATCCAATTGGCCGCATTTAAAAAATATTTAGACCAACATGAGATTGATGTTTCCCCATTGGCAACTGAATCTGATATAGTTTTACAACAATTAGAGCTTATCAACGAAGCATTTATTGGGAAAAGCATACGTGATTCCGAATTACGTGAAAAAACACGTGGCTTAATTGTTGGTTTGGAACGAGGAGGAAAAAGAATTCTCAATCCGGAATCAAAATGGATTTTAGAAAAAAATGATATTCTTTGGATTGTAGGCAGCAAAAAATTATTAGCTAATCTTTCTAAAAATTAATAAGGAGATTTATTTTTACAATCCCATTTTGAGTGAATTATTGCAATCCAAAATATCGATTCTAAAGACTTCCCGTCTGAATGAAACTTCAAATTTCATTCAGACGGGATTTTCTGTTTATTATAAAAAAATAATATTTGAACGAGAGTAAGTGATTAAGATTAAGCAATATTTTATACCTTAGAGCAGTTTTATTTTCATAAAAAAGTATAAATCGATACAATAACTCTTTTAAATAGTTAAAATAAATTTATGACGAAAAATAAAATCTTAATCCTGTTTTCACATCCGCTATTCGAGAAATCTCATGCGAATAAAGCTTTGGTGGAGAATATTCCCGATTCAGAAAACATTACTTTTCATGATTTATATGAACACTATCCTGATTTTGACATTGATGTAAAACGCGAACAAGATTTATTAAGTCAGCATGACATAATCATTTGGCACCATCCCATGTACTGGTATAGTTGCCCGCCACTCATGAAACAATGGATCGATATGGTACTGGAACACAACTGGGCGTATGGAAAAAAAGGTACTGCGTTGCAGGATAAAATTATTTTCCAAGTAATTACAACTGGTGGTGACAAGGAAAATTATTGTGAAACAGGTAGTGATCGATACACTATACTTGAATTATTGGAACCGTTTAACCAAACTGCAAAAGTGTGTAATATGATTTATTTACCGCCTTTTGTGGTGCATGGAACTCACAATATGACCAAAAAAGATTATGAAAAAAATGGCTTGATTTATGGTGATTTTTTAAACTATTTAGAGCATCATGATATAGACACCGATGAAATTTTGCAATACCATTATTTGAATGAATGGTTTGCAACAATATTGATATAATATGGATACGAATTTTTTACTTCAGGCCATCATTTATTTAACAGCTGCCGTAATTTGTGTACCGATCGCTAAAAAATTAGGCTTGAGTTCTATTTTAGGGTATTTATTAGCGGGAATCGTGATTGGTCCTTATGTGCTTGGTTTTATTGGCCAGGAAGGCCAAGATATAATGCATTTTGCCGAATTTGGTGTGGTAATGATGCTTTTTTTAATTGGTCTTGAATTAGAGCCAAGCAAGTTTTGGAAAATGCGAAAATTCATTCTTGGAATAGGTTCCATGCAATTAATTGGAACCACTATCATACTATTCTTAGGATGTCTTTTTTTTATGGACTGGAAATGGGAAACTGCATTAGCAATTTCATTGGCACTGGCTTTATCTTCTACTGCTATTGTATTGCAAACCTTAAAAGAAAAAGGATTGTCAAATACTTCTTTGGGGCGTTCCTCTTTTGCCGTTTTACTTTTTCAAGATATTGCTGTAATCCCAATTTTAGCCTTTTTACCGCTTTTGTCTACTGTCAATCTTGAAGCAACAAATGATGCTCCACAATCATTGATTACAGGTTATGCGAGCTGGTTGCAAACGGTAATCGTAATCGGAATTATTTCAACAATCTATTTTGCAGGTCGCTTTTTATTTGTTCCTTTATTGCACATAATCGCAAAAACTAGGTTACAGGAATTGTTTACCGCTTCCGCATTACTATTAGTCGTTGGTGTTTCGTATATGATGCAATTAATTGGATTAAGTCCTGCGCTTGGTGCTTTTATGGCAGGTGTCGTATTGGCTAACTCTGAGTTTCGCCATGAACTAGAAGGCGATATTGCACCGTTTAAAGGCTTGCTTTTAGGCTTATTCTTTTTGGGTGTTGGTGCCTCAATAAACTTCCGATTAATTATTGACAATCCATTTTTCATTTTTGTTTTTGGAGCGATTTTGACTTTAGTAAAATTTATAGTGCTATTTTTTACCAGTCGATTTTACAAAAAGAAATTGGATCAAAATCTGCTGTTTGCTTTTGGCTTAAGCCAAGCAGGAGAATTTGGTTTTGTAATCATGAGTTTTTGTATGCAATTGAATATTGTACCTACTGTTTTAGCCAATCAAATTATGGCAGTCATAGCCATGAGCATGGTTGCAACTCCTTTTTTGCTTCTAATAAATGAACGAATAATTTATCCAAACACTCGAACTCAGGAAAAAGAAATAAAAAAAGATAATGATTATATTGACGAAGACAATCCCGTTATTATAGCTGGTTTTGGACATTTTGGAAGCACAGTCGGTCGATTATTGAGAGCTAATCAAATCAAATCAACTATCCTTGATTACGATTCGGACCGAATCGATTTATTACGAAAGATGGGCTTTAAAGTCTATTATGGAGATGCAACCCGATTAGAGCTATTAAAAGCTGCCGGTTGTGAAAATGCGAAAATTTTCATCGCTGCCATCGATAATCCAACCGTAAATCTTCAAGTAATAGAAACCTTAAAGAAGCACTTTCCAAATTTAAAAATTTTAACGCGTGCCCGAAACCGAAATGATGCCTATGAATTAATCGATCATAAAGTGGAACATATTTATAGAGAAACGTTATATAGCGCTGTGAATATGGGGGTTGATGCATTAGTAGAATTAGGCCTTAGAAAATATACGGCTACTAGACAAGGCCAACAATTTATAAAATACGATGAAATTACCACTCGTAAACTGGCCGAAAAACGTCATGATAAAATGGCGTATATGATTACCATCAGGGAAGAAATTGAACTACAAGAACAATTATTAAAGAGTGACATCTATTCACAAGTAGCGGCAACCAATCATAGTTGGGACAGTCAACATTTAAAAAACAATCTGGCTGACTTGTCTGACTCCTCTGAATTGCAGGACTAATTTATTTAGTTTACATTAATAAAAAAGCATAATTAATACCCTAAAACGGAATCAATTATGCTTTTTTTTTATGATTTCAAATGAAAATTATCTAGAATAATTCGGAGCTTCTTTCGTAATGGTTACATTATGTGGATGACTTTCGTTGATTCCGCTTGCGGTAATACGAACAAAACGTCCCGTTTCTTGTAATGTTGGAATGTCTTTTGAACCACAATAGCCCATTCCGGCACGAAGACCACCAATGAATTGTTGCATGCTTTCGTTCAATTCACCTTTATAAGGAACACGTCCTACAATTCCTTCCGGAACCAGTTTTTTTACATCATCTTCCACATCTTGGAAATAACGGTCTTTTGAACCTTCTTGCATCGCTTCAACAGAACCCATTCCGCGGTATGACTTGAATTTTCTTCCTTCGAAAATAATAGTTTCACCTGGAGATTCCATCGTTCCGGCTAATAATGAACCTAACATCACACAATCCGCTCCTGCAGCAATAGCTTTTGGAATATCACCTGTATAACGAATTCCACCATCAGCAATTACGGGAACTCCCGTTCCTTTGATAGCCGCAGCTACTTCAAGAACAGCTGAGAACTGAGGAAACCCAACACCCGCTACAATACGAGTCGTACAAATAGAACCCGGACCTATTCCAACTTTTACCCCATCTGCACCATTTTCAACAAGATATTTGGCTGCTTCAGCAGTGGCAATATTACCAACAATAACGTCTAAGTCAGGAAATTTAGCTTTCACTAATTTTAGTACATCGACCACTCCTTTTGTATGTCCGTGAGCAGTATCGATTATAACTGCGTCTACTCCGGCATTAACCAAAGCAGTAGCTCTTTCAACAGCATCTGCCGTAACACCTAATGCAGCAGCGACGCGTAAACGTCCGTATTTGTCTTTATTTGCGTTTGGTTTTTGGGTTAATTTAGTGATGTCTCTGAACGTAATTAAACCAACTAATTTATAATCAGCATTTACTACTGGAAGTTTTTCAATTTTATGACCTTGCAAAACTACTTCTGCTTGTTCCAGAGAAGTACCTTCAGCAACAGTTACTAAGTTTTCACTGGTCATTACCTCAACAATAGGTCTTGAACTATTTTTTTCAAAACGTAAATCTCTATTGGTAACGATTCCTTTTAATATTTGGTTTTCATCTACAATTGGAATACCACCAATACCAAATTCTTTCATTGCACTTTTGGCATCTGCAACAGTAGAAGTCAATGGTAAAGTAACCGGATCGATAATCATCCCAGACTCCGCACGTTTTACTTTTCTAACTTTCGCAGCTTGTTGCTCGATAGTCATATTTTTATGCAAAACACCAATTCCGCCTTCTTGTGCCATAGCAATTGCCATTGCACTTTCGGTAACTGTATCCATAGCAGCAGATACAATAGGAACATTAAGTGTAATATTTCTTGAAAATTTTGATTGAATACTCACTTCGCGAGGAAGCACATTTGAGTAGTTGGGAACTAATAGAACATCATCGTAAGTTAATCCTTCACCGATAATCTTAGAGTTGTGTGCGATCATTGCAATTGTAGTTGGAGTTTAATTGCGTGCAAATATAGACAATCTTATGCGAAAAAACGAGTAAATTTTATAATAAATGATTAAATTGCATTATAGAGTTTTCTCTAATCCAACTTCTTCCGTTTATATAATCTGTGAGATTTGATTCATTTATTTTTTGCTATGACAGAATGGATAGAAATTTAAAAAGGTTATAAACGACAAAAAATCAAATAAAAACCAATATTATTTTTTACTATCCTTAAAAATAACATTAAGACCTAGCTGAAAAGACAGACTATTGGCTTTAGTGACATCCTTATATTCTAAAAGATTATCGGCAAGAATATAGAAATTAACAGGTCCAAACATACTGGACAAGCCCAATCCTATATTTTTATAGGAATAAGAATCTATGGTATAAGTTGCCTTCATTTGCAACGAATTGAAAACTTTTCTTCTGTAATAGGTCGTGAAAGCAACTAAAGGCGTTCTCGGGGTTGACATTACAAATAATTGAGCACCTACAGCACTTTTATAAATAGTTTCAGGATCATAATTAAGACAGTTGCAATCTTCCGGTCTTTCTTCATCAAATGAATATTGAATTGATGTATTCAATTTTGTAGGTCGCCAAGTTGTATAATCAGCATACAAGGTATCCAAAGGAACTGCATCCTTAAATTCCTGATACCCATCTTCTGCTGAACCCCCAGAACTAAATTTAGGAATAACTCCTTCGTATTTATAAGTTCCTTTAAAAGTCAAACTTTCTACTTCTTTAGTATGTTTTATAAAACCAAAATCTATGACACTTGCAGTTACTTGAATATTTTTCTTTGGATAATAAGTCAAACCGGCATCCAATCCCAAACCTAAATTACCGCCAAGAAAGGCCCTTTTAGTAATATCTTTTACCACATTTGGCTCAAAATCTTCATCATCGTATTTAGCAATTCCAGATGTATTGAGCTGCAAATTCGAATAAATCATTTGTTCATAAACCCCTTGTGTGGAAGGTATTGTATAAATATATCCTGAATTATTAGTAGAATTGACATTATAAATACTGGAATAAATCTTTCCACGCGCTCCTAGAATTAATTTTTCATTTATCTTTTTATGAAACCCCAGATGAAAAACCGAAAGCATTTCTGCTTTTAGATTCAAATCGCCTAAATTGAATACTTTACCCAAATAATCTCTATTTCCGTCCAAAGCCAAAATTGCAATATCTTTAGGCACATAGCTCATAAAATCAAATTCTTGGTACATACCAAAAGAAACATAGGAATCTCCTTGTTCTCCAGCTATTTTAAAACCGCCATTAAATAATTCTATTTGTTCATTTACGGCTATTCTATCTTTTCGTGTTGTGGAGAATACTACATTTCGGAGTTTCACATTAAAATCGACTCCGTTATCAGCAAATAAATCATAGGCTGAGAATCCACTCGAACCAACATTTGTAGAAATACCAGACAATAAAGGAATCCCAAAATACCAATTGTACTTGACATCAGACCCCGGATTGGTCAGCAAAGACTGAGGCACTGAAGTGAAATTATATAAGATTTGTTTGTTTTGTGAAAAGCAACCTATCGTTAGAAATAGAGCAAAAATCAAAATTATTTTTCTCATTCTACTACAAAATAAGCGGTTACTCCTGAACTCAATTTTAAACTTCCCAAACTGCTTTCGCTTAATGGCGGACCGGCAAACATGGTGAGCGTGAAAGTAATTTTTGTAGTTCTCTTTAATAAATCCAAAGTAGCATTTTGAAATATTTCAGTTTTAGTAACTATATTTCCTACACCGGAGTAAGCGGGTACGATAATATTTGTGGAATGAACAGGCTGATTATTTCTATCCAGAAATACTAAATCCATTCTGTAACTTCTATTTATAGTATTGTTAATTTCAAAAAAAAGATCAACTCTATTTAACTTTTCCGTGAAAAATTTTTCACTGAATACATCGACAGTTGGCGCATCAAAAATTACGTTTTGTTCTACTCCTCCAGTTATAAACTGATTGGCCTGAACATCAAAATAAGCTAAATTTGATATAAATACAGGTTCTAATTTTATATCATTAACTTGATTATAATCTAAATCACTTGCACATGACGACGAAAATAAGATTAGAATTAGTGTACTTAAGATTCTATGGATAGTCCGTCGTTTCATCATATTAGTCTATTAAAAGTAAATTAGGGAACTGTATAACTAACGTATCATTCATAAACTTATTATTTTCAAAATTAGAGTTCAAGTACAATTATCATTTTTTTAATTTTAATGAAACTCCCTAAATAGCTTAGAAGCCTCGTTATAAGCACTTTCAAAACTCATAGGACTCATGTCTGTTTTTTCTTTTTGCGAAGTAAAATAAGATAACAACTTCTCTGTAGGCATATTACCCGTCAAATCATCTGTTGCCATTGGACATCCGCCAAAACCTTGAATAGCTCCATCAAAACGACGACAACCTGCTTTATAAGCTGCCTCAGTTTTCTCAAACCATTTATCAGGTGTAGTATGAAGATGCGCACCAAATTCTATTTTTGGGTATTTGGGAATTAAATTCGAAAACAAATACGAAATCACATCTGGTGTCGAACTTCCTACCGTGTCCGAAAGTGATACGATTTTGACTCCCATTAATGCTAATTTCTCTGTCCACTCACCTACAATTTCAACGCTCCATGGATCTCCGTAAGGATTACCAAATCCCATAGAAAGATAGGCAACAACCTTTTTATTCGTACGATCGGCAATTTCTAGGATTTCTTGTAACGTAATTAAAGATTCTGCAATCGTCTTATGGGTGTTCCGCATTTGGAAATTCTCCGAAATCGAAAATGGAAACCCTAAATACTGTATTTCAGGATGATTTGAAGCCAGAGTTGCTCCTTGCGTATTTGCAATAATTGCCAATAATTTACTTTTGGTTTGGGATAAATCTAGTTGTGCCAACACTTCAGCAGTATCCTGCATTTGCGGAATCGCTTTAGGCGAAACAAAGCTTCCAAAATCTATAGTATCAAAACCTACACGTAACAAAGACTGGATGTAAGTCACTTTTCTTGCCGTAGGAATAAATGGCTTTATGCCTTGCATGGCATCACGAGGACATTCTATAATTTTTATTGGCTCCATAGAAAGCCAAAGATAGAAAAACAATTAAGAATTTTAAATTATGATTTTCAAATTTTCAAAAATTGATAATAGTACACAATTTGGCACTATTTTGATATTGAACTTTTAGATTTAAATTGCAATTGAATTATCATAAGTATAATCACAGGAGACATTATTAACTCGTAAAAACTACCTTCTAAAAGAAGACATTACAATCTTTCTAAAATCTTTTTGTTTATGGCTTTCACCAAAGCCGGACCTTCATAAATAAAACCGGTGTACAACTGAATTAAACTTGCTCCTGCCTCTAATTTCTCTATTGCATCTTCCTCAGAATGAATTCCTCCTACTCCAATAATTGGAAACGCTTTATTACTTTTTTGAGATAAAAAACGGATAACTTCAGTAGAGCGTTGCGTTAATGGCTTCCCTGATAACCCACCCATTTCAGTTTTATTATCCGATTGTAATCCTTCACGAGAAATCGTAGTATTAGTAGCAATAACACCTGCAATTTTAGTTTCCTTAATAATATCAATAATATCAAGCAACTGTTCATCTGTCAAATCTGGAGCAATTTTTAGCAGGATTGGCTTTTGTTTTGGCTTAGCCAAATTCTTATTTTGTAACGTTTGCAACAATTGTGTCAACGGTTCTTTGTCTTGTAACGCTCTAAGATTTGGCGTATTTGGGGAACTTACATTCACCACAAAATAATCAACATAATCATATAAAGCATCAAAACAGATTTCATAATCCAAAGTGGCTTCTTCATTTGGAGTCAATTTATTTTTACCAATGTTCCCGCCTATCAAAACGCTTTTATTTTGTTTTAAACGTTCCACCGCTTCCTGAACGCCACCATTGTTGAAACCCATCCTGTTGATAATTGCGTTGTCTTCTTTCAGACGAAACAATCGTTTTTTAGGATTTCCTTCCTGACCTTTTGGAGTAAGTGTTCCTATTTCGATAAAACCAAAACCAAAATTGGACAATTCTTCATACAGCTTAGCATCCTTATCAAAGCCTGCAGCTAAACCCACAGGGTTTTTAAATTTTAATCCAAAAACTTCCGTTTCTAATCTTGAATCTTTTAATTCGTAAAGCAATCTAAAAAGGCTTGTAAAACCTGGTATTTTAGACAAAAATCGAATCAATGAAAAAGTGAAATAATGAACTTTTTCCGGATCAAACAAAAATAAAAATGGACGAATAAATAATTTATACATAAAAGTAGTGTTGTTGATGCAAAAATAGAACTATCTAATCGATAATTAAATATTTCGAAAAAAAAATATAGAGCAACATTTGATTTGGCTCCAGCCAAAGGAAATAGCATAAATAAACAGTAGTTAAATAAAGTAGAAAAACGCTGTACCAATAAACTAAAAACCAATGATTATCAATGATTTAAAATTAAAAAATACTACTTTAAGATCTTCAACACAAAATAAGAAATGATTTTTTAAATGATTTTTCTTATCCTGTAATAGAAATTAGGTAAATATAAATTTTATCAACTTAAAACACATCGTCATGAATATAAAATTATTTTTCACTATAGTATTACTTTCTAGTTTTCAATTTTTCTTTGCTCAAAACAATAAATCAGACACCATAAAGCTAGCCACAAAAACAACCATAACTACGGTTACAACAATTAAAGACACTATAAAAGTTGCCCCAGAAGTTGCTGCAAGATTAGCAACCAATGCAGAGAAAGAAGCATTAAAAACAGAAGCGAAAGCACTAAAGAATAAAATAAAACTGGAGAAAAAAGCACTACGAGAAGCTAAAAAAATTGAAAACGAGCAACAAGATTTTGAAAAAAAACAAAAAGCTTTTAACAAACAACAAAACAAAATTCTTTCGAGTGAAAAATCAATTAGGAAAATAAAAGCAAAAATTTCAAATGAAGAAAGAAATTTAGTCAAACTTAAAGAAAAATTTAAACAGAAAAAATCAAAAGGTGACCTTAGCCCCACTGAGATTGAAAAAGAAAACATCAAAATTAGTAAACGACAAATAAAAATAAATAAGCTGGAAGGCGATCTAGATAAAGCTGAAGAAAAACTGCATAAAATCAGAGATTAATTAGAACCACCCTCGGGTGGTTTTTTTATATAAAAGGGCAATTTAATTCCAAAAATAGCATTGTTTATTGAGACTCAAACAATGCAATTATTATTTTTAATTTTCAAAATTTAGTTGCTGATTAACTTCAAAAAGCTCCTGAAAAAATGTTTATATTTGCATAAAAACAAATTAAAATGCAACATATAATTGACCGTTTCATCAGTTACGTAACTATTGATACTGAATCTGACCACAAATCAGAAAGTACACCAAGTACTGCAAAACAGTGGGATTTAGCCAAAAAATTGGTTGAAGAACTTAAAACCATTGGAATGCAAGACGTGACAATTGACGAGAAAGCATATATCATGGCTACGTTGCCAAGTAATGTAACTCATGAAGTTCCTGTAATTGGATTTATTGCTCACTTTGACACGTCCCCTGATTTTACCGGAGCCAATGTAAAGCCTCAAATTATATCGAATTATGATGGTAAAGACATTGTATTAAATGCAGAAAAAAATATTGTGTTATCACCAAGTTATTTCAAAGATTTATTGCTTTACAAAGGGCAAACTTTGATAACTACTGACGGAACAACACTCCTAGGTGCAGACGACAAAGCTGGTATTACCGAGATTGTTACTGCAATGGAGTTCCTTATCAACAATCCTGAAATCAAACACGGAAAAATCAGAGTTGGTTTTACTCCAGACGAAGAAATTGGTCGTGGCGCGCATCATTTTGATGTAGAAAAATTTGGAGCGGATTGGGCGTATACAATGGATGGCAGCCAAATAGGCGAATTGGAATATGAAAATTTTAATGCGGCTGGAGCCAAAATTACTTTCAAAGGTAAAAGCGTGCATCCGGGCTATGCCAAAGGAAAAATGATCAATTCTATGTTGATTGCCAATGCTTTCATTAACGAGCTACCCCCTGGAGAAACTCCTGAAGAAACGAAAGGATATGAAGGTTTCTTTCACGTCCATCATCTGAATGGAAGTATTGAAGAAACCGTTTTAGAATTAATTATTCGCGATCATAACAAGAAAAAATTTGAAAAGCGCAAAGAACTAATCGAAAAAATCACTCGAAAAATCAATAAGAAATTTGCAAAACAGTTTGGTGAAGACATCGTTATCACTATAATTAAAGATCAATATTACAATATGAAAGAGAAGGTTCTGCCTGTGAAACATATTGTTGATATTGCTGAAAAAGCGATGAAAGAAATAGGAATTAAACCGCTTATAAAGCCTATTCGTGGTGGAACTGACGGTTCTCAATTATCCTATAAAGGATTGCCTTGCCCAAATATTTTTGCCGGTGGTCACAATTTTCATGGAAAATATGAATATGTTCCCGTAGAAAGTATGCAAAAAGCGGTTGAAGTAATTGTAAAAATAGCGGAATTGACAGCTACAGAAGATTCCGCTAAAAAATAAGCTATTTGGAATCCTCAAAAACGAATCATTCTTGGGATAAAAACAACAATTGGTCAGAAGAATTAGAACTTCTAAAATCAATTATTGTCAAAACGGAACTCGTAGAAACTACTAAATGGGGCGGTATTGTCTATGTCCTGAACGGTAAAAACGTACTCGGAATAGGTGGATTCAAAAATTACTTTACGATTTGGTTTTTCAATGGCGTTTTATTGCAAGACAAAAAAAATACGTTAGTTAACGCACAGGAAGGTGTTACTAAATCGTTGCGACAATGGCGTTTTTTATCAAAAAAAGAAGTCAATGAGGCTGCCGTTTTAGATTACATTCATGAAGCTATTACCAATGAAAAAGAAGGAAAGAATAGTAAACCGCAGAAAAAAGAACCTATCGTTTCTGAACTTCTTCAAAAGGAATTAGATGCAGATACCAATTTAGCAGATGCTTTTCTAAAATTCTCACCTTACAAACAATACGAATTTTTAGAATATATTGAAACTGCAAAACGAGAGGAAACCAAACGTTCCCGGATTGAAAAAATAAGACCCCTAATTATGGAGAACATTGGTCTTAATGATAAATATCGATAATATCAAGTCCCATTTCTAAAAATTCAGAATGGGACTTTTTAATTTTAAAATACCTACAAAACAATATACACTAAAAACCATACGGAATAAACACTCTTGAAATATTACTCGTTGATTTTCATCAACAATGTCTCTTACCTCCCTATTGCAGGACACTTGAATCTTACATTTTATAATATTGAAAAGCTTAACATTGCAAAGTCAATTAAATCACTATATTTACTAACAATTACTTAACTATTTATTAACACTACAGCGCTTTATTGTTTTAAATGAATCAAAAACAACACTAATATTACACACTATGATACAAAAAGAAGAAAATTCTACAGTACCTACTCCAGTAAAATCTGAAATTGATAAACCCGTAAGAGCACCCAAAAAAAATGTTATCAAACCTACTGAAGAAACTACAGTACCACTTAATGAGGTAATAGTACCTGAAATCATAGAAGAAACTGTAGAAATTTCAGTAGAAGACCAAGACGACACTACTGTTGAAGTTCTAAATAAAAAGAACGATAAAAAAGATAATAAAAAGAAGTTAAAAATGAAAGTAAAAGACATGAAAGAAAAAGACAAGAAAAAGGCTAAAAAAGCCGCTGCAAAAGCAAAAGCAAAAGCAAAGAAAGCAAAAAAAGCAAAAAAAGATAAAGCGAAGAAAGCGAAAGCAAAAACAAAAATAAAAGCGAAAAAAGCGAAAGCAAAATCGAAAAAAGCTAAGAAGGCAAAGAAGAGTAAAAAATAATATTCTTATTTTTTATCCAAAAAAAAGTCCCAATTCGAATACTCGGTTGGGACTTTTTTAATTCATTACAATGAGAATTATTTTTTGTTCAATACAGCACTCATTTCCATAGAAATAGCAGAACGCTCCATTTTCAATTTTCCTGACATCGTCTCAACGACAACAGTTGTATCCGCTAACTCCGAAACTTTTCCGTGAAGACCACTTTTTGTGATGATTTTATCACCTACTTTTAAGCTGCTTTCAAATTCTTTTTCATTTTTCGCTTTTTTCTGTTGTGGTCTGATCATGAAGAAATAGATTACCACAAACATTAATAAAAACGGTGCAAATTGAGTTAATTGTTCCATAATTTAAATTCTTTTTTTATTGATTAATTACATTAAACCACGACCAGCTTTGATAATTCTTTTGCTGGCTTCAAGTTCTTTTACTAAATTGTCTAAAATTCCGTTGATAAAAATACTACTTTTTGGTGTAGAATATTCTTTAGCAACTTCTAAATATTCGTTAAGAGTTACTTTTACTGGAATAGATGGGAATTTCAAAAATTCACAAATTGCCATTTTCAGGATAATCGTGTCAATTTCGGCAATTCTTTCAGTGTCCCAGTTTGGTGTTTTATCAAGATATTCTTTGGCTAATTCCGTTTCGTTTAAGACTGTTTTTCGAAACAAATCCTTAACAAAATCCTTGTCCTCATTGTCTTTATACAATTTTGGAACTCTGAAATTGTCGTCTTCACCAGATTTAATGGCCTTCAATTGCTTGATAATATGCGTATTCACTAATGGAATGTCATCAACCCAAGTTAACTTATCATCCTCTAAATATTCATATAATTTCTCGTTTGGAACAATTACATCCATGAATAAATCAGCGATAAACTGTCTGTCTTCTTCAAATGTATTTACTGGATTACTCATGTAATCCGCATACAATTTACTTGCTTTTATATCATTCAGAAGCAATAAAATATAATCGTCGTTTAGGGACCAATTATTGATTTTACGGTTTTCCAGTGCAATACTTAATGAATTGTTTTCGGCAAGGATTTGAAAGATTCTGTTTTTAATGAACTTTTCGTTGGGTTTACGTTCCTCAGGAGTTGCAAGATGTTTCAAACTTGATTTATGTAAAAAGACAGTCTCTGTTTTACAAATTTCAATCAGGGAAGATAGCATTATAAGGTATAAATCTTGAATATTGTCGATACTGTAAAAAAGGAATTTTTCTTCTTTTTCCAGATTATCTGAACCGCTTTGATGCATCGCATAAATGGATTGCATTACTTTGACGCGAATGTGTCTTCTATTTACCACCTTGTAAGAACTTTTATTAATTAGTCTGCAAAAATAAGTATTTCATTTTTTAAAATAAAATATATAATCGCTTATTTTAAAGTTTTCAATCAGCAGGATTCAGTGAACGGCAATAAATTGTTCACTGAATACTGATAACTGAGCACTATTTTTTTACTTTTTACTGTTTTCTATTTTTCTTTGATTGATGCGATTTTGAGCAATAGTCAAAGCTGCATGATGCGTTGTCATCTTGTTAGCAATGGCAAAATTAAATATCTCTAATGTAGTATTATAAATATTTTCTGTTTTACGCATAATCTCCGCTTTGTCATAATGCGCTAATTCAGCATACACATTGATAATCCCACCAGCATTTATCAAGAAATCTGGAGCATAAAGAATCCCTCTTTCCTGTAGAATTGCACCATGAACATTCTCATCAGCCAATTGATTATTGGCAGCACCAGCAATTACTTTTGCTTTAATTTTATAAACTGAATTGTCATTTAACGTTGCTCCCATGGCACAAGGCGCATAAATATCAACATCTGCACTGTACAAATCGTCTCCTCTGTAAATTTCTGCATGGTACTTTGCTCCCACTTCATACAATCTATCTTCATTGATATCAGTGATGGTTACTATCGCTCCTTCTTTTGTTAAATAATCAACTAAAGTTTCGCCAACGTGACCAATTCCTTGAACCAATACTTTTTTACCACTCAAAACATCAGAACCAAATTGTTGTTTTGCAGCAGCTTTCATTCCTAAATACACACCGTAAGCTGTAACTGGCGATGGATTTCCAGAACCACCTCTTGATTCAGAAATTCCGGTAACATAAGGCGTTACATCTCTAACGATATCCATATCTGCGGTTTCCATTCCTACATCTTCAGCGGTAATATATCTTCCGCTCAAAGAATGTACAAATTCACCAAATTTACGCATCAACTCTGGAGTTTTTTGCGTTTTTGCATCTCCAATAATCACTGCTTTTCCCCCTCCAATATTCAATCCTGTAATCGCTGCCTTGTAAGTCATACCGCGAGAAAGGCGCAATACATCGTTTAAGGCTTCCCATTCATTTGCATAATTATACATACGTGTACCACCCAAAGCAGGCCCCATAACCGAATTATGAATGCCAATAATTGCTTTTAAACCTGTATCTTTGTCATTGCAAAATACAATTTGCTCGTGATCATCAAATGATAATTGACCAAAAACGGGATCCATTTTTTGAAGTTCCTTTCCAGTTGCGAAAGCTGCATTCATAGTGTAAGTTTTTATAGTGATAAATTACGAATTTGTCAAAAAGACAATCCAAATTTAAACAAAAAATAAATATGTATTAATTTTTTGTTTAAAAATTATCAAATCAACAATTTAGCTCACTACTAATTCAACACTGAAATTATTAAAAAATAAATTATTTTAAAAAATAAAATCATTTCAACATAGAATATCATAAAAAATGAAAGAATTACGTTATTTAAATAAATATTTCGTCAAATACAAATACAGTTTCTTACTAGGAATTATTTTTACCATTATTGCACAAATATTCATGCTTTTCACGCCTAAGTTGATTAGCAAATCATTCAAGGTCATTGAGGCTTTCGCCAAAGATAAAACCGTGTCTAAATCACTGATTCACGAAGAATTAATTTCGAATATCCTATTGATTATTGCCACAACAATTATTGCCGGGTTTCTTACTTTCTTAATGAGACAAACCTTAATTGTGATGTCACGTCACATAGAATTTGATTTAAAAAACGAAGTATTCCGTCAATATGAGAATCTTTCGCAGAACTTCTACAAACAAAATCGTACTGGAGATTTAATGAACCGAATCAGCGAGGACGTTTCAAAAGTAAGAATGTACGTTGGGCCAGCAGTAATGTATACCATAAATACCGTCATACGTTTTGCAATAGTTATTGTCTATATGTATAATGTATCGCCAATACTGACTTTATACACATTGCTTCCTTTACCTATTTTATCATACGCTATTTTTAAACTGAGTTCAGAAATCAATGTAAGAAGCACCATTTTTCAACAATATTTATCTAAAGTTTCCAGCTTTTCGCAAGAAATATTTTCAGGAATCCGAGTAATAAAAGCCTATTCATTGGAAAACCAACATCAAAACAATATGGTTGATTTAGCCAATGAAAGCAAAAGCAAAAGCTTGAATTTGGCCAAAGTACAATCCTTATTTGGTCCCTTAATGTTAGCACTGATAGGAATAAGTAACTTAGTTGTAATTTATTTTGGTGGTTTAATGTACATCAACGGTTCTATAAAAAGCATTGGAACTATTGCCGAATTTATTTTGTACGTCAATATGCTGACTTGGCCAGTAGCGTCTTTAGGGTGGGTTTCTTCAATGGTTCAAGAGGCCGAAGCTTCTCAAAAACGACTCAATGAATTCCTTAAAATTGAACCGGAGATAAAAAATAACAATCTGAATAAATCAGTGATTGAAGGTTCTATTTCTTTCGAAAATGTAAGCTATACTTACGAAGACACTAATATCAAAGCGTTGCAAAACATCTCTTTCACCGTAAAAAAAGGAGAAACTTTAGCCATTTTAGGAAAAACAGGGTCTGGAAAATCTACTATTTTGTCCTTAATTTCCAGAATGTATGATGTAACCGATGGAAAAATAACTATTGATGGAAGCGAAATAAGTACCGTCAATCTTTTTGATTTGCGAAACAGCATCGGAATTGTTCCACAAGATGCGTTCTTGTTTTCAGACAGTATCAAGAATAATATTATGTTTGGCAAAGAGAATGCAACTGTACAAGAAGTGGAATCAGCCGCTAAAAGTGCCGTTGTTCATGATAACATCATGGGCTTTAATAAACAATACGAAACGGTTCTTGGCGAGAGGGGAATTACACTTTCCGGAGGTCAAAAACAAAGAGTTTCTATTGCCAGAGCAATTATTAAGAATCCTCCTATTTTGCTTTTTGACGATTGTTTATCTGCAGTAGATACCGAAACCGAAGAAACTATATTGAACAACTTATATGAAATTTGCAAAGACAAAACAACTATAATTGTGAGCCATCGTGTGTCGTCTGCTAAAAATGCGGATAGAATTATCATCATAGAAAAGGGAGAAATTATACAACAAGGCTCTCATAATCAATTGATAAATCAAGAAGGTTATTACGCCGCTTTGTATATGAAACAACTTTCAGAAAAAGAAATGATATAATTGTTGGATAATACATATATTTTTTAGATTTTTGGATACTACTTAACAACCATAAATTGATAGAAAGGATTATGAGAGAACATGACATGTTAGAAAAAGAAGAGATATTTTCTAAAGTTTTAAGAGCCGGAAGAAGAACCTATTTCTTTGATGTGAGAGCGACAAAAGCAGATGATTATTACATTACCATTACCGAAAGTAAAAAATTTACTGAAGAAGATGGATCATTTCATTTCAAAAAACATAAAATCTATTTATACAAAGAAGATTTTGCTGCTTTCGCAGAAATTTTAGGAGAAATGACTTCTTATGTTTTGAACCACAAAGGCGAAGAAGTAATCTCAGAAAGACACCAAAAAGATTTCAAAAAAGAATATGCATCTGAGAAATCAGATGATGAAATTATACCTCAAACATCAACTTTTACCGATATTGAATTTGATGATATTTAATTTTTAATTCCCTGCTTACAAAAGTAAAAAGTCCAAAAGTCATTTGATTTTTGGACTTTTTTTGTACATTTAAAAAATAGCTTTTTTACTATATCAATTTAGAGTTGTAGAGAACAACCATTATATAATGTCGTGTTTAAAAATTAGACAAAATGACGCAACAGATTAATTTTAAACTACTGTTTACAATATTGTTCCTTTAGACTTTACGACGTTTAAACTTTTGACTTACTTAGATAACATATTTAAAATTATTGCTAAATAGCGACGCAGAATTACCAAGGAAAAGAAATACTAAAACAAATGAAAGAACCAATCGTAAGTGTAGCATGGCTTCATACTAATCTTGAAGATCCAAACGTAATAATCCTCGATGCCAGTTTAAAAGAGAATCATTCCAATTTAAAAACTGGTTTAGAAAATATCCAAATTAAAGGTGCTCGATATTTTGATATAAAGCACACCTTCAGCGACAGGGCTACTCCTTTACCCAATACACTTCCGAGTCCCAAACAATTCGAAATCGAAGCTAGAAAACTAGGAATTAACAAGAGCAGTGTAATTGTAGTCTACGACACATTAGGTATTTATTCGAGTCCAAGAGCTTGGTGGCTGTTTAAAATAATGGGACATCAAAATGTTGCTGTTTTAGATGGCGGATTACCTGAATGGATTAATAAAGACTATCCTGTTGCCGAAATACCAGAAAATCCAATCTATTCCGTTGGTAATTTTCAAGCCAAATTTATCCCCGAATTCGTAAAAAATAAAGAACAAATTTTAGAGAATATACAAACCAAAAATGCTGTTCTGATTGACGCCCGTGCAGAAAACCGATTCCAAGGAATTGGCGATGAGCCCAGACCCGGATTACGAAGCGGTCATATTCCCGGTTCTATTAATATTCCGTATACACAGCTTTTGCAAAACGGGAAATTTTTACCAAAAGAAGAATTACTTACAATCTTAAAAACTGATGACAAACCTCTACTATTTACTTGCGGTTCCGGAATTACTGCTTGTATTGATTTAATTGCATACGAATTGATCACTAAAAATCCTAAATCCGTCTACGATGGTTCTTGGACAGAATGGGGACAACTGGAAAACCTTCCAATCGAGAAATAACAAATTTTTTAAAATGGAACCAAAATTATTAATTCTAACAGGACTTGGAGATTCGGGAGAGAATCATTGGCAAAGTTATTGGCTACAAAAATTTAAAAATTCAACTAAGCTTATACAAGACAATTGGGACGAACCTCAACTTAAGAACTGGCTCGCTACTCTTAATGAAACAATCCTAAAATTAGATACGCCAACTATTTTAGTAGCGCATAGTCTAGCGGTTTCATTGGTTGTGCAGTGGGCTTCCGCCAATAGTAATCAAAATATCATAGGCGCTTTGCTCGTCGCTCCAGCAGATGTTGACTCGCCCGAGCATACGCCTGAAGTAACGTGGAACTTTTCCCCTATACCAAAAGCAAAATTGAACTTTCCTTCTATAGTTATAAGCAGCGAAAACGATCCTTACATTACAATTGAAAGAGCCGAGTATTTAGCCCAAAAATGGGGCAGTGATTTTATCAATATAGGCCAAAAAGGACACATTAATTCTGAGTCCAATTTAGAATATTGGGAAGAAGGACAGTTGATTTTGCAACAATTAATAAATAAAAGTCATCGGTAATTATTTACCCAATTCGCAACCCGTTTGCTATTTTAAAATCGGGAGCCAGTAAAATCACATCGCTTTCTTCTCCAACGGCTCCCAGTACCAAGCACTCACTCATGAATTTTCCGATTTGTTTTTTAGGAAAATTGACTACGGCAACAATTTGTCGGTTAAGCAAATCTACTTTTTCGTAACGTTTCGTTATTTGTGCGGATGTTTTTCGGATTCCAATTTCAGAACCAAAATCAATCGTCAATTGATACGCTGGTTTTCGGGCTTCGGGAAAATCATTAGCTTCCAAAATAGTTCCTACACGCATTTCTACTCTTTCAAATTCAGTCCAGGTAAGGTTTTCCATAGTTGGTTTTATTAAACAAAGCATTGAATAACAAACCTATAAATTTTACAAGTATTTACACTAATTCTATAATACTATTTTCGGTTTATGCACCTAATTTTACAAAAGACGAATATTAAATTCATCTTGTAAATAGTAACTATTATGGAAACGAGTCCGAAAAACAGCAGCGAATCGAGAAAGGGAAATAATATAGGAATAGACATGTACATTGAAACAGCACCAAATGTAAAATTATATGTTAAAGATTATGGCGAAGGAAAACCAGTAATTCTTATTCACGGATGGCCACTGTCTAACGAAATGTGGGAGTACCAAATTGATACTTTAGTTCAAAATAATTTTAGAGTTATTACTTATGACCGCCGAGGTTTTGGTAAATCTTCACAACCTTGGGATGGCTATGATTATGATACTTTAGCAGACGACTTAAAGGCTATTATTGAGCAATTGGACTTAAAAGAAGCCACGCTTGTTGGATTTTCAATGGGTGGCGGAGAAGTGGTTCGCTATTTCAGTCGTCATGGCGGAAAAGGGGTTTCTAAAGCGGTTCTTATTGCTTCAATTACGCCTTTTCAATTGCAAACAGATTCAAATCCAAACGGTGTTCCACAAGAAAAATATGATGCTATGGCAACACAAATCAAGGAAGACCGAATCAGTTTTCTGGATAACTTTGGAAAAACGTTTTTTGGAGTGAGCTTTATCAGCAAACCTATCAGTACTCCTTTATTGGATTATTATAGAATGTTGTGTTCTTTTGCATCACCACGTGCTACATTAGAATGTGCCAAATCATTTTCGGCAACTGATTTCCGTCATGAAATGGCAGCTGTAAATGTTCCTACATTAATTATTCATGGGGACGAAGACAAAACAGTTCCTATTGAAATCACTTCAGAAATAGCGGCAAAATTAATCCCTGATAATAAATTTATTGTTTATGAAGGAGCGCCACACGGTTTATTTTATATCGAAAAAGACAAATTAAATAAGGATTTAATTGAATTTTTAAACTCATAAATCAAAATTCAATAGAATTGATAAACCTCAATTATTTATTGCAAAAAAAATCCCAAAACTTTCGTTTTTGGGATTTTTTAGATTTATATGAATCGTTTAAACTATTTAACATCCATTAATTCTACGTCAAAAATCAAAGTAGCATTTGGTGGAATTGCTCCTCCAGCACCACGAGATCCATACCCTAAATCCGATGGTATGACAAAACGGGCTTTGTCACCTACACGCAACAACGCAATTCCTTCATCCCAACCTTCAATAACCTGACCTTGACCCAATTTAAATTCGATTGGTTTTTTTCTTGGGTATGAAGAATCAAAAACTTTCCCATTCTCTAATGAACCTTCATAATGAACAGCAACCGTTTTTCCGCTTTCCGCTTTTTTACCTTCACCTCTTTGAATGAATTGGTAGCGCAAACCGCTTTCTGTTTTTTCAAAACCAGCCGCCAGTTTTTCCATAGCTGCTTCAACCTCTGCTTTTAGAGTTGCATCACGCTTGTTGCGCGACCCCTTGAATGCGATAAAAGCTTCAATTGCATTCCAATTTTTAGCTTCTTCCCCTTCTCTGATAATTTCTAAAGATTCTAACACATCACCTTGCTCAACAGCATCAACAATATCTTGACCTTCTACAACATGACCAAAAACGGTATGTTTGTTATCCAACCAATCTGTAGGGATATGGGTAATATAAAATTGCGAACCGTTTGTTCCAGGTCCTGAATTAGCCATTGCCAAAACTCCCGGGCGATCGTGTTTTAAACTTGGGTGAAATTCATCATCAAATTTATACCCTGGATCTCCAGTTCCTGTTCCTTGTGGACAACCCCCTTGAATCATGAAATCAGGAATTACTCTGTGGAATTTTAATCCGTCATAAAATTTAACCCCTTGTGGTTTTACTTTATTTTCTAAGTTTCCTTCAGCCAATCCTACGAAATTCCCCACTGTACCTGGAGTCAAATCGTGTGCTAGTTTCACTAAAATAGCACCTTTAGTGGTGTTGAATTTAGCATATATTCCGTTTTCCATTTTTGTTTAATTTTTATTGAAAGGCAAATTTACGAAATTAATTTTAAAAAGGAATTGGTAGATTCGTTGATTTGGTTATTTGAAAGTTTAAAAATTATTTGGATTTTTTTTTAGCTAATTATACTCTTTTCTGCTAGCTAATTCGGCTGTTTAAATCGCTTAATTTCACTAAACCCTAGCCCAGATTGAAACGGCATCCTTTTCTTGCTTTCTTTAAGCAAGGAAAGATAGCGTACAAAGCTGGAAATAGCTCCTAAAAAAAAATGACATCCTTACGAATGTCATTTTAATTGTTTGCAACAAAATTTTATTATTTAACTAACAAACCAGCGTTTCTCAAATAAGGCTCTATTTGCATGTCATGCCCAATAAAATCTTTGAAGGCTTTGTTTAAATCGACACTATTCCCCACTGATAAAATATATTTTCTAAAACGTTCACAGTTGGCTCTTGTCATACCACCATTGGCCTGCATCCAGTCGAAAGCATTGTAATCTAATGTTTTTGACCACGTGTACGCATAATATCCCGCGGAATATCCTCCACCCCAAATGTGGGCAAAATAAGGTGTGTGGTATCTTGTTGGAACCTCATTGACCAACAAACCGTATTTTTGTAACGCCTCTTTTTCGAAAACTAAAGTCGGTTTAAAATCAGATTCTTTTTCGACACTATGCCAAGCCATATCTAGCGTTGCTGCTGCCAAAAGCTCCGTTACCACGTACCCTTTATTGAAGGTATTGGCTTTTTTAATTTTATCAATTAACTCCTGAGGAATCGCTTGTTTGGTTTGATAATGTATCGCATAATTTTTCAGAACCAAAGGATCTAATGCTGCATGCTCATTGATTTGGGAAGGGAATTCTACATAATCACGCGGAACGGATGTACCCGAAAGCGTTACATACTGCTGGTTTGCAAACAATCCGTGCAAAGTATGTCCGAACTCATGAAAAAGCGTGGTTACATCATCAAAACTAATCAATGATGGATTTCCACCGACAGGTTTTGAGAAATTATAAACATTGACAATAACTGGTTTTTGTTTTAAATAATGTGACTGATTCACAAAATTACTCATCCAAGCACCACCATTTTTATTGTCTCTGGTGTAGAAATCTAAATAATATATCGCAATTGATTTTCCGTCATTATCATATACTTCATACACTTTTACATCCGGATGATAGACTGGCAAATCATTCCTTTCTTTAAATGTGATACCATACATTTGTTGTGCTGCGAAAAACACGCCTTTTTCTAAAACAGTACCAATTTCGAAATACGGTTTTATTTGACTTTCATCTAAATCATATTTTGCTTTGCGCACTTGCTCTGAATAAAAGTTCCAATCCCAAGGTTCTAATTTGAACCCTCCGTTTTGTGAATCGATCAGGTCTTGAATTTCTTTGGCTTCTACTTTTGCTTTTACAACTGCCGGACCTGCAATTTTTGCCAATAAATCCATAGCCGGTGCTGGTGATTGCGCCATTTGATCTTGTAATTTCCATTCGGCGAAACTTTTCTTACCCATTAAATTTGCTTTTTGCAAACGCAATCTAGCCATTCGCTCAATTACTTCACGAGTATCGCCATCATCATTTTTTTCGGCACGATTCCATGATGCTTTGAATATCTTTTCTCTTGTGGCTCGGTTAGTAAGACTTTGCAATAATGGTTGCTGCGTCGTATTCAACAATCCTATTAAATACTTTCCATCTTGACCTGCTTCAGTAGCTTTTGCCTTTGCAGCAGCAATTTCATCAGCACTTAAACCCGCTAAATCACTTACATTGTCAAATAAAACGGCTCCATTTTTTCGAGCTATCAATAATTTATTTCCAAAGAGCGTGCTTAAACTCGCCAACTCTTCATTGATTTTTTTCATTTTATCTTTATCAGCAGCTGATAAATTTGCTCCGGCCAATTCAAATTGTTGCAAATAATACTGTGTCAATTTTTTATCTTCTCCTTTTAAAGCAGCAATCTTCAATGTCTTAAAGCGATTGTACAGCTTACTGTTTAAATAGATTTTATCATTATGGGCTGAAAAAATTGGAGCATACTCTTCATCAATCCCTTGTAATGTCGGGTTCGTATTAGACCCCGATAAATTATAAAAAACACCTGTTGCTCTTCCTAAGTCTACGCCACTGGTTTCTAATGCCAATACGGTATTTTGAAAAGTTGGTTTTGCCGGATTGTTTGCCATCTTTTCAATCTCTTGATCATGAATTTTTAAACCATATTCAAAAGCAGGTTTAAAATGTTCGTCTTTAATTAAATTAAAAGTCGGTGCTTGATACTGCAACGTACTTTTTTGTAAAAGAGGATTCGTCATCTTAACAGATTTGTTTTGTGCATAGAGTGTTTCAGTTTGGAAAGAAGCAACTAAAAACAAGGAACTAGCAACGATTATTTTCGAAAAAATTCGCATAATTAAGTGGTTTATTTTTAAGAGATAAAAGTAGTTGAAAAAAGCATAGTATGAAATAGTGCCCTAAAGAATTAATTCCTGTTAAAAGCATCATTAGTTAAGCAAAAAGCTAAAATAGTGCCTAAAAAAGTTTAATCATGGATTTGGTTATTTGAAAACCTCAGCATCTTTGTACCTTTGCAACTTTCAAACTAAGATTCAAAATTATGCGCATCGATATTGTTACCGTTCTCCCAGAATTATTGCGAAGCCCGTTTGAGGCTTCGATTATGAAACGCGCTATTGACAAAGGTTTAGTAGAAGTTCATTTTCATAATTTACGGGATTATACCACCAACAGACAAAAAAGTGTAGATGATTATCCCTATGGCGGGGGTGCTGGAATGGTCATGACGGTGCAACCTATTGATGCCTGTATTACACATTTGAAAAGTGAAAGAACCTACGACGAGATCATTTATATGTCGCCAGACGGGGAAACCCTGAACCAGAAAATGGCGAATACCATGTCGATGTACGAAAATATTATCATCCTTTGCGGACATTACAAAGGCGTGGACCAGCGCGTGCGCGATCATTTTATCACCAAAGAAATATCAATTGGTGATTATGTTTTGAGCGGAGGTGAATTAGGGGCTTTGGTATTATCGGATGCCTTAATCCGATTGATTCCTGGTGTTTTGGGCGATGAAACCTCGGCATTGACCGATAGTTTTCAGGATGGATTATTGTCAGGACCTATATACACACGACCAGCCGATTACAACGGATGGAAAGTTCCGGAGGTTTTGACCAGCGGAAATTTTGCCAAAATTGACAAATGGCGCGAAGATATGGCATACGAACACACCAAGAATAGAAGACCGGATTTGCTGGAGGAATAAAAAATTGTTTAAAGTTTAAGGTTTAAAGTTCGTAGTCCCGAACTTCTAAACTTTAAACAAGAAAAACTTTAAACATTAAACTTTTTTAGTTACTTTTGCGGCCACATTAGTTCAACCTCTGGCGAGATCCGTGAATGTTGATTTAATACAAACCATAATTAAAAAAATTATCATGGCAGATTTAATGAAATTCGTTCAAGACGAATTCGTAACAAGAAAAGAGTTCCCAGTTTTTGCAGCTGGAGATACTATTACCGTTTACTACGAAATTAGAGAGGGTGAAAAAACTAGAACTCAGTTTTTCAAAGGAGTTGTTATCCAAAGAAGAGGTTCTGCTAACACAGAAACTTTTACTATCCGTAAAATGTCTGGAGCTATTGGAGTGGAGCGTATCTTCCCAGTAAATCTTCCTGCTTTACAAAAAATTGAAATCAATAAGAAAGGTGCTGTACGTAGAGCTAGAATTTTCTACTTCAGAGAACTTACTGGTAAAAAAGCTAAAATTAAAGATAAAAGAAGATAGTTTACTGTCTCTTTATTATAAAAGTCCCAACAATGTTGGGACTTTTTTTTGTCTACTATTTTCCTTATAAATTCCTAATTTAGGATTAATGAACCTATAAAACTAACAATATAAGAATAACACGTTAATAATCTTAAAAATCGTATTTTTCTACATAAAACCCACCTTCTATTACATCTGATTTTCATATATTTGTCCGCCTTATTTTAAGTGAAACACCTTATATAAGCTACATTTAACGTGATTCGATTATAAAAATAAAAAAATGACACAGAAATCAAAAATTTTTTACACGCTTACTGATGAAGCGCCTTTATTGGCAACTTATTCATTTTTACCTATTGTACAAGCATTTACAGCAACTTCTGACATTGAAATTGAAACTAGAGACATTTCTTTAGCCGGAAGAATTTTAGCAAACTTTCCGGAGTTTTTGACAGAAGATCAAAAAACAGGAGATGCTTTATTAGAACTTGGGCAATTAGCAACAACCCCAGAAGCTAACATTATAAAATTACCAAATGTTTCGGCATCTGTTCCTCAATTAAAAGCAGCTATTGCTGAATTACAATCTCATGGATATGCTATACCAAACTTCCCTGAAGAACCGCAAAACGAAGCGGAGACAACCATCAAAGTTAAATACTCTAAAATATTAGGTTCAGCAGTGAATCCAGTTTTACGCGAAGGAAACTCAGATCGTAGAGCGCCAAAAGCAGTAAAAAATTACGCTAAAGCAAACCCACACACTATGGGTGCTTGGTCTGCTGACTCAAAAACACACGTAGCTTCTATGGAAAGCGGTGATTTTTACGGAAGTGAAAAATCACTTACTCTTGCTGATGCCACTGATGTAAAAATCGAATTCGTTGCTAAAGATGGCTCAACTACTGTCCTGAAAGCGAGTACAACACTAAAGGCAGGTGAAATAATCGACAGTTCAGTATTGAACCTGAACGCTTTAAAAACTTTTGTTGCCAAAACAATTGCAGAAGCAAAAAAATTAAACCTTTTACTTTCAGTTCACCTGAAAGCTACCATGATGAAAGTTTCTGATCCAATTATTTTTGGAGCTATCGTAGAAGTTTATTTCGCAGCTGTTTTCGAAAAATACGCTGCCTTATTTGATGAATTGAACATTGATACCAGAAACGGCTTAGGTGATGTGTATGCAAAAATTGCAGGAAAACCAATGCAAGCTGAAGTGGAAGCGGCATTAAACCAAGCGATTGCAAACTTACCAGCGTTAGCTATGGTAAATTCTGAAAAAGGAATTACCAATCTTCATGTTCCTTCGGATGTGATTGTAGATGCTTCTATGCCAGCCATGATTCGTACTTCAGGACAGATGTTCAATAAAGAAGGAAAACAACAAGATACCGTAGCTATGATACCAGACAGAAGTTATGCAGGTGTTTACACAGCGACTATTGATTTTTGTAAAAAACACGGTGCTTTTGACCCAACTACAATGGGAAGTGTACCAAACGTAGGTTTGATGGCACAAAAAGCAGAAGAGTACGGTTCACATGACAAAACATTCCAAATGACTGCAGACGGAGTCGTACGTGTTGTTGACACCAATGGAAATGTTTTGATGGAACAAGCCGTTGAAGCTAAAGATATTTTTAGAATGTGTCAGGCAAAAGACGCTCCGATTCAAGACTGGGTTAAATTAGCGGTAAACAGAGCCCGTTTGTCTAATACTCCAGCGATTTTCTGGTTGGATAATAACAGAGCACACGATAGAGCACTTATTGAAAAAGTTACAAAATATTTAAAAGATCACGATACTACCGGTTTAGATATTCAAATCCTGAATCCTATAGATGCAACAAACTTCACATTAGAAAGAATCATCAAAGGATTAGATACTATTTCTGTAACAGGAAACGTATTACGTGATTATTTGACGGATTTATTCCCAATTTTAGAAGTGGGAACATCTGCAAAAATGCTATCTATTGTTCCATTAATGAATGGTGGTGGTTTGTTTGAAACTGGTGCCGGTGGATCAGCTCCAAAACACGTAGAACAATTTACAGCAGAAGGATATTTGCGTTGGGATTCTCTTGGTGAGTTCTTGGCTTTAGGTGCTTCGTTAGAGCATTTAGGACAAACTTTAAACAATTCTAAAGCAATTGTTTTAGCGGAAACTCTTGATGTCGCTACGGAGAAATTCTTGGCAACTGATAAATCACCCGCACGTAAACTAGGCGGAATTGACAACCGCGGTTCTCATTTTTACTTGGCTATGTATTGGGCAGAAGCTTTGGCAGCGCAAGATAAAGAAGCTGCTTTGAAAGCGATCTTTACTCCTATTGCAGCAGAATTTGCAGCAAACGAAGCCAAAATCAATGCCGAATTAATTGCAGCACAAGGAAAACCACAAGATATTGGGGGCCATTACCAACCAAATCCTGAAGTAACAAGCAAAGCAATGCGTCCAAGCGAAACTTTCAATACTATATTGGCAAAAATCGCTTAATTAACTGCTTTATAATTTTAGCAATACTATTGAAAAGACAACTGGAAACAGTTGTCTTTTTTTTATATTAGCAATACCTTAACATCTGTTATATACCAATTTAAATTCTATTTAATGTAATTTGCAATTCTTCATTCTGATAAAATTTAAACAATGACACCAAAGAAAATTATTCCCTTTTTAGTTGTATTATTATCCTCGTTCTCTGGTTTCGCTCAAGAGAAATTCACGCTAAGCGGAACTATTATTGATGCCAATAGTAATGAAACTTTAATAGGTGTCAATGTTGTAATTCCAGCATTAAAAACCGGCGTAACCACTAATGAATATGGCTTTTATTCCATCACTGTACCACAAGGAACATACAGTATACAAATCAGTTATTTGGGCTATCAAACCATTGAAGAAACAATAAATCTGAACCAAAATATAAAAAATAATTTTAATTTATACAGTAATGAAACCGCTTTGAAAGAAGTAATCATTACCGATAATAAAACAAAAACTGACATCAAGAAGCCTGAAATGAGCGTTAATAAACTCTCTATTTCTGCTATTAAAAAAATGCCGGTTGTTTTGGGTGAAGTCGATGTTTTAAAATCTATTTTATTACTTCCTGGCGTTACTAATGCTGGCGAAGGCGCCTCAGGTTTCAATGTTCGTGGTGGCGGTGCCGACCAAAATTTGATTTTACTAGACGAAGCAACTATATTTAACTCTTCACACGTTTTTGGTTTTTTCTCTGTTTTCAATCCAGATGCCATCAAAGATTTAAAGTTATACAAAGGCGGAATTCCGGCTCGCTACGGCGGAAGAGCTTCTTCGGTTTTAGATATTTATCAAAAAGACGGCAACAGTAAAGGATTTCATGTCAATGGAGGAATCGGATTGATTTCCAGCAGGATTTTGGCCGAAGGACCATTGGTAAAAGACAAAGGCTCGTTCCTTATTGGCGGCAGAAGTTCCTATGCGCATTTATTCCTGAAACTTTCCGAGGAACAAAAAAACAACTCGGCATATTTCTATGATTTGAATACGAAATTGAGTTATAAATTAGATTCAAACAATAGCCTGTATTTATCCGGTTATTTTGGACGCGATGTTTTTAGCCTGAACAAAAGCTTCACCAACATTTATGGAAATGCCACTTTAAACCTGCGTTGGAACCACTTGTTTTCTGAAAAATTATTTTCGAATTTATCGCTTATTTACAGTGATTATTATTACGGTTTGGATTTGGATTTTGTAGGTTTCAAATGGGATTCCGGCATTAAAAACTACAATATCAAATACGATTTCAAGAATTATATTTCGGACAAATTCAAATTAAATTACGGGGTAAACGGAATTTATTACGAGTTCAATCCCGGAACTATCAAACCATCTGACGCGAACTCCGGAATTAATTTTGCTCAATTGGATAAAAAATATGCTTTCGAACCGGCTATTTACATCAATGCTGATCACGAAATCTCCAATAAAATAGCACTTTCCTATGGACTTCGCTATAGTATGTTTTACCGTTTGGGACAATCTACCGTGAATATTTATGAAAATGATAATCCGGTAATTTTCAATTCAGAATTACAGATTTATGAAAAAGCAACTCCAATTGGCACAAAGTTTTATGAAAGAAATAAAGTCCTTAAAAGTTATAATTATTTGGAACCGCGTTTTTCATTGGCGTATCAAATCAACAATGACCAATCTGTAAAAGCAAGCTACAACAGAATGGTGCAGTATTTACAATTGATTTCAAACACCTCATCGCCTACTCCGCTTGATGTTTGGACGCCAAGCGATCGTTTCATCAAACCACAAATTGCTGATCAAGTGGCTTTGGGTTATTTTAAAAACTTCGAAAACGACATGTATTCTCTTGAAGTAGAAACCTATTATAAAGAAGTGCAAAACCGATTGGATTATATTGACGGCGCTGATTTGATTGCCAATAAAGCCATCGAACAAATAATCCTGAACGGCCAATTAAGATCCTACGGTGTAGAAATCATGTTCCGAAAAAACGAAGGTAAATTTAATGGCTGGATTTCGTATACATTATCCAAATCAGAACAACAAACACCGGGAAGGACACGTATCGAAACCGGAATCAACAACGGCCAATGGTACAATTCAGTATATGACAAATTACACAATATTGCCATAACCACTTCTTACAATTTAAATGAAAAATGGTCTTTTGGAGCTAATTTTGCTCTGCAAACCGGGCAACCGGTAACCTATCCCGTTGGGCAATATGAATATTTAGGAATCAATGTACCCAGTTACGGACTGAGAAATGAAAATCGTCTTCCGGCATACCACCACCTGGACATTGCCGCAACATTGACTCCAAGAAAAAACAAAAACAGAGAATGGAAAGGAGAATGGGTTTTTAGCATTTACAATTTGTACAATCGAAAAAATGCCGCCTCTATCAATTTTAGACAAAACTCAGATACCGGAAGCAATGAAGCTATAAAAACTTCTATTTTTGGAGTAGTTCCTGCGGTGAGTTATAATTTCAAATTTTAAGTTTCGAATTCAATAAGGCAAAGAAATAAAAAATAAAATCATGAAAAAAATAACACTATATCTAATACTTATTATTGCTGTTTTTTCAGCAAGCTGTGAAGATGTTATCGAAGTAGATTTAGACAATGCACCGCCAAAACTGGTTATTGAAGCAGCAATCAATTGGAAAAAAGGAACTTCAGGAAGCCAACAGAAAATAAAACTAACCACTACAACCGGATTTTACAGTACTGAAATTCCAAAAGTTTCCGGAGCAACAGTTTCCATTAAAAACAGTTCTAATGTAGTTTTCAGTTTTTCAGAAATTGCAAATACCGGCGAATATGCTTGCGCTACTTTTATTCCGGTAATCAACGAAACCTATACGCTAACTGTTGTCAGCAAAAGCAATACGTATACCGCAACCGAAACATTAAAACCCGTTACGCCAATAACTAAAATTGTTCAAAATAATCAAGGTGGATTTACTGGAACTGATGTTGAAATTAAAACATTTTATCAGGATCCGGCGGATGAGAGTAATTATTACCTGTACAAATACGTGTATTCGAACCAAGTAAAATCAAACTTTTATGTAGACCAAGACGAGTTTTTTAACGGAAACGAATTCTTCAGTATCTCTCAAAATGATGATTTAAAAAAAGAGGATAAAATTGAAATAAGCCACTTTGGGATTTCTAAAGCATACTACAATTACATGAGTGTTTTAGTAAGTATTGCTGGAAATAATGGCGGCGGACCGTTTCAATCTCCGCCTGCAACCGTAAGAGGAAACATCATCAATACCACCGATGGGGCAAATTATCCTTTGGGCTATTTCTCCCTCAGTGAAGTCGATGTTAGAAATTACACGATTGAATAATTAGGAGCTAATCCAGCTGTTCATTACAACCAAAAACAGGTTCTAAACAGGTTTCCAGTCCGTATAAGGAGCTTCCTTTGGTCGCTCTTCTACTGCCGGAAAACTAAAGTTCACAACCTGTTTTGGTTTTCATTGCCATCTGGGCTAGTATGCAAGAGATAAAACGAGAACTTTTATTTACTTTTACATCATAATTTATAATTCATAATTAACTATGTCTTCACACCATATCGTTCGCGATGACCAAGAGCCTGCTTTAATAATTGCCAATGGCGCTTCCTGTAACCCGGAACTATTGGGTCAATTACTGGAATGGTCGCCGCTTGTGGTAGTCTTAGATTCGGCTATGGTTCGCGTCATGGAATTAGACATCAAAGTCGATGTCCTTTTAGGGGATTTTGACAGAGGATTTGATCCTGAAATTTATAAAATATCTCAATACCCAATCGAAATCATTCATACGCCGGACCAGAATAAAACTGATTTAGAAAAGGCTTTTGACTATTTAATCGAAAGAAAAATTCCCGCAGTAAATGTCGTTTGGGCAACTGGACGTAGAGCCGATCATACGATTACCAATCTGACTAACATTACACGATACAGAAATTTATTGAAGATTGTTATTCTGGACGATCATTCAAGAGTGTTTTTATTACCTAAGAAATTCGAAAAATGGTATACAGCAAACACTCCTATTTCATTAATTCCTATTGGTCATGTGACTGGAATTCATTCGAATAATTTATTCTATCCATTAAAAGATGATAGTCTGACCATTGGTTACAGAACCGGAAGCAGCAATCACGCGATCAAAGACGGCATTGTGACAATAGAACATGACGAAGGGGATTTATTGATGATGGAATGTCTGGATTAGCATTTATTGAATAGTCAACAATGCATTTCTCACAATTTCATAATGACTCCAAGGGATAAAATGATTCGCTTTTTCGATCGTTATTGTGTCCATTGATTTTGCATTGACGAACATTTTTTGCATAAAGGCAACATTACTGTACGGTACCAAAACATCTTTAGTTCCATGAATAATCGTAACCTCACAAGTAATTTTTTTTAGTTCCGGCTCTAGAGCTACCAAATCCTGTTTCAGCCACCACAACTCATCATTAGAAGGACGCAATGCTCCGGGAATCAAATACCGCAAAGGCTTTGCCTTGATAACCGTTCTCCATTTCTCTGGGTTTTCAGCTTTCGGGTCCAATGATCCAGCCAGTATCACCAACCTTTTGTACCAAGAAGGATTATCCGCAGCCAATTGAGCTACAACTGGTCCGCCTACAGAATGCCCCACCAAAATTAGCGGCTTTTTATTATCTATTTTTTTTATAAACTCCGATATTCTTTGAGATTGTATGCTTAAATTTTGAGCATCGCCAAAATCACTGTATCCAAAACCCGGTCGATCAATCGCAATCATTCGGTATTTTTTCAGCAATAAAGTATCTTTAAGATATTCTTTGAAGGCATTCCAGCTTCCGGGCGAACCGTGTACAAAAAATAATGTTGGATTTTGCATATTACCCGTTTCAACATAATGAATTTTATAGCCTTCAAAAGCAATTGTTTTATCCTGAAATTCTATTTTTGATGGAGCAAAAAATTTTGATGTCTCTTTATTCGAAAATCGCATCGTCATACAAGACTGACACATTACGATATACAAAAAAATTAAACTGTAAGCTATGTATCTCTTTTTAAAATGAAATGTAGCGGGTATAAAACTCATACTATTTGTATTTTTTATAAAAGTACCCGTTTTTATGGTTCTAAAAAACGGCAATATTCTAATTTTATGATTTATTTTAGATCTGTCTAATGGGTCAAAGTCGTCTTTGTCCTTTTACAAAATAGTTATGCTTATCTTTGCATCGAAATATAGAAAATGAAACCGAAAACGATTACCGAAAAGACTAATTTACATCCGAGAAATCTAGATAGATTTGGATATAATTTTGAGCAATTAATAGACAAATCTCCTGAATTAAAGCATTTTGTTTCTATCAACGAACATGATATTGAGACTATTGATTTTAGTAATCCTGATGCCGTAAAGTCACTCAATAAAGCGTTATTATTATCGCATTATGATATTCAAAACTGGGATATTCCTAAAAATTATCTATGTCCGCCCATTCCCGGAAGAGCCGATTACATCCATTATATAGCCGATTTATTAGCTTCAAGCAACAATGGAATCATTCCTGAAGGAGAAACTGTCCAAGGTTTAGACATTGGTGTTGGTGCCAATTGCATTTATCCAATAATTGGTAATTCCGCATACGGATGGAGTTTTATAGGAACAGATATCGATTTAAAAGCAATTGAAAATTGCAGCGCTATCATTGAGGATAATCCAAAACTAATTGATGCCATCAGTTTACAACAACAAACGGAATTGCGTTTTATTTTTAAAAATATAATCACTCCCGAAGACAAGTTTACATTCACTATTTGCAATCCTCCTTTTCATAATTCAAAAGAAGAGGCTACAAAATCTTCCATAAGAAAAATTAATAATCTGGAAAATACCAGAACTAAAAATCCAGTTTTAAATTTTGGTGGTCACAATGCTGAATTGTGGTGTGAAGGCGGCGAATTAGGTTTCATTACCCAAATGATTTACGAAAGTGCAAAATACCCAATGCAATGTTTATGGTTCACGACTTTAGTCTCTAAAAAAGAGAATCTATCCAGTCTTTACAAAACATTAAACAAGGTAAGTGCTGTCGAAATTAAAACGATTGATATGGCTCAAGGCCAAAAAACAAGCCGAATTGTAGCTTGGACTTTTTTGAGTGAAGCCCAACAAAATACTTGGAAGTTCGAATAAAACCAGTATACCCCTCCATAATCAGGTTAGATATCAAATATCTCTAGCAAAAAAATTATTGCATTTTCAGTGAGAAGAATACAAATTAGCTTTTTCATAAAAAAAATTGGAAATAGATAAGTATTCACCATTTAACAAATATCTTGATCATTTTTATCCAAATTAACGTTATTTAAGTAGTATTTTTACGGTCATAACTTTAAATAACCAAAAATGAAAAAACTTTTCTTTATTCTAACTTTAATTTTTTCAGCAGGAATATCTGCTCAGGAAATTAAGGTCTCCGGTGTTGTTACTGACGACTCCAAAGCCACTTTACCAGGAACTACCATTATAGTTAAAGGAATTGCAAAGGGGACTACTTCAGATATAGATGGTAAATACACAATAACTGCAAAAATCGGAGACGTTTTGCAGTTTTCTTATGTAGGACTTGAAACTAAATCGGTAACTGTAACAGGAACTACAATAAACGTTACTTTAACAGGAAGTGGTGAAACACTTCAAGATGTTGTTGTGCTAGGTTCTCGAAATCCTACCAGAACTGTTACAGAATCTGCTGTACCAATTGATGTGATTTCTATGAAAGACATTGCTTCTCAAGGTCCACAAGTCAACTTAAATCAAATTTTGAATATGGTTGCGCCATCGTTTACGTCAAATACTACAACCGTAGCGGATGGTACGGATCACATTGATCCCGCACAATTAAGAGGTTTAGGTCCTGATCAGGTATTGGTTTTAATAAACGGCAAAAGAAGACATACTTCTTCTTTAGTAAATATTAACGGTTCCCCTGGAAGAGGATCTGTTGGAACAGATTTAAATGCGATTCCTGCTTTTGCAATCGAAAAAATTGAAGTATTGAGAGATGGCGCTTCAGCGCAATATGGTTCTGATGCTATTGCAGGTGTAATCAACATTAACGTCAAGAAAAATACCAATAAATTAGATGTTGCCCTTTTTGGAGGAGGAAATCTTTCAAAAGGAGCTAATGATCATACTGGTGGTATTGATGGTGCTAATTACCAATTAGACTTAAATTACGGAACTGGTCTTGGTAAAGAGAAAAGCTTTATTAATGCAACTGCCAGTTTTCAACTTAGAGATGCTACTAGCCGAGCAAAAGATGTGACCGGTAATTTATTTAATGCCTATAATGCTGTTGAACAAAGAGCTGCAGAAGCTGGAACAAATATTAATGCTCTTTTTGGAAATATTAATAATACTCCAAATACGGTACAAATACTTACCACAATAAAACAATATGCTCCTACAGTGGGTTATTTTACAGCAGCGCAACAAACTGCTATTACTGGTGCTGCTACAATTTCTCAAATGCAAACAGCATTAAATTTTGATGCAACTGCCGGAGAATTAGCGTATCGAGGTCTTGAAAGAAGAAATTTCAATATGAGAGTAGGACAATCTTCTTTAAAAAGTGCTCAATTCTTTTTAAATGCCGCCTATCCGATTACTGACAAATTAGAAGCGTATGCTTTCGGAGGAACTAGTTATAGAAATGGTGAAGCTGCAGGTTTTTACAGAAGACCAAATCAAGCCCGATCATATACAGGATTGTATCCAAACGGATTTTTACCAGAAATACATTCAACAATCAACGACGTCTCCATTGCAGCCGGTCTTAGAGGTATGATTTTCGAAAATTGGAATTTTGACTTAAGTAACACTTTTGGAAGAAATGCTTTTGATTACGGAGTTGAGAATACAGTGAATGCCTCTTTACGAGAAAAGTCTCCAACTGAATTTGATGCCGGTGGTTTGGCTTTCGCCCAAAACACAACAAATTTTGACATGAACAGAAAATTTGATGTTCTCGAAGGATTAAATGTTGCTTTTGGTGCAGAATATCGTCATGAAAACTTCGCTATAAATGCAGGTCAGCCAGAATCTTATAATTTATATGACATTAACGGAGGAGTAGTTACAGGAACAACAGCGTCAAATATTAGAGTGACAGACTTTTTTGGTTCAGCAAGACCAAATGGCTCTCAAGTATTTCCTGGTTTCCGCCCTGCAAATGCAATTGACAAAGACCGTAATAGTGTCGCCGTTTATACTGACTTAGAACTAGACGTTACAGACAAATGGTTAATAAATGGAGCCGTTCGTTTTGAGAACTATTCGGATTTTGGAAACACCACTAATTTCAAAGTAGCGACTCGTTATAAAGTAACTGATAATATCAATTTACGTGGTGCAGTTTCAACTGGATTTAGAGCGCCTTCATTACACCAAATCTACTTCAATTCAACCGCAACACAATTCGTAGGTGGTGTCCCATTTGAAGTAGGAACTTTCAGTAATGATTCACAAGCAGCGCAATTGTTAGGAATTCCTAAATTAAAACAAGAAGAATCTAAAAGTGCCAGCGTTGGTTTTACTGCGAAAATTCCAACAGCTAATCTAACATTAACAGCTGATGCTTATATTGTACAAATTGACGACAGAGTAGTACTTACCGATCAATTCTCAAGACCGGGCGGAACTCCTGCAGCAGGAACTCCAAACGCAGTTTTGAATGCATTATTCGATGAAGCAGGAGCTACAGCAGCTACTTTCTTTGCTAATGCAATTAACACCGAATCAAAAGGAATTGATGTTGTGATTAGTCATAAAACCAGTTTTGGAAACAACGTTTCTTTGAAAACAGATTTATCAGGAACTTTTTCTAATACTTACCGAGTTGGACAGATTAACGCTTCGCCTGTACTTGAAGCGGCAGGTCAGATAAACAGATACTACTCCGAAGCAAGTAGAGTTTATCTGCAAGAAGCAATTCCTAGAGTAAAAGCTAATTTAACCAATTCTATTAGCTATAAAAAATTCGATTTCTTCTTAAGAAATGTTTATTTTGGTAAAGTTACTGATCCAAATACGGCAGACGTAAATGGAGACGGAAGAGTTGAAGGCATAATTGTAAATGGACAAGCAGTAGAAATTGAGCACCCAATCTGGGGCGCTAAAATAATTACTGATTTATCAGTTGGTTTCAAAATTACTGATGCTACAAAAATTGTTGTTGGAGCTAATAATATTTTTGACATTTATCCAGATATGAATCTTGGAACGCAAACTGCAATCAAACCTAGATTAGTGTCAGGAGCTATCGATTATACAGCTGCTCCATCGACAATCGATTTATCAAATGCAAATCAATTTGTATATTCAAGAAA
Organism: Flavobacterium glucosi; assembly: GCF_048286535.1. NCBI lineage: Bacteria > Pseudomonadati > Bacteroidota > Flavobacteriia > Flavobacteriales > Flavobacteriaceae > Flavobacterium > Flavobacterium glucosi. Next base: position 93,045 of record NZ_JBLVPK010000005.1, on the reverse strand, counting down.
CACCTCTCAATTTGGTCAAAACGGTCGTTTTGTTTTTGCCAGATTAAGCTTCAGTTTCTAGAAAAATATTTTATAGTATGGAAAGCCATCAACTAAAAGTTGGTGGCTTTTTTTTTTGGCTTAAACTTTGCTAAAAAAAGAATCCAAACTTTGTACCTTTGTTTTTCTTAACCTTTGTCCTTTATTTTAAATGAATTTCCAAGTAGTATCCGATTACCAGCCCAAAGGCGACCAACCCCAAGCGATTGAAAAATTGACTCAGGGGATTATTGATGGTGAAAAATTCCAAACGTTATTGGGAGTTACCGGATCTGGAAAAACTTTTACGGTTGCTAATGTGATTCAGGAAGTACAAAGACCAACTTTGGTTTTGGCACACAACAAAACCTTAGCGGCACAATTATATTCAGAATTCAAACAATTCTTCCCGAATAATGCCGTGGAATATTTCGTTTCTTATTACGATTATTACCAGCCCGAAGCGTTTATGCCCGTAACCGGCGTTTTCATCGAAAAGGATTTATCCATCAATGAAGAACTGGAAAAAATGCGAATGTCAACAACCGCTTCGTTGCTTTCTGGACGAAGAGATATTTTAGTAGTGGCATCGGTTTCGTGTTTGTATGGTATTGGAAATCCTATCGAATTTCAGAAAAACTTGATTCCAATTGAGAAAGGACAAATCATCTCCCGAACTAAATTATTGCATCAACTGGTGCAAAGTTTATATTCCAGAACTGAAGCCGATTTTAATCCAGGAAGTTTCAGAATAAAAGGTGACACAGTAGATGTGTATCCTAGTTATGCAGATGAAGCATATCGCGTTCATTTTTTTGGTGATGAAATCGAGGAAATTGAAAGTTTTGATACAAAAAATTCTAAAGTCATTGAAAAATTTGATAAACTGACGATTTATCCAGCCAATATGTTTGTGACTTCTCCCGATGTTTTGCAGGGTGCCATCTGGGAAATCCAACAAGATTTGGTAAAACAAGTCGATTATTTCAAGGAAATTGGAAAACATTTGGAAGCAAAACGATTGGAAGAACGCACCAATTTTGATTTGGAAATGATTCGCGAACTTGGTTATTGCTCCGGAATTGAAAATTATTCCCGTTACCTTGATGGTCGTTTACCAGGAACAAGACCATTTTGTTTATTGGATTATTTCCCAAAAGATTACTTAATGGTGGTGGATGAAAGTCACGTGACTCTTTCTCAAGTTAGCGCCATGTACGGCGGGGACAGAAGCCGAAAAGAAAATTTAGTAGAATATGGTTTCCGACTTCCGGCTGCGATGGACAATCGTCCGTTGAAGTTTGAAGAATTTGAAGCGATGCAGAACCAAGTAATTTACGTTTCGGCAACACCAGCCGATTATGAATTGCAAAAAACAGAAGGTGTCGTTGTGGAACAGGTAATTCGTCCCACAGGATTATTGGATCCAATAATCGAAATCCGACCAAGTTTAAACCAGATTGATGATTTAATCGAAGAAATTCAGGTTCGAGCCGAAATTGACGAACGCGTTTTGGTAACCACTTTAACCAAAAGAATGGCGGAAGAATTGGCCAAATATTTAACCAAAGTCAATATTCGTTGCCGTTATATTCATTCTGAAGTAGATACTTTGGAACGAATCGAAATTATGCAAGATTTGCGAAAAGGAATTTTTGATGTACTAATTGGTGTGAATTTACTTCGTGAAGGCTTGGATTTACCCGAAGTTTCTCTAGTAGCAATTTTAGATGCAGACAAAGAAGGTTTTTTACGAAGCCATCGTTCGCTTACGCAAACAATAGGTCGCGCAGCAAGAAACCTGAATGGAAAAGCAATTATGTACGCTGATAAAATTACGGCAAGCATGCAAAAAACCATTGACGAAACCAATTATCGCAGAACCAAACAAATGAATCACAATACTGCCAATAATTTGGTTCCTCAAGCTTTGAATAAAAAGATTGAGAGCGCCTTTACTAAAAATCCTTTGGCAGATTATGAATTAGGCTACACTAATTCAATTGCAGCCGAACCTGTTACTGAATATTTATCAAAAGTTGAAATAGAAAAACGCATTCGGGAAAAACGAAAAAACATGGAAAAAGCAGCAAAGGAATTGGACTTTATGCAGGCCGCAAAATTACGTGATGAAATAAAAGCGTTGCAAGGACAATTGACTTAATTCTGCTCTTCCTGAAAAACATTTAATAAAACTTCACCATCAATAATTACATTTGGCGCTTCCTTCATTAACTTAAGAATACGTTTCGTAGCTTCTGGATTGAGTCCCATGTCAATTGCTATTTGTTGGATAGCGACAGTTTCTTTTTTATGCAAAACACCATCGCTATGCATTAATAAAGCCAATCTGTAAAATTGTTGAATGCGTTGAAAATTTGATTTAATAGGTAATTGGGGTAATTCCTGATGAAACAAATCATTGAATCCTCCTTTTTCTATATTTAATTCATTGGCAACAATAAACAAAAAATCGTATTCTCGCTTGTGCAATTGTCCGTCAACTGTAGAAAAAGCAATCATCTCTAAAAGTAAGCTTCTTTTTTCCTCGTAAGTATCCATGAAATTATTATTTTTAGCTAAAATATTGATTTTTTTAAATAAAACCACAAAATACCAGCAATGATTCAACAACTTAAGTTAATTGTTATCATACTACTTTTTTCGACAGTAAAAAATTTCGCTCAAGAAAGTACCGCTTCAAAACAAGTTTCTACCTTTACTATTGAGGCACCGCAACTTAAAACAGCAAAGAAAATCTGGGTATATCTTCCTAAAAATTACTTGGTTTCAAAAAAGAAGTATTCCGTGATCTACATGCACGATGCCCAAAATCTATTTGATGCTAAAACTTCCTATTCTGGGGAATGGAATGTTGATGAAAAATTGGACAGTCTCAATGCACAAGTCATTGTCATAGGAATCGAACACGGAAATGACAAACGTTTAGAGGAATTAACGCCCTATAAAAATGCAAAATATGGTGGCGGAAAAGCAACTGATTATTTAGAATTCATAGTAAAAACGTTGAAGCCAAAAATTGATAAAACTTACCGTACAAAACCGGAGAAAAAAAACACCACTATCATGGGAAGTTCTTTAGGTGGTTTGACTTCCTTTTACGCAACTTTAAAATATCCTGAAGTGTTTGGTAAAGCAGGTATTTTTTCGCCCGCTTTTTGGATTAACCGCAAAGAAATTTTCGAATTAGAAGAAAAAAATAATAAGCAAAAAACAAAATATTATTTCCTTTGCGGAGATAAGGAAGGTGACGATGATTCTATGATTGTTGACCTCAATAAGATGGAACACCTAATTAATACTAAACGATGTTATTGCCTCAATTTGAATGAAAAGAAAATCGTAAAAGGAGGACAACACAATGAAAAGTTATGGCGCGATGGTTTTATCAAAGCCGTTTTATGGCTCGGTTATTAATTTAAAAGATAAATACATTAATTTTAAGTACTAAATCAGATTCAGATGGAACTAATCTTAAGAGAATACAACCTTAAATTAAAACATACCTTTACGATTTCAAGAGAATCGATTGACTTCCAACCTTCATTGATTGTAACATTAAAAAGTGACGGATTCTCCGGTTTTGGCGAAGCGACATCTAATCCATATTATAGGACAACCGTTTCAATGATGATGCAGGATTTAGAAAAAATTCGATCTGTAATTGAAACTATAACAAATGAAACACCCGAAGATTTTTGGACAAAAATTCATCCTTACTTAAAAAATAATATGTTTGCTTTGTGCGCTTTGGACATGGCGTATACTGATTTGTATGCTCGAAAAAAAGGAAAGAAATTGTACGAGTTATGGAATTATTCCATCGATAAAAATCCACTGACCGATTATACTATTGGGATAGCTTCCATAGAAAAAATGGTTGCTAAAATGAAGGAATTGCCTTGGCCGATTTATAAAATAAAATTGGGAACCAAAGAAGATATTGCCATTGTAAAAGAGTTACGAAAACACACGAATGCCATTTTTAGAATCGATGCCAATTGTGGTTGGGGAGTGGAAGAAACCATAAATAATGCAGTCGAGTTAAAAAAAATAGGCGTAGAATTTTTGGAACAACCCATGAAAGCAGACAATTGGGAAGGACATAAGGAAGTTTTCAAACATTCTGTTTTACCAATAATTGCTGACGAAAGTTGTATTATAGAAGAAGATGTGGCCAAATGTCACCATCATTTTCATGGCGTAAATGTCAAATTAGTAAAATGTGGCGGATTAACTCCCGGGAGACGCATGATTGACGAAGCCAAGAAATTAGGTTTAAAAACGATGGTCGGTTGTATGACCGAATCAACTGTAGGGATATCGGCAATTGCGCATTTATTGCCGCAACTGGATTATGTCGATATGGACGGAGCATTGCTTTTGGCAGAAGATATTGCAACTGGTGTAACCATAGATTTTGGAAAAATAAGCTATTCCGACTTAAATGGTACGGGTGTAACTTTAATCTAGTTTTAAATGAAAGTTAACCAATTTCCAGATCGAATAATAGAAATCGACAATACAGACTATTTATATTTTGGTGGAACGGCCTATTTGGGTATACCAACACATCCTGAATTCCAAAAACTGCTTATTCAAAATATTTTACAATGGGGAACCGCTTACGGGAGTTCCAGAAGCGCCAACATTCAACTGACCGCCTACGAAAACGGCGAACGATTTTTAGCCAATTTCGTCAAAGTGGATGCAGCTCTTACCCTTTCTTCTGGCATGTTAGCAGGAAAATTAGTTATTGAAGCATTAACACCTGAAACGGATTTATTTTTTCATTTTCCTGATACACACACTGCCATCAAAGCGATAAATAGTATTCCTTTTTTTATTGGAAATGAATTAAATCCTCGTTTGCTGGATAACGTACCTGAAAAAATTACGATTCTAACCGATGCTGTTCCTTCTTTTCATGTAAAACCAATCGATCTTTCAGTTCTAAATTTAATTCCGTCCAATAAAGAAATAACTTTGATTGTAGACGAATCCCATTCGCTTGGAATTTTAGGGACGAATGGTTGCGGAATTTTTTCGAATATTGATCTTCCTAATATTAAAAGAAAAATCATGATAGCGTCTTTGGGAAAAGCTTTCGGATTGACGGGAGGCGTAATTGCCAGCGACTCTGAATTTATTAATCAAATGACCGTTCACGATACTTTTGTTTCCAGTGCCGGAATGAATGCGGCATTTGTACAAACTATGGCTGATGCGGCAGCGATTTATTTGCAACAGCATCAAAAATTAAAAGACAATTTGAATTATGTAGAAGCTCATTTAATTAAAAATAAAACAATTGATTTTGATCCAAATTACCCTTTAATTTATCCTGAAATTGAAGGAATAAATAAAATTTTCACTTCGAATAAAATTATAGTAACCAATTTTAAATACCCGACTGACACTAAGGATTTGAATCGAATTGTGATTACTGCCAATCACAAAAAAGAAGATTTGGATAAAATAATTCACATTCTGAACCAAAACCAATTCTAAATCTAAAATTGTGGTGCAATTGCTTTTAAACCGTACCTTTGTAAAAAATTAGAATATGATGACAAATAACGATATCTTTAAAAAACTTCGCGTAGCATTAATGTTGCGTGACGATCAAATAGTTGAAATATTAGAATTAGTAGATTTTAGAATCACTAAATCAGAATTGGGTGCTTTTTTCCGTGATGAAAAACATGAAAATTATATGGAATGTGGTGACCAAGTGTTGCGTAATTTCCTAAACGCTTTAGTAATTCACTTGCGTGGAACGAAAGAAAATCCAAAAAATCCAAACGATGTTTTAGCCAAACATAAAGCGCAAATTCCTGCAAAAGAAGGAGCTAAAGACAGACCCGAATTTAAGGCAAAACCAAGAGACGAAGAAAAATCAAGAGGCGACGAAGCACCTTCAAAATCGAAGCCTGCTGCAAAGAAACCGTTCAAAAAACAATTTTCAAAAGGAGCTCCAAAAGTTCAAATAGTGGAAAAAGTGAAATTTAATTTCGGTAAGAATAAAAAATCGTAAATATGTAGAGAGGCACTGAAGCCTCTCTACGATAAATCTATAAATTAAGAAAATCCTGAACGAGAGTTCAGGATTTTTAGTATATATAATATTCTATCAAAAAAACACTTTAAGAACTACAGCTTAACATAGAACACCCCACTTTATCTCGGGCCCAATCCGGTCTTTTGGCAAACCATTTTTGAAAATTTGGCTGCTCATCGTAGGGATTTTTAAGCATTTCAAATAACTCCTTTAGCAGCGAATAATCTCCCTTATCTGCATCATCAATACACAACTGCGCCATATAATTTCGCAATACGTATTTTGGATTTACGCTATTCATTTGCTCTTTTCTTTCAGTATCTAATAGCGTTTCTTCTTTGATTCGAATAGTATACTTCTCAAACCAGTCGTGCCAATCTTTCAAGATCGTTTCATTCAAATCCTTTTCGTTATAGAACGCATCTTTTATTGTATAGAAAGCTGTTGTTGCATCATCTGCTTTAGTAACATTCCCCAGATTTCTAAAGAAAATCGTCATATCGGTTTCTACTTGTTCCAGCAATTGAGTCAAACTCTGAATCAAAACTACATCTTGTTCTTTTTTAATTTGGAACCCGAGTTTATTTTGTATCATATTCAAAAACTCCTTTTCGTAATCAGTACTAAAAGCGTCCAAAATAGTTTCCAGCGGTTTAGCATCCTGAATCAAAGGATACAAAGCATTGGCCAATTGATACATATTCCACAGCGCAATCTCAGGTTGATTGCCAAAACGGTATCTTTTATGTTGGTTATCCGTTGTGTTAGGCGTCCAACTGGAATTATAGTCTTCCAACCAACCGTAAGGTCCATAATCAATGGTAATGCCATGAATGGACATGTTGTCGGTATTCATAACGCCATGAACAAAACCTACACGTTGCCAGTGCACAATCATGTTTAGGGTAGTTTGGGTAACTTCATGAAAAAAGTCCAGATATTTCCCGACACCTTCCCCTTGAATATGAGGAAAATGATGTTTGATGGTAAAATCAGCTAATAATTTGAGATTAACATAGTCTTTTCGAGAAGAAAACAGTTCGAAGCTACCAAACCGTATAAAAGATGGAGCTACTCTACAAACAATTGCGCCTTTTTCGTAGGCAGGATTTCCATTATACAAAACATCACGCAATACTTGATCGCCAGAAAGCATTAACGAAAGCGAACGTGTTGTTGGGACACCCAAATAATGCATGGCTTCGGCACACAAATACTCTCGAATGGAAGATCGTAAAACTGCAAAACCATCTGCTGTTCGGGAATATGGTGTAGGCCCAGCTCCTTTCAGTTGCAAAGTATATGCTTTATTTTCATGAACCACTTCAGTAAGATTAATAGCCCGACCGTCACCTAATTGCCCTGCCCAATTCCCAAATTGATGTCCGGCATAACACAATGCAAAAGGTTTCGTTTCTGGATAAACGGTGCTTCCTGAAAAAATATTTAAAAAATCAGCTGAAAGTATATCTTCATAAGAAAGACCAATAGTATTTGCCACTTCATTTGAAGCGTGAATCAGAGAAGGATTTGAAGGTTTTTTGGGCAATACATACGAATAAAAAGCTTGCTCAACCTGTCTTGGCGAATTGTTTTCATTTGGATCGGCAGGTAATTCAGTTATAAAATTATTTTGTAAATGAAGTTTCATAGTATTTAAAAAAGATTTTTTACACTAGTAAAGGTAACTGTTGTAAGTCAGTATTATTTATACTTTTATTTATTTTTATGATTTTTAAGGAACTAAAAATTCTAGCTAAAAGAAACACCTCCCTAAAAACCCTTCAAAAAAATTCTAAAATAATTTTTAATAAATAAATCTAGAAACAAAAAAATCCTGTCGAAACAGGATTTTTTTAGATCAAAATTAAATCTTTATTCGTTATGTAAAAACGCTTGTCTGTTTAGTAGCGTTTCCTCGCTTTCTACATGATTATCATCCGGAATACAACAGTCTACAGGACATACTGCAGCACATTGTGGTTCATCGTGAAAACCTTTACATTCTGTACATTTTCCTGGTACAATGTAGTACACTTCGTCAGAAATAGGAGTTTGAGCTTCATCAGAATCTACTTCGGTTCCATCAGGCAAAATTACTTTCCCTTTCAGTTTTGTTCCGTCTTTATATCTCCAGTCATCTGCTCCTTCGTATATTGCTGTATTTGGGCACTCTGGTTCACAAGCACCACAGTTGATACATTCGTCTGTTATAATAATTGCCATTTTTCTATAGTTTTAAAGTCTTAATGTCTAATGTCAAACGTCAAAATTCTTTTGACATTAGGACTTTTGACATTAGACATATTTATGCTTATTTTTGTGCAAAATTACAATCAAAACTATTCATAAGCAAACATTATGACATTAGAAACAAAAAAAAGTGTTTTTGTTGAATTAGGAAAATTCCTAAGTCAATTTTCTGAAGATAATACTTACCGAAATCCGAGTGTTTTGCACAACGATGTGTTTTTTGAAGATTTCATAGCATTAATAAAATTATCTCAATCCCATAATGGATGGTATACACCGGAACAAGTCTATTTTTCTATTCAATCTTGGGCTGAAGCATTAACTGCAGAAAACTTAAATCAATGGCTTTCTGCTTATGATTTTCCAATAAAAGAGCCAAAAAACATCGCCTTAATTCTTGCCGGAAACATTCCGTTAGTGGGTTTTCATGACTTTCTTTCGGTTTTAATTACAGGAAATAATGTATTGGTAAAAACATCTACAAATGACCAACATTTGTTGCCTTTTTTAGCAAAGTACATCCTAGCAGTTGACCCTAAACTAGCCAATAACATCACTTTCGCAGCGGGAAAATTAGAGAATTTTGATGCTGTAATAGCAACAGGAAGCAATAATACGGCGCGTTATTTTGAATATTATTTTAAAGACAAACCTTCTATCATTCGAAAAAGCAGAAACTCAATTGCTGTCTTGAATGGAAAAGAAACCAAAGAGCAACTAGCTGCTTTGGGGGAAGATATTTTTCGCTATTTTGGATTGGGTTGTCGCAATGTTTCAAAACTTTTTGTCCCAAAAGGATACACATTTGATGCCTTTTTTGAAGCAATATTCGAATACCAAGATGTAATACATTATGAAAAATATGCTAACAATTACGATTACAATAAAGCAGTTTTCCTGATGAGTAATTTCAAACTATTAGACAATGGCTTTTTGACAATAAAAGAAGACAAAAGCCATGCATCGCCCATTTCCAGTGTGTTTTATGAGTTTTATGAGAACATCAATGAGCTGAAAATGAGATTACAATCAGAAAATGAGCAAATTCAGTGCATTGTAAGTGACAATCTTATAGCGGACAGTATTGGTTTTGGACAAACCCAAAAACCTAAATTATGGAATTACGCGGATAACATCGATACTATTTCGTTTTTGTTAACAACATAGCTGAAATATGTTTAATTATTTCGAATTATTTAACGCCTTTTAAATTCCTATTGCCGAAATTTGCACTTTAATTTTTTGGACTTAAACTACACCATGAAAAAACACAACTACAGCGCAGGACCTTGTATTTTACCACAAGAAGTTTTTGAAAAATCAGCACAAGCAATATTAAATTTTAACGATTCTGGGTTATCGCTTTTAGAAATTTCGCATAGAAGCAAAGACTTCGTTGCCGTAATGGATGAAGCAAGAGCAATTGTTATTGAACTTTTAGGCCTTGAAGGCAAAGGATACAGCGCCTTATTTCTTGCTGGCGGAGCTAGTTTAGAATTTTTGATGGCTCCTTATAATTTAATGAAAGAAGGCGGAAAAGCAGCTTATCTTGATACCGGAACATGGGCATCAGCTGCTATAAAAGAAGCAAAACTTTTTGGAGATACCGTTGTTGTCGCTTCATCAAAAGAACAAAATTACAATCATATTCCAAAAGGGTATACTGTACCTACAGATGCTGATTATTTCCATTGCACGAGTAACAACACTATTTTTGGTACACAAATGAAGGAATTCCCGTCACTTGATATGCCAATTGTATGTGATATGAGTTCTGATATATTTTCAAGAGAATTGGATTTTTCTAAATTTGATTTGATTTATGCAGGAGCTCAAAAAAATATGGGTCCGGCAGGAACTACTTTGGTTGTTGTGAAAGAGGAAATTTTAGGTAAAAATGGCAGAATAATCCCAAGCATGTTGGATTATGCTAAACATATCAAAGCAGAAAGTATGTACAATACGCCACCTGTTTTCCCTGTTTACGCATCTTTATTGACCTTACAATGGTTAAAAAACCTTGGTGGTGTTGCTGCAATTGAAAAAATAAACAATGCTAAAGCAGCATTACTTTATGGAGAAATTGACAGAAACCCTTTATTCAAAGGAGCTGCAGCTGTTGAAGATCGTTCTAAAATGAATGCTACTTTCTTATTGAATGACGAAGCTCATGCAGAAACATTTGATGCTATGTGGAAAGCCGCAGGAATATCTGGATTACCTGGACACCGTTCAGTAGGTGGTTACAGAGCTTCTATGTACAATGCGCTTCCATTAGAAAGTGTTCAAGTATTGGTGGATGTAATGAAAGAATTGGAAGCTAAAGTTTAATCGTTAATCCGGTTATTTGTTTAACCGAAAACCAATTAGTCCAAATTAAACCACTGTTGATCTACTGGGAATTCTAGCCCCGATAGCAGTGAAAATCCTTTTTTGAGGTTTTTACCGAAAAAAAGATTGTAACGGATAGCGGGAAGTAGCTCCAGAAAAATAAAATAATAAATTAAATATGAGGATGAGGTTCCTTCATTCCTCGCAATGTCATAAAAAATCCTGATTGAATCTTTAAATCATTTAATTTTTCAATCTTTAAATATAAAACATAAATGAAAGTATTAGCCAATGACGGAATTTCTAAAAGTGGAATTCTAGCTTTAGAAAAAGGTGGATTTGAAGTTATAACGACAAAAGTAGCGCAAGAACAAGTGGCTAACTTTGTAAATGAAAACAATGTAAGCGTTGTTTTGGTGCGTAGTGCTACCAAAGTTCGTAAAGATATTATTGACGCTTGCCCAGGATTAAAAATCATTGGTCGTGGTGGCGTAGGAATGGATAATATTGATGTGGACTATGCGAAAAGCAAAGGAATTCACGTAATCAACACTCCTGCTTCTTCATCAGAATCAGTTGCAGAATTGGTTTTTGCACATTTATTCTCTGGTGTACGTTTTTTACATGATTCTAACCGAAATATGCCTCTTGAAGGAGATACAAACTTTGAAGGTTTGAAAAAAGCATACGCAAACGGAATTGAGTTAAGAGGAAAAACTCTTGGTGTTGTTGGAATTGGGCGTATTGGTCAAGCTACTGCTAAAATGGCATTAGGTTTAGGTATGAAAGTGATCGCTGCTGATATGTTTATCCCACAAGTTGACGTTAAAGTGGAATTTTTTGATGGTCAATCGATCACGACAACGATCGTTTCTCAATCATTGGAATCTTTATTCAAAGAAGCTGATTTCATAACCTTGCACGTTCCTGCTCAAGATGGTTACATCATTGGAGAGAAACAATTGGCGATCATGAAAGACGGTGTAGGTATTGTAAACTGTGCTCGTGGTGGTGTTATTGATGAAGTGGCTTTAGTAAAAGCATTGGATAGCGGAAAAGTATTATTCGCTGGATTGGATGTTTTTGAAAACGAACCAACTCCAGAAATGACTATTTTGATGAATCATAAAATCTCAATGACACCTCATATTGGAGCTGCAACAGGAGAAGCACAAGATAGAATTGGTACTGAATTAGCTTCACAAATTATTAGCATATTAGGCTAGTATTTTTGTATTAAATAATAAAAAGGGATTCATTAACAATGGTAATGAATCCCTTTTTTATTCCATTTCTTTTCTACTGTATAATACACTATGTTCTAAAAACAAGTCCAAGTCCAACTAACTGATAATTAAATTTTTAAAATAATACGATACCGAATTATTTATTTTGTAACTTTATAAATCATTCTTTAATCATGAAAAATAGTTTTTACATACTACTACTTTTTTGTTTTATCATAGGTTGTACTACTTCTAAACCTATACTCTCAGGCAAAGGAGAATCAACTATAAAACAAAGTGACACGGTAAGAATTGCCAATGACGAACTCGAATATGAAGTCATAATTATAGATCCGGGTATTAGCACTTGGCTTATTTCAAGAGCATATCCTAGAGGGTATCACTCCCAAACCTACTTAGAAAACAAAAATCTAATTTGGATTAGCGAATGGAATAGTCGCGTTTTACAACCTCAACGCTATTCCTCCAATCTATACGAAATGACCATCAATTATGATCCAAATATTAATTATGGATATGAAGTGAATTATTTAATCTACAACTACTTGGTTTATTTTCAAAACACATACAAACAAAAATTTTTTGGTTTTGTCCCCATAAGATAATGTTACTATATTTGTAATCATTATAATAAAAATGAATAAACTAAAACAACGTTGGGGAATTGAAACAAATTTTCAACTCACAATCATATTTATCGTTTTTGCAATTACCGGTTCGGCTTCAGCCTGGCTATCAAAGCCCTTTTGTTTTTGGTTGGGAATTACAAAAGATGACTTAGGCTATTGGTTCACTCCTGTCCGATTATTATTGATTTTTCCAATATACCAAGTACTTTTAGTCTTAATCGGATTTCTATTCGGGCAATTTAAATTCTTTTGGGCATTCGAAAAAAAGATGCTAAAACGAATGGGATTCGGATTTTTTTTTAAAGAATAAAAAACGCCTCAATTACGAAGCGTTTTTGTTTTTTATCCAATAATTATAAATCCATGTCAAGGTAAATGTGGGGATAATATCCGAAAATGGCAAGATCTCTTCCAGAAAAGTAACGACTCCACCCACTTTCCCAACCGTTCCTTTATACATTGTTGTCATTAAATAACCGGCAATGGGAGCCCAAACCACATCAGAGAATTCTCCGACGAATGGAACCGTAAACGATACCATACCTATCGCATCAAATAATATCCCCAGAAAAAGATTTCTTCTTTTGTTATCTGTTTTGCCAATTTGCACTTTTTCCATTATTCTGTTTTAGAACTATTTATACAAATCTAATGCCAATTAATTTTTGAGCTTATCTTTGAAAATTTTCTTCAATTTTTCAACTTTTGGCGTAATTACATAACTGCAATATCCCTGCAATTTATTTTGATTGTAATAATTCTGATGATAATCCTCAGCTTCATAAAATAATGTCGCTGGCGAAACTACGGTAACAATTGGTTCTCCAAACGTGTTTTCTCTAGTCATCAAAGCAATATACGCTTCGGCTAAATCTTTCTGATTTTCATTATTATAAAAAATTTCGCTTCGGTATTGTGTCCCAATATCATTTCCTTGACGGTTCAAAGTAGTGGGATCATGCGTGGCAAAAAATATTTCCAACAGTTCACCAAAACTTATTTTACTAGAATCAAAAGTAATTTGAATCGCCTCTGCGTGACCGGTATCGCCATTGCAAATGGCTGCGTAAGTTGGATTAGTTGTCGCTCCGCCTATATATCCCGAAACCACTGTTTTCACTCCATTCAATTCTAAAAAAACTGCTTCGGTACACCAAAAACAACCGCCGGCAAAAGTAGCTACTTCCATTCCTTGTTCCATTTCCATTTATTCGTTTTTTTTGTTTACAAAAAATATGATTTTAGATTATTACATCGAATAATTTAAAAACCAAATTTAATCTATTAATTGAAAGTGGTTATTCCCTATTAACTAAAATTTATAATTTGTGAAAGGAAAATATAGTGTCAACCATTTAATAATGATTAAAATCTTTGTTTCTTTGTAAAAACAGTTTCAAAATGATACAAGTCAAAAATCTACATAAATATTACGATCAACTACATGTGTTGAAAGGAGTTGATTTACATATTAAAAAAGGGGAAATTGTCTCTATCGTGGGTGCATCGGGAGCCGGAAAAACAACACTTTTACAAATCCTTGGAACTTTAGACAAACCTACTGCTGAAAACGGAATAGAATTGCGCATCAACGATGAAGATATTCTGACAATGAACGACAAAAACTTGTCCAAATTCAGAAATTTAAATTTAGGATTCATATTCCAATTTCATCAATTATTACCTGAATTTACGGCGTTAGAAAATGTATGCATTCCCGCTTTTATTGCCAATAAATCCAAAGTGGAAACAGAAATAGAAGCCGAAAAACTCCTGACTTATCTTGGTCTTTCCCACCGCATGAACCACAAACCCAATGAACTTTCCGGCGGGGAACAGCAACGTGTGGCAGTTGCCAGAGCGCTAATCAATAAACCCGCAATCATTTTTGCCGATGAGCCTTCGGGAAATCTCGATACTGCATCTGCTGAAAATTTGCATCAGCTTTTCTTTAAATTAAGAGACGAATTGGGACAAACTTTTGTGATTGTTACCCATAATGAAGAATTAGCGAATATGGCCGATAGAAAATTAGTAATGATTGATGGAATGATTAGCAACTAAAAAAGGTTGAAGTTTCAGGTTTAAAGTTCATTTGAAACGACAAACCACTTTAAACATTAAACTTTAAATAAAAATGAATTCTTCCGAACTCAAATCGTTTCTTGACGAAAAAGTCATACAATACAACACACTCGAATTCATAGAAAGTGATCCAGTCCAAATTCCGCATTTGTTTTCACAAAAAGAAGATGTCGAGATTGCTGGCTTTCTAAGTGCAACAATAGCGTGGGGAAATCGTAAAATGATCATCAAAAATTCTCATAAAATGATGGATTTAATGGGAAATGCGCCTTATGATTTTGTCATGTCACATTCCGAAAATGATTTGGAACGACTAGAAACTTTTGTTCATAGAACTTTTAACGGACAGGATTTTGCCAGTTTTATCAGAAGCCTAAAAAATATCTATGAGAACCATAATGGCTTAGAATCCGTATATGCTAAAAATCAAGAATTAAAAACTATGCAAAAAAGCATCTCGGAATTCAAAAAAACGTTCTTCGAAATTCCCCATCAACCTAGAACACAAAAACATATTTCGGATCCGTTGAATAATTCTGCGGCCAAGAGAATCAATATGTATTTACGCTGGATGGTACGCAAAGATGCGAAAGGCGTCGATTTAGGAATCTGGAAAAGTATTTCTCCAGCCTCTTTATCCTGTCCCTTAGATGTGCATTCCGGTAACGTAGCCCGAAAATTAGGACTACTGACCCGAAAACAAAATGATGGAAAAGCATTAGCCGAATTAGATTTAAAACTTCGTGAATTTGATGCAAGTGATCCAGTGAAATATGACTTCGCATTATTTGGATTAGGTGTTTTTGAAAAATTTTAAATTTAACACATAGATAATTTGTATTTTATACATATATTTATTGAGTCTTATAAGCACTCGATTTATTAGAAAGTATAACATTTCATTCACGATACTCAAATCGTTTAATTTGAGGTTTAATTAGATAAAAGCATGACCAATTACTTCTATAATTTGTTTAGAGACATTCCCAATATTATTGCGTTTTTGTTTAAAAAACTAGATACTGATACAAACATTAAAAATGATTTTTTGACCTTTAATTATTCATTTTTAAAAGCGGAGTTCTCTTTTGACTTGCTTAAATACATCGTCATACCTTTTCTACTAATTGTAATTATTTCTTTAGTACTATTATTGATTGTAAATCGCTATGGTTTTGAAAAAAAAATAATTATAAAAAATGAAGTTGATATTAAAATAAATGATTTCCTTACTGAAATTATATTTTCTGATTATGATGCTAAATATATAAAAGAACAGATAAAACTATTTATAAAAAACGTTCCTTTTAAAAAAAAATGGTGTAAAGGTATTATTCTAAATAAAATCATTACTATTAAAAGAAATATTAACGGAATTAATCCGCATCAAATGCTGTTAATTTACAAATATTTTGGATTTCACGAATATAGCGATAAACTGATTAAAAGTAGAAGCTGGGAAAACAAATTATTAGGAATATACCATTATCAAATATTAGAGTATAAAATAAAAACAGGACATATAAGACCTAATATATATGTAAAAAATAAATTTCTAAAATCGAATGCATTGATTGCGGTAATTTCTCTTTCTGATCAAAAATTTGATTTTTTAAGTAATTATGAAAAACAAATATCATACGCAGATGAGCTTAAAATCCTTGATATAATTCATCAAAAAAAGTCAGCTTTACCTAAAAATATCAATGAATGGCTTCATAACAAAAATAGCTCAGTAGTAATACTAGCTATTAAATTAATGATTCGATATAGAGAAACGTTAACAATTGATCAAATAAGTCATCTTATAAATAGTATTAGTAGTAAGGTGCGAAGAGAAACCTACTTAGTCATTCGAAAGTTATACATTATCGAAGCAAACGAACTTTTAATAAATCATTATCCAAAAGAAACCGATAAACGAAGTAAAATTTCTATTTTAAAAACGATGGGTGCCATTGGTGATACTGACACCAAAAATTTTGCTTTAAGCATTCTTTTAAAAGAAGCGGATTTAGAACTAAAATTCGAAATTGTTAATTGTATTTATAAAATTGATGCTAGTTTTTTTAATACTTACAAAACAGAAGATGTATTAGAAAATGAAATTATAAAAAGAATTTTTTTACATGTAAATAACCCCTATTTAAATTGAGCACCCTACAAAACATTATTAAAACCTACGAAACCTTCATTGCTTATTATTCCATTAGTTATATTATATTTTATTTATTACTGGCTATATTATCTTGGACAGCTATAAAAAAGTATTATAAATCTAAGTATTTCTTACTTAAAGAAATATTGGTTAAATCAAATCACACTGTTGGCGTTTCAATAGTTGCTCCAGCATTTAATGAAGCAACTACAATTGTATACAACGTTAAATCATTGCTTTTTCAAGAATACCCGAAATTTGAAGTAGTTATTGTTAATGACGGAAGTACTGATGCTACTCTAGAAATATTAATTAGAGAGTTTAATTTAGTTAAAGTGGATTTTTTTTATCAAGAAAAAATACCAACACAACCCGTAAGAGGACATTATAAGTCAACGAATCCTATTTACTCGAAACTTTTAGTTGTAGACAAAAAAAATGGAAAAAGTAAGGCCGACGGATCAAATGCAGGTATCAATTCTGCTAAATACTCTTTATTCATCTGTACCGATGTAGATTGTATTTTAAGAAAGGATACTATTTCAATGCTTGCCAAACCCTTTATTGAAAATACCGAGAAAGTAATAGCGACTGGGGCTGCAATACGAATTTCAAATTCATGTGAGTTTAAAGATGGAATGCTTTTTAAATCGCATTTCCCTGATAATTTTTTTGCTCGTTTTCAAGAACTAGAATACATCCGTTCATTCCTATTTGGAAGAATGGCTTGGAGTAAAATCAATGGTTTACTATTAGTTTCTGGCGGCTTAGGAATGTTCGATAAAGAAACAGTCATTGAAGCTGGCGGGTATTGGCATAAATCACTAGGTGAAGATATGGAACTCATCACTCGAATGAGAAAACTGATGCATCAGAAAAAAGAAAAATTCTTAATAATATATATCCCAGAATCGCTTTGTTGGACTGAAGTACCTGCCAGCATGACTATATTCCTTAGGCAAAGAGTGCGTTGGGCCAGAGGATTAGTTCAAACATTATATTTACATAAAGATGTTTTTTTAAATCCAAAATACGGCAAAACAGGCCTTATCATTTTTCCTTATTATTTGCTTTATGAATTTGCAGTTCCAATTTTAGAAATTTTAGGATTAATTGTCTTAACAATTGATTTGTTATTTTTCAGCATTAATTATGAATTTTTATTGATTGGCAGTGCTTTTGTATATCTATTTTACATCAGTATAACTCTGATTTCTGTATTCTTAGATCAACTAATCTATAAGCACTATACTGGTATTAAAGAGGTCTTAATTTTAATAGTAATGATTTTCATTGAGCCATTTGTCTTTCATCCGCTCAATGTTTTCGCTTCCTTAAAGGGCTACTGGCACTTTCTAAGACAAAAGGAACAAAAATGGGGAGTAATGGTACGTAAAGGATTCACAATGGAGCAAAAGCAAATATCATGAGGAATAGCAAAATTTTAAATATAGTCGGTTTTTTTATTTTTATTTTTATTTTTTCAAGTCAAAAAATAAACGCACAAAAAATTGATACTGATAGTCTTTTAACAGTAATTATAAAAGACATGCAGAATGAAAAAAATTATGCGAAAAATATTCAACGAGCATTAATGGCTAAAAAAATAGCCCCAAATTATCTTGATTATTATTTACTATTAGGACGCAACCACGATTTATTAAAAAATAAAGATAGTGCGACCTACTATTATAACTATTTTATCAAAAAAACCAACTCTAACGAAGATGCCTTCAACTATCTAATAAACATAGAATTAGAAAAAGAAGACTACTTAGAGGCCGAAAAAACAATAGATCAGGCCATTCAAATACACCCTGAAAATAGAGATTTTCAGAAAAAGAAAATAGTGCTTTATCAAGTACAGAAAGAAACGCAGAAAGAATTCACCTACACACAATCTTTACAAGTAAAATACCCTAACGACCCCGAAATTAAACAAAGTCTTTTTCTTCTGGAATCAAAAATAAAATCTGACAGGTTGGGCGTTAATTATAGTTATACAACATTCAACAGAAAGGGTTACGGTCCTTGGCATTTGGGAAGTATACAATATATTAGAGAACGTGGCTGGGGTTCTTTAATAGGTCGAATTAATTATGCCAATAGATTATCCACTGGAATAAGTATTGCACAAGGCAAACAATTTGAAGCTGAATCCTATTTTTTTACAGGAAAAAACAATTATTCTTATGCAAGTATAGCTTACAGTCCAGATCTGGTTTTCCCAAAGTTAAGAGTGGGATATTCTTTTTATCAAAATTTCAAAAAGGGTTGGGAAGCTGATTTAGGATTTCGATACATTAAATCACAAAATACTGAAACTAAAATAATTGTTTTAGGAGTTGGTAAATACATAGGTTCCTATTGGATAAATTTTAGATCCTACCTACAAAATAATGACAACGACTACCATCCCTCATTTGCATTGACAACCAGATATTATTTTGACACAAAATATGATTATATTTCATTAGATGCAGGGTATGGAACATCACCAGATGAGAGAACAACTATAGGTCAATTTGAACAAAGAGTAAGTCTCAATTCCTATAGAATTGGTGTGGGATATTACAAATTATTCAATAATCACTATCTAACAGGAATTCAAACAACATTTAATAATCAGGAATACGCTCCAAACTTAAAACAAAACGAATTAGAAATATCTTTAATGTTCCAATATAAATTCTAAAATGTTTTATAAAAAATTGAATTTAAATAGAATAGTATTTATCCTCTTTCTTTTAAGCTTCAAAATGATGGCTCAATCTGATATTGTTATTACGAATAAAACAAGTAACGAAAACTCGATCACTATTGAAACCGAGAAAGCAAGACCTGCTGCAATAGTGCTAAAATCGTATTTAGATCAGTCTTTTTCTAATTCATTTTTGATTCAAAATGAAAATAATTCAATTGAAAAAAACTCAAAAATTCATCTCAGTATATCAAAGTTAAATACTGATAATAATTTTATAATTAAAAGCAATGCAACTGATATTTTTTTGATTGCTCCAAATGAAAAATTGTTACGCTATGCCGT
This sequence comes from Flavobacterium glucosi, assembly GCF_048286535.1. NCBI lineage: Bacteria > Pseudomonadati > Bacteroidota > Flavobacteriia > Flavobacteriales > Flavobacteriaceae > Flavobacterium > Flavobacterium glucosi. The sequence goes on along the minus strand of NZ_JBLVPK010000005.1, from coordinate 73,196 downwards.
TTATACCTTATTAGAAACCTGGGGATTTAGAAAATTCACTGCTAAAGAAACTTACATTCCAAAATTAGATGCAGTAGCATTTCCAAAAAATACAAAGCAATCTCACAAACCTTCTTTTGAGTATCGCGCATTATTATATCCAGATGCTTACGATGAAAATTTCAGAGATTGGCATAAACTGGATTGGCATATAGAAGACTTTAGCGTTTGGGGACATTCGTTTAGTAAATTTTTACCACCTCTAGAATATTTCAAAAAGAATCCCACTTTTTTTGCATGGTATGAAGGAAACCGAAACAGCGAATCCCTTTGTATGACTAATGACAATGTGGTGGATTTAGTAATACAAAAAATGCAGAAAGTGATTGCGCAAAACCCAAATGCTCCATTCTATTCTGTAAGTCAAAATGATGATGTAATCTATTGTGAATGTCAAAAATGTAAATCTATAAACAATAAATATGGTGGTCCTCAAGGCTCTCTTTATCATTTTTTAAGCAAAATTGCAGTACATTTCCCAAAAACAAAAATAGTAACTTTAGCATATCTCCATACATTTAAGCCCCCGATAAATTTAAAATTACAGCCAAATATATACACCCTGTTTTGCCCAATTGAATTAAATAGAGGAAAAGCTATCGTGGACGATACTTACAGTACATCTTTTAGAAAAACATTGCAAGATTGGAACAAAACTACATCTCATTTATATTTATGGGATTATACAGTGCAATTTTCAAACTACTTATCTCCTTTTCCTAACATTCATACATTTTCAGACAACTATAAATTCTTTAAAAAAAATAACGTAAAAGGATTATTTGTACAAGGATATGCTGATGTTCCCGGTGATTTTACAGAATTAAGACAATATCTTTTGGCTAAATTATTATGGAATACTGACATTGATATTGAAGTTACCACAGATGATTTTCTAAGAGGCTTTTACGGTAAAGCAGCACCTCATATTAGAATGTATTTAAATCTTTTAGCCGAAAATCAACAAAAATCTAATTCATATTTAGACCTCTATTCAGGTCCGGTTCAAAGCAGAAATACATTTTTATCACCGAAAGCAATGGATCAATACGACTCTTTGATCAATGAAGCTGCACATGCGGTTGAGCAAGACCCTATATTAGAGTCGAGAATTAAAAAATTACGCTTAGCCTTAGAATATGTGTTTTTTGAGCAATCAAAATTTTATGGCAAGGATCAACATGGTATGTTTATGGTTAATGAAAAAGGCCAAAAAGAAATAAGAAAAGGGATAACAGAAAGAGTTCAAAATTTTACTAAAAATTGCTCTGAAATGGGAATCTATGAATTAAGTGAGGGTGGTTTATCTCCAGAGCAGTATTACCAAGAATGGCTCGAAATAGCCAAAGACACCACAAATCATCTTGGAGAAAAATTAAAAGTTAATTTCCTGACATTACCCGCAGAAGAATTTACAGGAAAAGGAAGCTACGGCTTAATGGATGGAATTAAAGGTTATAAAGATTACAACATCAACTGGATTGGGTGGTATGGAATTAATCCTGAGATAGAATTAATCACCAACAAACTGAATTTTAATCAAATAAAAATAAATTTTCTTGACAATCAAAGACATTGGATTTTTAAACCTAAGAAAATTTCTATTTATGGTTTTAACAATAAAGAATGGTTGCTGATTACAGAAAAAATTATGGGAAATTTAACAGAAAATTTTGTTATTAAAACAGAGCAGATAGAGATCAACAGTAAAAACTTTAGTAAGTTTGATAAAATAAAGCTACTAATTGATAATCAAGATCATTTACCAATTTGGCGAAAGCGAAAACAAAAAAAACCAATGATAATGATTGATGAGATTGAACTCTACAATAAATAAAAACACTTAAAATGAGCCAGAAAAAAATATTAATAATAGAAGACGACAATTTAATCATTAAAATCCTAGATTTTATTTTAAAAAAAGAAGGATATGAAACGTATATATCCATAGATGGAAATGATGGAATCGATCAAATAGGGATTCTTCAACCTGATTTAATTATCACCGATATTATGATGCCTTATAAATCAGGACTGGAAATTACTGCCTATTCTAAAAAAAACTACCCTAGCATTCCAGTGATTATAGTTTCGGCTTTAGGTAAGGAAGATTTAACAGTTATTGAAGGTTTCAAATTAGGTGTGGATGATTTTATAGCCAAACCATTTAATCCTATCGAATTAGTTTTAAGAGTTAAACGTTTTGTTTAAAAGTTGTGCTGAAAATTAGCCGAAAAACAACAATACGTTTCCCTAATGTCAGTATCCTCATAAAAAACGTATCTTTGCACAAAATTTAAGCAAATGAGTACTTTCGAACAATTCAATCTTCCTAAATCTGTGCAAAAAGCAATAGATGATTTAGGATTTACTTCTCCAACTCCCATCCAGGAAAAAACTTTTTCTGTGATAATGTCTGGAAGAGATATGATGGGAATTGCACAAACCGGTACTGGTAAAACATTTGCCTATTTATTGCCGTTATTAAAATTATATAAATTCACTCCGGGACATACTCCGAAAATAGTTATTCTGGTTCCTACGCGTGAGCTTGTCGTACAAGTAGTGGAAGAAGTAGAAAAATTGACAAAATACATGTCAGTTCGTACTGTTGGGATTTTTGGAGGTGTCAACATTAATACTCAGAAAACAACCGTTTATAAAGGCTGCGACATACTAGTGGGAACTCCAGGAAGAATCATGGATTTAACGCTGGACAATGTGATCCGTTTTGAAGAAATGCAAAAGCTAGTAATCGATGAGTTTGACGAAATGCTTAATTTGGGTTTTCGTACCCAATTGACAGCTATTTTGGCTATGATGCCAAAAAAACGTCAAAACATACTTTTTTCGGCAACTATGACGGATGAAGTAGATGCTATTTTGAATGACTATTTTGATTATCCCGAAGAAGTTACGCTTTCGGCATCAGGAACGCCATTGGAAAACATCAAACAAATTGCCTATAATGCTCCTAATTTCAATACTAAAATAAATCTTCTAAAATACCTATTGCACAATAACGAAGACATGAGTCGTGTTTTGGTTTTTGTCAATAATAAGAAGATTTCAGATATGGTTCACGAACGTATCGAAGAAGATTTTGAAGGACAATTTGGCGTAATTCACTCGAATAAATCGCAAAATTATCGTTTGAGTACAATGGCTTCTTTCCAAGAAGGAAATTTACGTGGTTTAATTACTACAGATATTATGGCAAGAGGTTTGGATATTTCCAATATTACTCATGTTATCAATTTCGAAATGCCTGAAATGCCGGAATTGTATATGCACAGAATTGGTAGAACCGGTCGTGCAGATGCAACAGGAACCGCAATAAGTTTTATCGCACCTCGTGAAGAAGAGTCTAAAGTCGAAATAGAAGTACTGATGAACATGGAATTAGCTATCGAAGCTTTCCCAGAAACAGTAGAAGTTTCATCAAAATTAATCGAACCTGAAAAAGACAGACAACCGATTAAGTTTATGATGAAAAAACAGAAACTTGACGGTGATGGTGCTTTTCAAGAGAAAAGTAAAAAGAATAAGAAAGTCAATTTAGGTGGACCAGGTGTAACCAAGAAAAAAACGCACGGTTCTGTCAATAGAAATATGCTAAAAACTAGAGACAAAAAGAGAAAAGACAAGAACAAATAGTGATCAGTTTCTAAATCCTGATTTTTTTTGTCCATCAGGGGCAAAAGATAAAAACAAAAACAAATAATAAAAAGGTTGAAAATGGAAATCATTTTTCAACCTTTTTTTTTTGTGAATTTTATGGAATTTCCAAGTTTAATTCTTTGTAAAAACCAAGCAAACCGGAGAACACAAAGCAATTCTTTTTCCAGTATCAGTAAGTGCTCCAGTCGTTTTATTTCTTTTAAAAATCACTATATCATTAGTATATTGATGTGCTACCAGAAGAAAATTTCCCGTTGGATCTATCGCAAAATTTCTAGGTCCTTTTCCTAAAGTACTGCTTTGTCCTTTCAATTGTAATTTTCCGTTTTTTAGAATTTTAAAAATTGTAATGTTATTAGCTTCACCGCGATTAGACGTATATAAAAACTTCCCGTCAGGCGAAATATGAATATCCGCAGAGCTAAAATTTCCTTTGAAATCTTTTTCTAAAATAGTCGTTTCGTCAATCTTTTTCAATATTCCGTTTGAATAACTAAATACCGTTAAAGCGCCATCAAGTTCTTGTAATAGGTAAACAAATTTACCGTCTTTACTGAACGTCAAATGTCTTGGTCCACTTCCAGATTTCACTGAAATGCTATCTTTTAATTCTAAAACAGTACTTGCAGCATTAGGATTATAGGCATACGTATATACTTTGTCATTGCCTAAATCATTAGACAAAACAAACTTTTTATCTGGAGAAAAATGAACCATGTGTACGTGCGGACCTTCTTGTCTTTGCACATTAATTCCTTTACCATAATGTTGAATTACTTGCTTCGCTTTAGCTAGACTTCCGTCGTTATTTTTCTCAAAAACAGAGATATTTCCGCCAGAATAGTTGGCAACAATTACATTTTTGTCATCGTTTATAATGTAACAAGGATCAGCACCTTTTGAACTTTGCTTATTAATTAAGTCTAATTTTCCGCTTGATGGATTGTAACTAAATGAACTTACTGTACTCTCAGCACCAAACTCATTTACGGAATAAATAAAATTATTCTCTTTTGAAACCGTTAAATAACTCGGATTTATAACTTTTTCAGTTGCATTTTTAAAACTGAAATCACCTGTTTTTGAATCAAAATCATATACATAAATTCCTTTACTGTCACAACTTTGAGTGTAGGTTCCAATCAGTAAATTGAATTTATTTTTTTGTGCCTGAACACTTGTAAAAATGAAAATTAATAGAACAACAACAAACGATTTTTTCATGTTTATAAATTTTATTGAAAAGCTAAAATACACATTATATCCATAATGACTGTCAATTGTTTATTCCCTAGAAAAATTATAACAACTTCATCTAAAACTGTCAACAAATTTGTATTTTTGACTCACAAAATTCAATGAACTCCATTGAAAATAAAATCCAATGAAGTAAACTCAACCTCAGAATGCATTTTAAACATCCCGAAACTTTATACTTTCTGTTCTTGTTGATTGTTCCAATTTTGGTTCATTTATTTCAATTACGCCGTTTCAAAAAAGAATATTTCACCAATGTTCGTTTCTTAAAAGCACTTTCGATTCAAACCCGAAAAAGCTCTAAAATCAAGAAATGGTTGCTTCTAGCCTCTCGTTTATTGCTACTAACTTTTATTATTATCGCATTTGCACAACCTTTTTTTGAGTCAAAAGACAGTAAAAATGCAAACAACGAATTGTATATTATTTTAGACAATTCTTTTAGCATGCAAGCCAAAGGTAAAAAAGGTGAATTACTAAAACGAGCTGTTCAGGAACTGCTTGAAGAAACTCCGGAAGAGGTGAATTTTTCTTTGCTTACCAATTCTGAAAATTATTGGAACACAGATATAAAATCGGTTCGTGGTGCTTTGCAAAATCTAAAATACAGCGCAACTCCGTTCCAATTGGATAATATAATGGCAAAAATAAAAGCGCATAAATCGGCTTTTAAAAAAGATATCGTTATCATTACCGATGCCGTTGGTCTTAATGAAAAACAACTAAAAAATAGTGATGCAACTGATTCGTCATTATTTATAATTCCAAAAGCAGAACAAAAAAATAATGTTTCTATTGACAGCGTTTTTATTAATAAAACATTAGAAAATTTTTATGAGATTAGCGTTCAAATATCCAGTTATGGAGATGATTTCAGCCCGATTCCTATTTCGTTATTCAATGAAAATAAACTCATTGCAAAGACGATAGTAACATTAGATACAAAGAAAAAAAATCTCAATTTTACGATTCCGAAACAAGCTTTTCATGGCTATTTTTCTATAGTTGACAATGGATTGACTTATGACAACACCTTGTATTTTAGTATTTCTAAAACGAAGAAAACCAATATTATCAGCATTGGAGAGCCGGCAAAAAGCAACTTCCTTTCCCGAATTTACACCAGTGAAGAATTCAATTTTAGCAATTTTACTTTAAGTGCATTAGATTATAATAAACTGGAAGAACAAGATGCGATTGTTTTAAATGAATTGGATGAAATCCCGCAGGCTTTGGCGACCACTTTGAAATCTTTTGTAGAAAAAGGGGGCAATTTAATTGTAATTCCTTCGGCGACAAGTTCCATTACAAATATGAATTCTTTTGTATCAAATTTTGGAAAAATTACATTCAATTCTTTAGAAAACAGAGAAAAACTGATTACTAAAATCAACTTCAATCATCCTATATTCCATACTGTTTTTGAAAATAAAGTGACTAATTTTCAATATCCAAAAACAAAAAGTTCATTTGCATTATCCAGCTCTAGTCCCGCTGCTTTGTCTTATGAAGACCAAAGTGTTTTCTTGACTTCGATAGCGAATTCGGTTTCAGCAGTTGCTATTTTTGCGGCTCCTATCAATATCGAAAATTCGAATTTTCAGCAATCTCCATTAATTGTGCCTACATTTTACAAGATGGCGATGAACAATCAAAACAATGGCGTAAATGCTTTGATAATAGGAAATAACAACCCACATTTGACAGAAGCATCGCTAAACAAAGACGCTATTTTAACGGTAAAAGGCTTGGACGAACAATTTATTCCTATCCAACAAATTCTGAATAATAAAGTCAAAATGACTTTCAATGATTATCCTGAACAAGCAGGGAATTTCAGCATTTACAATAAAAAAGAATGGATTGAAAACATCAGTTTCAATTACAACAGAACCGAAAGTGATTTGGCTTTACCCAATGAGAATGTTCTTTCTGACTATAAAACAATCGAATCAATCCAATCGCTATTTAACACTTTACAAACTGATAGAACTGATAATCAAATTTGGAAATGGTTTGTTATCTTTGCACTGTTATTTCTAATAACTGAAATGGCAATTATACGATTCGTAAAGTAATTAACTAAAGTCCAATAATTAAAAATTAATATGAAATGAGCATGACCGTAATTTGGTCATAAAAGTTAACACAACTATGCGAATTCCATATTCCATTAAAAAATAAATCTTATCTACACATGAAATTAATCATCAGAGACGCCAAAATTATCGATTTGAAAAGTCCCTTTCATAATAAGACTGCAGATATTTTAATTGTTGATGGTTTTATAAAAAAAATTGGAACATCACTTCCAAATCCAGATAAAGCAGAGGAAGTACAACTTGACAATTTACATGTTTCACAAGGCTGGTTTGACAGCAGCGTTTCTTTGGGAGAACCTGGTTTTGAAGACCGAGAAACCATTTCGAACGGACTTAATGTAGCTGCCAAAAGTGGTTTTACCGCAATCGCATTACAACCCAACTCCTTCCCTAGTATTGACAATCAATCCCAAGTCAATTTTGTTTTGAATAAAGCACAAGGATTTGCAACACAATTGTATCCTATTGGCGCTTTGAGCAAAGAAAGTGCAGGAAAAGACATGGCTGAATTGTATGATATGAAAAAAGCGGGAGCAGTTGCTTTTGGAGATTATAATAAAAGTTTAGATAATGCTAATTTGCTGAAAATTGCCTTACAATACGTTCAGGATTTTGATGGATTAATTCTTGCTTTCTGCCAAGACGAAAATATAAAAGGAAACGGAGTGGCAAATGAAGGCATCATTTCTACCCGATTAGGTTTGAAAGGAATTCCAAATCTTGCCGAAGAATTACAAATCGCAAGAAATTTATTTCTGCTAGAATATACCGGAGGAAAACTACACATTCCGACAATTTCGACTAAAAAATCAGTTCAATTAATCAAAGATGCTAAAGCCAATGGGCTAAATGTAACCTGTAGCGTGGCTGTACATCATTTAGTGTTAACAGATGATAAACTGGAAGGTTTTGATACCCGTTATAAAGTTTCGCCACCACTTAGAACTGAAACCGATAGAAAAGCACTGTTGAAAGGGATAAAAGACGGGACGATTGATATGATTACATCCGACCATAATCCGATAGACATTGAACACAAGAAAATGGAATTTGATGGTGCCAAAAATGGAACGATTGGATTAGAAAGTTCTTTTGGTGCTTTGATGACCGTATTGCCATTGGAAACCGTAATAGATAAATTGACTGCTGGAAAACCTACATTCGGTATCGATATCCAAGTCATAAATGAAGGTGTTAAAGCAAATATCACCTTATTTAATCCGGAACCGAATAGCATTTTCACAAAATCATCCATTTTATCCAAATCAAAAAACTCAGCGTTTTTTGAAACAGAAACAAAAGGGAAAGTGTACGGAGTTATGAATCAAGGAAAATTAATTTTAGCATAGAAAAATGAATAATAATAATAATAATAATAATAACTCAGAGTCTGGAAAAACTGCCGCCATCACTAGCTATATTTTAGGAATTGGTGTGTTTATAGCGATGTCTATGAACTCTGAAGATAAAAATGCATTTGCTTCCTTTCACATTCGTCAAGGACTGGGACTCACATTAACTTTTATATCATTGGGATTAATCATCAGCAATTTTGACAGCTTGATGATTTCTGCTCCAATGTGGATTTTCGTTTTTGTTTTGTGGTCTTATGGCATTACTAGTGCTATAAAAGGAGAAACAAAACCAGTTCCTTTATTGGGAAATTATTATCAAAAATGGCTTAAAAACATCTCTTAATTGATTGAAAATTGTTGATTAACGATTTTTAATTGCAGAACTAAAAAACCAAAAACTGAGACTGTTTTTTTTTAAATGCAGAATTTTTGAAAACTAAAAACTGATTACTAAGAACTCATCACTGAACACTAACTATGAAACTATCTTTAGAATATAAAATACGAGAACCTAAAATAAAATTAGACAAAAACCCTCTTATCCTTTTATTACACGGATACGGCAGCAATGAAGAAGATTTGTTTTCATTTGCTAGTGAGCTTCCACAGGAATATTATATTATCTCAGCACGTGCGCCTTATGACTTACAATACGGCAGTTATGCTTGGTATGCAATAAACTTTGATGCAGACGAAAACAAATTCTCTGACCACGAACAAGCCAAAGTTTCAAGGGATTTAATTGCTGGATTTATTGATGAGTTAATTGCTAGTTATCCGATCGATGAAGCACAACTTGCTTTAGTTGGCTTCAGCCAAGGTTCGATTTTAAGTTATGCAGTAGCACTTTCTTATCCAGAAAAAGTTCAAAAAGTGGTGGCTATGAGTGGCTATTTAAATTTAGAGATTGTGGCTGATGATTATCTTACAAATAACTTTACTAACCTAAAAATATTTGCTTCACACGGAACAGTAGATCAGGTCATTCCAGTAGAATGGGCCAGAAAAACCCCAGCAATACTAGAAAATTCAGGAATAAATGTAACGTATAAGGAATATCCAATTGGTCACGGAGTAGCACCTCAAAATTTTTATGACTTTAAAAATTGGTTAGAAAACAACTAACTAATTATTGTCCCATATATTTAATTTCATCGGCTTTTTTCAACACATAGCCTTTCCAAGGAATCAATTGCCAATCATCCTTAACCCATGGTTGGCCTTCGGATTTTCGTTCTAAAATAATTGATTCCTCTTGGGTATCCAAAAACAATTCTGCTTTATTTTCATTATTAGCTTCAAAAATCACAAAAGCTGATGTAGTTGCAGTTTTTCCACTTTGCTCGTAATGATTTAATCGAGTTCCGATTTCAAAAACTCGGATACACTCCTTTCGCAACACAGACCAAGTATAACCTGCAGAAGCTTTACAACCGTGTTCATCCAAATCTCCGCCCGCTAATTGTGACTTATCTTCTTTTAGAATTGTACTCTTGGATACCTTTTTTTGATCCATTTGCTTTGCACAAGAAAAAGCAACAATAATAATTACCGAAAACAACAATACTTTTTTCATACTTACTTCTGAAATAATAAAGATTGATTTACTTCAAAAGAAATACTGTCATCAGCATTTACAAAATATTTTAATAAAACCTCTCCCCAAATTTCACCATCACTAAAGTCCGCTATAATCCATCTGTGGTTTAGGATTCTAACTTTATTGACAATAAATTTATTTGTTCCAATTTGATCTTGCCCTGTGTAAGGATTTCCTTTGGGGTTGGAGTTGTAATCCAATAGTTTCTCCGTAACAACAGGAATTAATTTCTCGTATTGAATTATTTTGTCTGAACTTCCTGAATCAAAATAATTTTGCGCATTTTCATTTTTAGCTAAAGAAAAATAGTTCGCATCAGCCAATTGATTCGAAACTAAACTGATACTGTCTCTTAACTTGGCTGTTGTCTTTTTATATCTATTTTGTTCAAAAGTGACTTCTTTACTCAGAAACATATAAGTGAAAATTGAAGAAAGTACCGCTAAAATAGTGAGATAAAGGAATAATGATTGTTTCATTGTGAATTGAATTATAATGTAATTTCTAAATTGTCGTATGCAAGGAAAACAGTTGAAGGAAGGTTTTTTTGAACCTCTTCATGATATCCCATAATATGACTAATGTGTGTCAGATATGTTTTTTTTGGCTGGACCAAAGTTATAAAATCTAATGCTTCTTTCAAATTGAAATGCGTATCATGAGGTTCTTCCCGTAAAGCATTTATTACCAATACTTTTAAGTTTTTTAATTTTTCAATTTCGCTTTTCTCAATGGTTTTCACGTCCGTTAAATAGGCAAAATCATCAATTCTATACCCAAAAACCTGAAGATTTCCATGCATTACATTAATAGGAATCACTGTTTTATTTCCAAAGGAAAATGGCTCATTATTAACGACTTCAATAGTTGTAATAGATGGAGCACCCGGGTATTTATTTACCGTTTCAAAAACATAGTCAAACCGTCTTCTCAAATTATCGATAACCCTTTTATGTGCATAAATTGGAATTTCTCCCTGCTTAAAATTAAACGGACGAATATCATCTATTCCCGCTGTATGGTCAGCATGTTCGTGAGTAAAGAGAATCCCATCTACTTTTTGACAATTTGAAGAAAGCATTTGCTGCCTGAAATCAGGTCCGCAATCGATTACAAAAGAATGGTTTCCCCAAGAAATCCAAACGGAAACTCTTAATCTTTTATCTTTAAAATCAGTGCTTTTACATACTGGATGATTGCTCCCAATAACAGGAATCCCTTGTGATGTGCCAGTTCCTAAAAAATATACCTTCAATTTTATTGCTTTTATTTACAAAAATAGGGTTAATTATCTTTCATTAGAAACCTATTTCATTAACTTTGCAACATATTAGCCATATTAAAAGAAAATGGATACAGAAATAAAATTAAAAGGTGACAAAATCATCGAACAAATCCCTTCAATTAAAGACAAAGCCCTTCGTATTAATTTGAATGAAAATATATACGGAACTTTTGCAGAGATTGGAGCTGGACAGGAAACTGTAAGACATTTTTTTAGATCTGGCGGTTCTTCAGGTACAATTGCAAAAGCAATGTCAGCCTATGACAAAGACTTTAGTGATGCCGTTTATGGTATCGAAGAAGATGGCCGTTACGTAACCGAAAGCCGACTTAAAAAAATGCTTTCCCATGAAGTAAATCTGATAGAAAAAAGATTGAGCAGAGAAAAACATCCTAACAAAATGTTTTTTAGTTATGCCAATACAGTAGCTACTATTGACTTTGCAAAACAATTCAAAGGACATGGTTGGGTTGGAATTAGTTATCAAATTGAACCGGATGAGGATTATAACGAAATTATCATTCACATTCGATTTAAAGAAACTGATGTTCGCTTGCAACAAGAAACGCTTGGTATTCTTGGTGTAAACTTAATTTATGGAGCATATTATAAATACAACGATCCTAAACGATTGTTGCGCTATTTATACGATCACTTAGATAAAGATCAATTAGAAATAGACACTATAAATTTCTCAGGACCGCGTTTTGCTGATGTTGACAATCGTTTGATGAGTTTACAATTAGTAAAAAACGGAATGACTGATGCAGTAATGTTTAATCCTGAAGGTAAAAACATTCTTCCTGCAGCAATTTTATACAAGAAAAACATTCTTGCTTTTAGAGGTAGTTTTCGTCCCGTTACAAAAGTGAATATGGACATGTATGAAAAATCATTAAAAATGTTCCTGAATGAGAATAAGGTAAATGCCGAAAACACACTGGTAGTCTTTGAAATTACATTATCAAACTTACGTTCTGATGGTGAAATTGATGAAAGAGACTTTATGGATAGGGCAGAATTATTGTGTTCTCTTGGACAAACAGTAATGATTTCAAACTTCCAGGAATACTATAAAGTGGTCGAGTATTTTGCTAATTATACAAAAGCCAGAATGGGATTAGCCATGGGCGTGAATAATTTAATAGATATTTTTGACGAGAAATATTACCGTCATTTAAGCGGTGGAATTCTGGAAGCGTTTGGAAAATTATTCTATCGCGATATGAAAGTTTTCTTATATCCAATGATTGGAGAAGATGGAGAAATCATCACATCAGAAAACTTAAAAGTACATCCTAGAATGAAGGAATTATACAAATTCTTTAAATTCAACGGAAAAGTAGTTGATATCGATGATTATGACCCTTCTATTTTAGAAGTTTTCTCTCGTGAAGTTTTAAATATGATTAATAGTGGAAAACCGGGTTGGGAAACAATGCTTCCTACTGGTATTGCTGAAATAATAAAAGAGCACCGCCTTTTTGGGTATGACCCAAATAAAGTTTTGAAGGAAAGTATTTAGTAAAAAGTGATCAGTAATCAGTTTTTATTGATCAGCTTCTAGTACACTAGTAACTACCCGAATCAGTAGTGAAATTTAGATTTAAATTATAACAAAGTCCAGAATTGAGGTCATTTAAACCTCAACTCTGGATTTTATTTTGTTTATAAAATTTGATTTCAGTTTTTGTATACTTATTTACAATTGTAGCAACTGATCACTAAAAACTGATTACTGAACACTTACTTTAATATCTGAGCGGCATGAACTTTCGTTTTCACATCTGAAATCACGTCCTCAATAATTCCTTTTTCATCAATTACAAATGTGGTTCTGTGAATGCCATCGTATTCTTTTCCCATGAATTTTTTTGGTCCCCAAACTCCAAATGCTTCAATTACAGATTTATCTTCATCAGCAAGTAACGGAAATGGAAAATCAAATTTTTCTTTGAATTTAGCTTGTGCTTTTTGGGCATCTGCACTTACACCAAGCAGCTCATAATTATTAGCTTGAAATCGTTCGAAATTGTCTCTTAAATCACAAGCTTCCGCTGTACAACCTGGCGTATTTGCTTTTGGATAAAAGAAAACGACTAATTTTTTACCTGCATAATCTGCTAATTGATGTGATTTTCCGTCTTGGTCCAGACCAGAAAAACTAGGTGCTTTATCTCCTTTTTTTAATGTTGTCATTATTTATATTTTTATTTATTTGAATTGAAATTGAATTTTGCTATTGCCATCGAAATTGTTTTTCTTTACCAATCAAATTTAATGAATAATGAATAAACAAGAACGTGTAACGTTTGTTATAAATACGTTAAAAGAGTTGTACCCAACCATTCCGGTTCCTTTAGACCATAAGGATCCTTATACTTTATTGATTGCTGTTTTACTTTCGGCACAATGTACTGATGTTCGCGTGAACCAAATTACACCGTTACTTTTTGCTAAGGCTGACAATCCATACGATATGATAAAAATGTCTGTTGAGGAAATTAAGGAAATCATTCGTCCTTGCGGCTTATCGCCAATGAAGTCAAAAGGAATTCATGGTTTATCCCATATTTTAATTGACAAACATGGTGGAAAAGTACCCCAAAGTTTTGAATTTTTAGAGGAATTACCTGCGGTAGGACATAAAACGGCAAGTGTTGTAATGTCGCAAGCCTTTGGAGTGCCTGCTTTTCCTGTTGACACTCACATTCATAGATTGATGTACCGATGGAATTTAACAAACGGGAAAAATGTTGTTCAAACAGAGAAAGATGCAAAACGAATTTTTCCTGAAGAAATTTGGAATGATTTACACCTCCAGATTATATGGTACGGGAGGCAATATTCTCAGGCTCGTGCTTGGGATTTAGACAAAGACATTATCACTAAAACAATTGGAAGAAAAACGGTCATTGATTCCTATCATAAAAAATAATATTCAAAAAAAACACCCAATGTTAAAAAAAAACATTGGGGTTTTTCAATAATTTAAAATCAAATTAGATCTACTTAACACCTCCCATAATTGGAGTTCGGCTATTTTAATTCGATATGATTTCGAAGCTTTTATTCTCTATTTTTATTATGCTCAACGCTTTGGAATAGCTTAATAAGAAAGAAATTATTTCTTTTCTTGGTTTCCTGTTTTTTGAAACTGATGCTTTTTTTGAGTAAGTTTTTGCCATAGAGTAATAAATATTTTTCTTTGTATTACAACGCAGCAAGTTTAAACATAATGTTAATTGGTCAAAACAATTTGGTGCTTGTCAATCACTTTTCTCAAATTCATCAAAGCATAACGCATTCTGCCTAAAGCGGTATTGATACTAACACCCGTCGATTCTGAAATTTCCTTGAAGCTCATATCCTGATACATTCGCATCACCAGTACCTCTTTTTGATCAGCCGGAAGTCCTTCGATTAGTTTCTTTAAATCCATTTCGACTTGTTCCGAAATTATTTTATTCTCTATCGTTTGACAATCATCTGACATTATAGAAAAAATAGAGAACTCTTCAGTTTCTCTAAACATGGGCATTTTTTTTGTTTTCCTGTAATGATCTACAACGAGATTATGGGATATACGCATAACCCAAGGTAAGAATTTACCTTCTTCATTGTATGAGTTTGATTTCAAAGTTTTAATTACTTTGATAAAAGTATCTTGAAAAATATCGTTAGTAATGTCTTTATCCGGGATTTTCGAATAAATAAAACCATAAATTTTTGATTCGTGCCTTTTTATTAATTTAGCTAAGGCATCCTCGTTACCTGCGACATAATCCTTTACTAATGACGCATCAGGGAGTTGAATATTAACCATAATAATACTTTTTAGTTTTAAAATAAAATAAGAGATATCTCTAAAAAGTAGTTTTCTATTATAGGCTAGTGTTTATTTAAGTCTGTTAAGTTTTCAAATTTAACTAATTATTGTTTTAACATGCAAGTAAAATTAATAAAAATTAACAGAACAAGACTGAAATTTGTTAAAATTTTTCTACTTTTTTTCACATTCCTATAAAAATAGTATGCTGACAAATAACAATTAGGAGTCTTTCTCCAAAAATGAATTATAAAACTAAAAAAAGAAAGCAAGACTTGTTTCAGAACACACTTTAAAAAGCCTCATTTAAATTACTTTTTTTATATAAAATACTGATTCACTTAAACATACAAAAATACAGAATCAACAAACAACTGCACTTCAACTAACAATAATTATAATCTTTTTTAATGATTATTTGTGACTTGTTCAACCCTTTTAGTCAGTTGAAAATTGATTACTTTTGTAAAAATTATCATTTTTATGCAAGTTGACTTTTCGAAATTAGATCCAAAGAAAAATATCATCATAAAAGGCGCACAAGTACATAACCTAAAAAATGTAGATGTTGCGATTCCCCGAAATAAATTAGTGGTTATCACAGGGCTTTCGGGTTCTGGAAAATCAAGCTTGGCTTTCGATACTTTATATGCCGAAGGGCAGCGCCGTTACGTAGAAAGTTTGTCTTCCTATGCAAGACAATTTCTTGGAAGATTGGACAAACCAAAAGTGGAATATATTAAAGGAATTGCTCCTGCGATTGCCATCGAACAAAAGGTGAATACTACAAACGCCCGTTCTACAGTAGGAACTTCAACGGAAATATACGATTATATAAAATTGCTGTTTGCCAGAATTGGAAGAACGTATTCGCCAATTTCTGATCGGGAAGTCAAAAAAAATACAGTTACTGATGTAGTTACCGATGTAAAAACTTTCGAACTAGACAGCAAATGGCTTCTTCTTGCTCCTATTCATCTAGAAGAAGGACGAAAACTGGTAGACAAACTAAAAGTGCTTTTACAACAAGGTTTTGCGAGGATTTTGGTTAATAATGAAATGGTTCGGTTAGACGAAATTGATCAACATTCTTTAGATAATAAAGACATAAAGCTCATTATTGATAGGATTGTGGTCAATCCCGACACTTCGGGAGAAGAAGAATTCTACAATAGATTGGCTGATGCGGTGCAAACGGCTTTTTTTGAAGGAAAAGGAATTTGCCATTTACAAGAATTAAGCTCCGATAAAAAGTATTCCTATTCCAATAATTTCGAATTAGACGGGATTACATTTCTGGAACCAAACGTACATTTATTTAGTTTTAACAATCCATACGGAGCATGTCCCATTTGTGAAGGGTATGGCAATATTATAGGAATTGATGCCGAATTAGTGGTTCCAAATACCACTTTATCTGTTTTTGAAAATGCAATTTTCCCTTGGAGAGGAGAAAGTATGAGTTGGTTTCGAGACGAATTAGTAAATAACGCTTACAAATTTGATTTCCCAATCCATAAACCTTTTTATCAATTATCTGAAGATCAAAAAGAAATAATCTGGAATGGAAATACCTATTTTCAAGGATTGAATGATTTCTTCAAAGAACTGGAAGAAAAAAATTATAAAATCCAAAACAGAGTGATGCTTTCTCGTTACAGAGGAAAAACGAAATGTCATTCTTGCAAAGGAAAACGCTTGAGAATTGAAGCTTCGTATGTGAAAATTAACTCCAAAACAGTTTCTGATTTAGTTGATTTGCCTATTAAACATTTAGTCACTTTTTTCGAAAATATTGATTTAGATATTTATGAAAAACAAATAGCGAAACGATTATTGGTAGAAATCAATAATCGATTATCCTTTTTAACCGAAGTTGGACTAGACTATCTGACATTAAACAGGAATTCAGCAACACTTTCCGGAGGAGAATCGCAGCGTATCAATTTAGCAACTTCTCTTGGAAGCAGCTTAGTGGGTTCTATGTATATCCTGGATGAGCCGAGCATTGGTTTACACCCAAAAGATACAGAACGCCTGATAAAAGTATTATTATCGTTAAGAGATTTAGGAAATACGGTTATTGTGGTAGAGCATGACGAGGATATCATGAAAGCGGCCGATATGATTATTGATATTGGACCGGAAGCAGGTACTTTTGGAGGTAATTTGGTGGCCCAAGGCACGTATGATGAAATTCTAAAATCGACTTCACTTACCGCTAAATATTTGAATGGTGACTTAGAAATTACTGTTCCCAAAAAACGTAGGCTTTTCAAGAATTTTATCGAAATAAAAGGAGCTCGAGAAAACAATCTTCAAAATATAGATGTAACCTTTCCTCTGGATGTATTAACGGTAATTACCGGAGTTTCTGGAAGTGGAAAAAGTACATTGGTAAAGAAAATCCTTTTTCCAGCGATGCAGAAAAAGTTGGAAAATGCAGGTGAAAAAGCGGGACAGTTCACTGAAATAACCGGTTCTTTTTCGCAAATTAAACATATTGAATACGTAGACCAAAACCCAATAGGGAGAAGTTCGCGTTCTAATCCTGTGACGTATATTAAAGCGTATGATGATATTCGGGAATTGTATTCCAAAGAAAAACTATCAAAAATAAGAGGCTATCAAGCCAAACATTTCTCTTTTAATGTTGATGGTGGAAGATGTGAAACCTGCAAAGGAGAAGGTTCTATAAACGTAGAAATGGTTTTCATGGCAGATGTGCAATTGCCTTGTGAAACCTGTAATGGGAAACGATTTAAGAAAGAAGTGCTGGAAGTAGCTTTTGAAGGTAAAAATATTCACGATATTCTAACCATGACTATAGATGATGCAATTGCCTTTTTTATCGCCAATAAACAAAATAAAATCACTCAGAAATTGCAGCCTTTACAGGATGTAGGTTTGGGTTATGTACAATTAGGGCAATCGTCTTCTACACTTTCCGGTGGAGAAGCACAGCGTATAAAACTAGCATCATTCTTAGTGAAAGGAGCCACAAAAGAAAAAGCTTTATTTGTTTTTGACGAACCCACAACGGGATTGCATTTTCATGATATCAAAAAATTATTGGCTTCTTTTGATGCATTGATAGACAAAGGACATTCGATACTAGTAATTGAGCACAACCTTGATCTTATCAAATGTGCCGACTGGATTATTGATTTAGGTCCCGAGGGAGGAGAAAATGGCGGAAAATTATTAGCAGTTGGAACACCCGAACAAATTGTAAAAATAAAAGACTCCGTTACTGGGAAATACCTAAAAGAAAAATTATGAAAATGCTATTCTGAATAACACTTTTCTTCAAATGTATTACCATCTTCATCAATTGCTATGACAATATTTTTTTCTTTGGAAGAAACATACGTCAAATAAATCCAGCCAACTGACCATACTCCTAATGTCATACAACAAATTAAAAAATTAAACCCATGATCAACTTCTTTCCTGCCTTTTGATAAAACAGCAAAAGGCAACGTATCATTTTTTTCTATAATTGTAAATCCATGGTGGATTTTATTAGCTATGATACTAGAGAACTTTTGTAAGCTTTCTTCGTTAATGTATGGATTGCTTTTCATAATCATTGGGGTAAATTATTGTAGCTGTTTAATTATTGTCTTTTAAAAAAATAACAATTGCAAAAATAAGGATAGTCCCTTACTTTTACAATACCCACTTTTAGTGATTTTTGATCCATCCAAAAACAATTAAACGACTATTAACTTTCACAATTAAACTTCTCTACAAATATATATTTTTAGATGCATTGAAAGTTACACAATAATTATTTAAAGTTATAATATTCACATATCGGTTCCTTAATCATTTATATAATAAAGACTTATCTCCTTGTTTTCTAAAGAAAGAAAAAGCTAAACGAAGTTGATATTTTTTTGAAAAGATTATTTTAGAAATTGAGATTAGTCGTGTTTTTTGTACTAAAAAAATTATAACTTAATTCTTAACTTTTTTAAAACTACGTCTAAAGCTTGATTAATTTCAATAGAAATAACAAATTTATAATTGATGTAAACATATAAAAGAGTAACCAAAATTGATTTTAATCCAATACTAATTATTGGACTAAAAGGAAATTCCCAAAAATAAAACAACAAGAACAATACAAAAGTAATTGCAAGGGAATACAAGGTCTCTTTTGTAAATGGGTACAAATGCATACGCTTAACAACAAAAAGCAGTTTTGCCAAACTATATAACGTAATTGACATTAATGTAGCAACTGCAGTTCCCGTTATAGCGTATCTAGGTATAAAAAACATGTTTAATCCTACAGTTAAAAAAACAAGTAATAAGCCTAAAAACAAAACCATTCGGTAGTATTTTGAATTAAAAATAATGGCATTATTGTTTCCTAAAATCAAATCAAAGTATTTAGAAATCCCTATCAAAAATACCACAAGGATTCCACCACTATATTCTTTAGGAACCATTACATATAATTGGTTAATATTAACAAAAATACACAGCATTACAAAACCTCCAACAACTTGCAGATTAATTGAAGTCTTTTTATACAAATCATTTAATTCATCATGTTTATTCTCATGCATCAATTTAGCCGTTATGGGATACGTAATCTGATGCATCGCACGACTGGGAACAGCAATAACAGAAGCAATATAAGTCGCAACTGAATAATAGGCTATATTCTCAATTTTAATATATTGATTTAGCATAATCTTATCAATGTCCAGCAACATAACCGCAACGCTCCCTGATAAAATAATGAAAAACGTATAAACTAAAACATCTTTAACATTTTGAGGAATAGAGAACTGAAAAATTGGTTTTTTTATATGGAATGCATAAAACATGGTTATAATGAAAGCCAGAAAATAAATAATAGCGGTAGCATAAATAAATTCTACAACAGAAATCCATTTGTAATAAACTCCAATTAAAGCAAATAAAGAAAATAATCTAAGCCCTACCTCTTTGACAAAATTTCCAAAAACGGAATGCATGTGAACCCTTGCCCAAGCATAAAAAATTTCGAAATATGCCATACTAAGCCCTATAAATGGAATAAGCCACAAATAGTCCTTAACTACTGGATTCTCTTTACTCAAGTACAACGAAATAGGTTCAAAAAAGAATAAACCAATTAATACTAAAGGAATGCACAACAATAAAGGGATTAATACTGTAAATGATAAAAACTTGGAACGTTCTTCTTCTGTTTTATACTGGGTATAGAACTTAACCAAAGTATTTTGCATCCCAAAAGCCAATAAAGGCATAATAATATTTGCCCAAGAAAGTATATAGTTTGTTAAAGCATAAAATACAGTTCCTAAAAAAAATGGATACAAATAAAGGGTATTTATTGCGCCAATTCCAAAACCCAAATAGGTAATTATCGTATTCTTTAAAGATTGATTTAATACTATTCCCATTTTTTTTTGTCATTGCGAGGCACAAAGCAATCTCACTTTTAATTTACGATTTGTTAAGCAATTCAACCAGTTTTTTGGTAAGATTTTTTCTCGAATAGCGTTGTAATCCAACTCCATTTGACTGTAATTTACCTTCCAAAAACTGATTGTAAAAGTCCAAAATTACACTTTTAAGTTTCATTTTCTCCGAATAATCAAAAAATACGCCTGTATTGGTTTCCGTTATGATTTCAGCAAAATCAGAACCATTGGGACCAATCGCAATAATAGGCCTGTTAGATACCATGTATTCAAATAATTTTCCTGGAATAATACTTTTCGTATCCTCAGAATCAATTTCTATCAGCAACAAAACCTGTGACTTTCTTTGGTGCGCAATCGCTTCTGCATGCGAAACATAACCTAAATTATTCAAATAGGAATTAAGCCCAAATTGCGTAATCGTTTCCAAAACTTCCTGACTCACAGCACCTATCAATTTCACTTCTAAATGCGATTTGAAATCTGGAATCTCATGAATCAATTCAACTAAACTTTCCCATAAAATCAAAGGATTTCTCGCAGAAAGAAAAGAACCAATATGTGCTAAGCTGAACTTTGAATCCAAAGTTTGTTTTCCAACTTCTTCCGTATCATAACCGTTGGTTATTACCGCAATAGGTTTAGTGGTAATCTCCTGAAATTCCATTTTAGTAGTTTTACTGGTCACAATAATTGTGTCAGCTGTATTCAAAACCTGATGCTCTAATGCTTTGTGTTTCTTGGCAGCAAAACGGGACAATCGCAAGGATTTGTGATAGCCAATAGTAGTCCACGGATCTCTAAAATCAGCAAACCATTTCAAATCTAATTTTTGTTTTAATTCTAATCCAATAAGATGCAGACTATGTGGTGGTCCCGAAGTAACAATGGTATTAATATTATTTTGAACAATGTATTTTTCCAAATAAGCTACCGATGGTTTTACCCAAAAAACACGCGCATCCGGAATAAAAAGATTCCCGCGAATCCAAAGAAAAATTTTATCCAGAAAAGATTGCTTTTTCTGATTTGGAATAATTCCTGAACTGATTTTTTTGGTTTTATTTTTCGAAAGAAACGAAGCCAATTGATACGGTTCAAAAATTTTCTGTTTCAGAATAATCGCTTTATCAGAAACTTCTTTAACCAAGTTTTCATCAATAATAGGATACGTTGGATTTTCTGGAATATATACAACAGGTTGAATACCAAAATCTGGTAAGTACTTGACAAACTTAAGCCAACGCTGCACGCCAGGTCCTCCAGCGGGTGGCCAATAATAGGTAATTATTAAAATTTTCTTGGATTCCAAAGTTAGGATTTTGTTGAAATTGATTTTAAATCCGTAAAAAACAAATTACTGTTTTTATACAATCCTTTTGAAATAAAATATACACATGGTACAGATGGCAATGACAATATAAAACTAAATTTATCAGGATTAATGAAGTATAGCGTTAATAAAACTCCAATAATAATTCCTAAAAGAAAAAGCCAAAACAATATTTGTTGAAACGATTTTAAACTTAACAACTCATTCATAATTTTAATAAATATTTCTATTGTTTAGTTTCTCCAACTCTTCAATATCTAGTTGATCCTTTAGTCTGTTAGCTGCTTTTTTTGCAATAATTAAATTATCGTAGTCAATAAAAAACACTGGAATCCCATCTATATCTATGATATTAGCTTTTTCTAAAAGTGCTGCAAAAGACTGATTTTCTAAACCTTTAACAGAGGTCGTAATATCCAGTCTAAAATTAATATTTAGAGTGAATTCTGTCCAACCGGGAATGAATTGCATTGTTTTAATACTTTCAAAATCGCCTAATCCCATTTGCTTAATGGCCTTTCTCAAATTTTCACGATTCGTGATTGTGTCTTCAATAAAAATGTCTATATCTCCCGTATTTCTTCCGTAGCCGTAAATATTTACTGCAAATCCACCGATGGTTAGATAATTTACATTATTTTCTGACAAATACTTCCAAACATCTATTATTTGTTTCTGCATATTCATTTCAAATTATTTTGATTTTGAATATTTTTTTGCCGTTTGTACTATGGATGAAAGTTCGATTATTGCTATCAATTTTTCAAAACGTTGCTGATAGGTCAATTGTCTTATTTCTTCAATATACCTTGCCTCCATTACTGTTGGGTGTGCGTGATTTAATTTGACTTTGCCCATTTCAATTGAAATTTTAGAATCCGTTCGAAATTTATTTTTATCAAATTTACAAATAAATACTTAGACAGCTTACGCCTTTTTTTTCCTTTCGAAATAAATGCCACCGATCAACAGCAATAACATTCCTATTGAACTTATCAACGTAATAGTACTTCCGGTTTTTATTACTTGAGGTTCAAACTTAAATTCAATCGTGTGTTTTCCTGCTGGAATATTTAAAGCTCTTAAAACATAATCAACTCTAATATGATCTGTACTTTTTCCATCAATGTAGGCATTCCAACCTTTTCCATAATACATTTCGGAGAAAACGGCTAAACCGTCATTTGAGTTATTAGATGCATATTTCAAGTAGTTAGGTTTATAATTTTCTAAAGTTATAGTCGCTGAACTATCTTTGGCGAAAGCCGTATTTTTGATTTCAAAATCGTTCCTATTTACAACCGCCACATTTTTAGAATCCAAACTATCCAACGCTTTCATCTCTTCATCAGCAGAATTCACCAATTTTACTTGGCTCACAAACCATGCATTTCCATTAACAGCCGGATTAGATACTGGAAATTCTTTTCCTTCTTTGTCTTTTTGGATCACATACTTTACATTAAGCATATTAAGAACCTCAATGTTGTTTTTGGAAATTTGATAATCAATTAATTGCTGCATTCTTCTGGGTCTTACGGCGCTGTAACCGCCAATAGATTTATGGAAATAAGAAGCTCTTGCACCCATTAAATCTCCCACTTCAAAAACGCGGTAATTTGCCGTATCTTTAAGAATCTCCGTATCCGAAGGTGACTCTTGAAAAGGCACTTCGACTTGACTTCCGCTTACAAAATCTTTCCCGGAAACATATTTTTTATCCACAAAAAACAAATCGGAAACCATCAATAAACCTACAATTATAATGGCCGTATTTTGAGCAAATCTATCTTTAATGAACAACCATAAAACGCTTGCTGTTAACACAATAAAAAAGCCTGAACGCAATAAATCAGCGCTATACAAGCTCATTCGATCCAGTTTAAGTGCGCTTACAAACTCAGGACCGTAACTTTCTTGAAAATAAGCATCGTTTCCTCCTGAAAAGCTGAACATGTTTTTGCTTAAAAATAAAATCAAAATAATTCCTAAACCTAAAATTGTCGTTTCATACAATGCTTTCCATTGCAGTTTTTTGTCTAATTTGAAGAAAGACTGTAATCCCATAATAGCCAAAACTGGGAAACACAATTCCAAGACAACTTGAATCGAAGATACCGCTCTGAATTTATCATACATGGGAACATAATCAATAAAAAAGTCGGTCAAAAAAGGGAAGTTTTTACCCCATGAAAGCACTAAAGCAACTATTGAACCGGAGAGAAATACATATTTAATCTTTCTTTTATCAATAAATAAAGCCAAAATCGCCAAAAAGAATACTACAATTCCAATATATGCGGGAGCTGCAACAATAGGTTGATCGCCCCAATACGTTGGCATTCCCGAAACAAAATCAGTTGCCTGATCCTCTGGAACTCCCTGACCTATCATGAATTCATACATATTACTGTCTTTACCAACAGCCTCATTATTAGAACCACCAAAAAGTCGGGGTGCAATAAGATTAAAACTTTCCATTACTCCATAACTATACTCCGTGATATAGTCCTTAGACATTGAAGAAGTAGTCTCATTTTTTGAACCGTTTGGATTAAATGTCAGTTCACTTTTACCACGAATACTAAAATCAGCATATTCAGAAGTTGCCAATAGATTCGTAGCATTGGCACCAATAGCTAAAATTCCTGCTGCTGCTAATATTCCAAAGGAATACAACAAGGATTTATATTCCTTGTCTTTTACTTGCTGATATAAAAAATAAGCAGAAAGAATCAATAGGAAAATCAATAAGTAATAGGTCATTTGGAAGTGATTCGCATTGATTTCTAATGCTGTCGCAAAAAGCGTAATCAAACCTCCCAGAATGTATTTTTTTTGAAACACCAAAATAAATCCAGCAATAACCAGTGGCATATACGCAATAGCGTGTGCTTTAGCATTATGACCAACTCCAAGAATAATTATCAAATAGGTAGATAAACCAAAGGCTAATGCACCAAAAAAGGCTTTTAAAGGATCCACTTTTAATACCAGCATCAAGCCATAAAATCCAAGAAAATATAAAAATAAATAATCCGCAGGACGCGGTAAAAATCGCAATGCATCGTCTATCGCACCAATATAATCGTGAGGATATTTGGCTCCCAATTGATACGTTGGCATTCCACCAAAAGCAGAATTAGTCCAATACGGTTCAACATCATCTGTGGCTCTAAAGTCATTTTGCTCTTTGGCCATTCCTGTATACTGCACGATATCAGATTGGAAAATTTGTTTTCCTTGCAAGACAGGATAAAAATACAGGAGAGAAATTACCACAAAACCAAGTATGGCTATGGCGTGTGGATAGAACTTATTTATTATTTTCAATGTAAAATGGTTTGGATTAGAATAAAAACGGTGCTAAAAACGACAAATTTAATCTATTTCTTCGTAATCAACATAATCGCCCACTTTTTTGGTTTCGCGTTGATTTTTAGCATTTTCCGCATTGTATAGTATTTCATCCTTACTTTGTGTTTTTTTCCAAGTATTATCTTGCGCGTACTGTTGCTGTTTCTGCATATTTTCGCCGGCTTTTTCGACTACTTTTTTAACCAATAATGGCAAAAATAGTTTTGCTAAAAATCTAAAAATATAATAGAAAGCGATCATATAAAAAAGCGCTTTTATAAAGCCAGTGAAAGAAGCTGTTTGCATATAAGTGTAATTTTTTCCAAAATTAATAAATCAACCGTTCAAAATTAAAATATCTCTCTTAAATAAATAATAAAATATAGTACATTTGAAAAGCGTTATTACTTTTTAACTCAAAAAAAATAATATGTCCAAAATCAAAATCTTACTTATCGCTGCTTTTTCAATGATTCCAAGTATTCATTATGGCCAACATACCGATCAAATAAATTCTAATAGACCAGGTGAAACCATGTCGGCTTATGCAGTGGGAAAATCAGTAATTCAAATAGAAACAGGTGTTTACGGAATAAAACAAAATCACAGTTTATTGAATTATGACGCCAATGGTTTTGGGATTGATGCCACATTACGTTGGGGATTATTTATGGAAAGGCTGGAATTAATAGCCGATTTACAATACCAAAATGAAAAATACACCACATTATTCAACAGTTCAAATCGAGCAGATTTCAAACAAACTGTTTTAGGAGCCAAATATTTGATTTACGATCCTTTCAAAAATTACGAAAAAAAGGTAAACATCTATAGTTACAAAGCCAATCGAGCATTTAATTGGCGCCAGTTAATCCCGGCAGTTTCCGTATTTGCGGGAGCTAATTTTACTATGGCAGAAAACCCTTATTCTTTTTCTCCAGAATCCAGCATATCACCAAAAATTATATTAATTACCCAAAACCACTTGGGCGATGGAAAATGGGTTTTTGTAACCAATATCATAGCCGATTATGTGACCACTGACTATCCAAGCTATGGATATGTCTTGACTTTAACAAGAGGATTTAATGACAAATGGTCTGGATTTGTAGAAAATCAAGGATTTAAAAGCGACTTTTACAGCGATGCCATTGTTCGTGGAGGTGCTGCTTATTTATTGAATAAAGACATGCAAATTGACGCATCGATAAGTACAAGTCTTAAAGATACTCCTTCCGCACTGTATGGTGGTATTGGTTTTTCTTGGCGTTATGATGCTAATTACCAAGAAGTAAGAATAAACATTGACAATAAAGATTCCGATAAAAAAGCTTTAAAAAGAGCAAAAAAGACAAAAAAAGGATAATGATTACTATTAAAGAAGCTACAACAAAAAGTGAATTAAAGGATTATATCAAATTCCCTTTTTCCCTATACAAAGATAATAAATATTGGGTTCCGCCAATTATTGCTGATGAATTAGAAACCTTCGACAAAACAAAAAATCCGGCTTTTGAAAATGCCGAAGCCTATTTTTACATCGCCTACCAGAACAATGAAATTGTAGGTAGAATTGCAGCAATCATTAATTGGAGTGAGGTAAATGACCAGCAAAAAAAGAAAGTCCGTTTTGGTTGGTTTGATGTGATTGATGATATCGAAGTGACAAAAGCTCTTTTGGGAAAAGTGTATGAATTAGGTCGAAAAAATAATTTAGAACACGTTGAAGGTCCTATGGGATTTTCAAATTTGGATAAAGTTGGTGTCTTAACGGAAGGTTTTGACGAGATTGGAACTATGATTACGTGGTACAATCATCCGTATTATGCTCGTCATTTTGAGCAATTGGGATATCACGTAGAAAAAGAATACTTAGAGAGTAAATTTCCTTTCGAAAATGTAAAACCGGAATTTTTTGAAAAGGCAAATGATTTGGTGAAAAGAAGATACCAGTTAAGTCCGCTCAATTTCAAAACTACCAAAGAAGTGATGCCGCTTGTGGATAAAATGTTTGATTTATTCAACGAATCCTATGCTTCTTTATCTTCTTTTGTAGCTATTTCAGACGTTCAAAAAGAATATTTTAAGAAAAAATACATCAGTTTTATCAACCCCGAATTCATCAAATTTGTGGAAGATAAAGACCATAACATTGTTGCTTTTAGTATTGTAATGCCTTCTTTTTCTGAAGCGTTGCAAAAATCAAAAGGAAAATTATTTCCTTTTGGATTCCTTCATTTGCTTAAAGCAAAAAACCAGAGTAAGGACATGATTTTCTATTTGATAGGCGTTCATCCTGATTATCAAAACAAAGCGGTTACAGCGATAATTTTCAATGAATATTATCATACTTTCAAAGAAAAAGGAGTTGTCAATTGTTTCAGAACCCCTGAATTAGCAGATAACCTTGCCATACATAACTTATGGAAACATTTCAATCCTGTTGTTCACAAACGAAGATGTACTTTTTTAAAGAATTTATAACAACTTAGATTGTACTAATTAAAACAAAAAAATCCATTCGCCGTGGCAAATGGATTTTCTTATTTTAAATAATCTTGTTTTATCGCAAAAATTACATTTTGCAATCTACTTTTGACAAAACGATATTTCCTTCAAATTTTAGCTGTTTCGTGTCTTTAAACGTGACTTTTCCTTTGTTATCATCAACAACATCACCATACCCTTCAACATACGTATTTCCCTTTTTCAAAAAGGCAACTTGACGAATTGAGGAAACTCCCTCGGACATAAAAGTATACTCTGCAAAAAGCGTATCGCCTTTTATTTCCCCCACTAAAGCACCTTCATTTTTATCTTTCTCAAAAAAATTATAGCTCAGTTTTCCTGAAGCTATTTGATTCCCTTTTATATTCAAAGACATAGAAATGGTATCTTTTTTAATAATTGCACTATAGCATTCTTCCGAAACAGGTTCATCAACAACTATTCCTTCTGATGGAACTGGAACTTCTTCCATTTCTTTTTCTTTTTTACAAGAGACAAAAACACTCATAAAAACGACACTCAATAAAATTACTTTTTTCATAAAATTCAAATTTTAGATCGTATAAATATACTCTTTATTGCCTAAATTTATTTCAAAAAAAATCCATCAACAAAAGCTGATGGATTTTTATAAACTCAAAATTGCAATAATTTTAAAAACTAAGCGTCTAAATCAACCGTAGTTCTTTCAGCAATTTCTTTATAAGTTCCGTTTTCCAGTTTTTCACGAATAGCTTCAAAAGCCGTTAGTGTTTCGTCAATATCTGACAAACTGTGAGACGTTGTTGGTATCATTCTCAACAAAATAATTCCTTTTGGAATTACTGGGTAAATCACAATCGACAAGAATATTCCGTAATTCTCTCTCAAATCATTTACCATAATCATTGCTTCCGGCACACTTCCTTTAAGATAAACTGGCGTAACACAAGTATTAGTATCTCCAATATTGAAGTTTCTAGAACGCAATCCGCTTTGCAATGCATTTACATTCTCCCAAAGTTTGTCTTTCAATTCTGGGTGATTACGCAACAATTCCAATCGTTTCAAAGAACCAACTGTTTGAATCATCGGCAATGCTTTAGCAAACATTTGCGAACGTAAATTGTATTTCAGGTAATCAATAATGTCTTTATCAGCTGCTACAAAAGCACCAATATTAGCCATTGATTTTGCAAAAGTCGAGAAATAAACATCAATATCATCTTGAACTCCTTGCTCCTCACCTGCTCCAGCACCTGTTTTCCCTAGTGTTCCAAAACCATGTGCATCATCAACTAACAAACGGAAATTGTATTTTTGCTTCATCGCAACAATCTCCTTCAATTTTCCTTGTTGCCCACGCATTCCAAAAACACCTTCAGTAATAAAAAGGATTCCTCCACCTGTTTCCGTAGCTATTTTGGTAGCACGTTGCAGGTTTTTCTCCATACTTTCGATATCGTTGTGTTTGTAAGTAAAACGTTTTCCACTATGCAAACGAACCCCGTCAATAATACAAGCGTGCCCATCAACATCATACACAATCACATCATTTCTAGTCACCAAAGCATCAATTATAGAAACCATTCCTTGGTAACCAAAATTCAATAAATAAGCCGATTCTTTCATTACAAAAGCAGCTAATTCCTTCTCTAATTGTTCGTGATATTTAGTATGACCACTCATCATACGAGCACCCATTGGAGCAGCTGCACCAAACTCTAACGCAGCATCCGCATCTGCTTTACGCACTTCTGGATGATTTGCAAGACCTAAATAATCATTCAAACTCCAATTCAAAACCTCTTTTCCTTGAAATTTCATTCTTGGGCCTAAATCTCCTTCTAATTTTGGAAATACAAAATATCCTTCTGCTTGTGAAGCCCATTTCCCTAAAGGTCCTTTATTGTTCTGAATCCTTTCGAATAAATCTTTTACCATAATATATCAAGTAATAATTTTAATTTTAAGAAGTTGCAAAAATAATTATTTATATTTTATAAAAGTATTGAAAGCGAAATTATTTTTCAGGGTTTATTCTCATGAGTATCAGGAGCAATTTCCTGCTCTCCACTATATCTTTTGTGCCGTCAAGAAAGATTGCTCCGTCCCTCGCAATGACGACACAAAAGGATGCCGTTTCGATCAGGGCTAATACCAAAACTTCGAGACGTATTCCACAATAAACTTTGTATATTTGAATAAATATTCCAACATTAGAAATTTATGTCACAAGATACAAAAGAATTAAAACTGGCCGTTCTCATTGATGCTGACAACGTACCATATAGCAATGTAAAAGGAATGATGGAAGAAATTGCCAAATTTGGAACACCAACTACCAAACGTATTTATGCCGATTGGACCAAACCGAATGCGGGAGGCTGGAAAAGTGTTTTATTGGAACATGCTATCACACCAATCCAACAATATAGTTACACCGTAGGGAAAAATTCATCGGATTCCGCCATGATTATTGACGCTATGGATTTATTATATTCGGATAAAGTGGATGGTTTTTGCATTGTTTCCAGTGATTCTGATTTTACAAGACTCGCCATACGCCTCCGTGAATCCGGCATGAAAGTGATCGGAATTGGAGAACAAAAAACCCCAAATTCATTTATTGTTGCCTGCGATAGGTTTATTTATATTGAAGTTTTGGACGGAGCAATAAAAAAGAAATTACCCAAACGAACCGCATCCGATGCTAAAAAAGCAACTCCAAAAAGCCTAAACAAAATTGATTTACAAACTATCGAATTAATAGAATCTACCATTGAAGACATTGGCGATGATAGTGGATGGGCCTTTTTGGGTGATGTAGGAAATCTAATTGTAAAGAAAAAACCAGAATTCGATCCCAGAAATTATGGCTTTTCTAAACTTACTCCAATGCTAAAATCCCTTACTGATATTCTAGAAATTGACGAAAGAGACTCCGATAAAAAAGGCATCAAACATGTTTATGTGAGATTGCGTTTTAGTTGAACTAATTTTTTTACCTCTAGATATAAAGTGTCTTTTTTAATTGGCTTAGATAAATAATGATTCATCCCAATTTCTGCCACACGTAATTTAGTACTTTCCATCACATCAGCGGTTACTGCAATAATGGGGACAGAAGCATTCGCGGCTCCTGCTTCCCCATTTCTAATCGCTATAGTTGCTTCATAACCATCCATTACCGGCATTTGAAGATCCATTAGCACAATGTCAAAATGGTTTGTTTTAAAAGCATCCAAGCATTCCTGACCGTTATTAGCATACACTACAGTCGTGTTCAACCATTTTTTAGTGATCATTTTAACAACCATTTGATTAATCGGGTTGTCTTCTACCACTAAAACTGATTTACCTTCTAAATCGTAAATCATGTTCGTCGCCAAGACTTCTGCCATTTCTTCTTGTGGCACTATATCAAAATCAAGAGTAATTATACAAGTAGTACCTTCATTGACTTCACTATCCATTTCAATGGTACCGTTTTGCATATCCACTAAAATCTTTACGATATAAAGACCTAATCCAAGTCCTCCAAATTTTCTCTTATTATCAATACTATTTTGAGAAAATGAATCAAAAATACTATTCATTTTTTCTTTAGGAATTCCTACTCCAGAATCTGAAACTGTAAATTTTAAACTTGCACGATTATTTTCCTTGATTTTACAGTCAATATCAAATTTCACAAAACCTTTAGAGGTAAATTTAATGGCATTATTTAATACATTATTTATAACTTGAACCAATCGAGTCACATCACCCATTAAAAAATCAGGAATGGCATCTGATTTTGAAAACTTAAACGCTAATCCTTGGTCATTGGCTCTATTAACTGCATTATTTTTTAAATTTTCGAAAACTCTCACAGGATCAAACTTTGTGGATTCCAATTTTAATTCTTTTTTCTCAATTTTAGAAAAATCTAAAATATCATTGACAGAACTCAATAAACTGTGCGAGGAATACTTTATTATTTGGCAATTTTTTCTGATTTCATCATCCTGAACCTCAACAGAAATTGAATCAATCATATTCATAATTGCATTCAATGGTGTTCTTAATTCATGGCTGATATTCGATAAAAAATAGGATTTCAAATCATTCATCTCTTCTGAACGAACCAAAGCAAGTCGATTGAGTTCGTTTTTTTCGTTTTTAAGATTTCTAATCAAATTTGCCATTGAAAGCGAAAGAAAAATCACTTCTAAACCAGTACCAAATTTCGAGCTGTTGTCTGTCCAAAAAACAGATGGCAAAACACTAAAGTTTTTTAATATAAAAATAACGAAACCGCTAATCAAGAAAAAAATACCAATTGAAAAAAACTTTTCTATTTTTTTGGTCTTGTAATAAACCACTACAATTGACACCAGAATTAGTAACAACAAAAACAACCCTAACACATTTGCAACTGGATATAAGTATTGTAGCGATTTTGGATAAACTACCAACGATAGAATTGAAAGTAAATCCAAACCATATAAAACATAAAATAGTTTATAAACGGTTAAACTATACTTTTTGATATTCAAAAATACTTGCGAATATTTTCCTAAAAAAAAGTTGGCTATTGTAGCAAATATTATTACAGAGTGAGAAGACAACCAACCATTATTTGGCGTAAAATATTGATAAAAATAGCCATCTACCGAAAATTGTAGTAATCCTATGAAAGTAACGTATAAGCTATAATATAGAAAACTTTTTTCTTTCATTGCAAAATAAAAGAACATGTAAATTATTGCAGTTATAAACAACAAACCGTAAAAAATTCCAAAAATAAATTGCTCAAAGGAAGCCATTTCCAATTCTTTCTCGGCGGACTTCATGTAAATTGGAGCATTTATTACTTCGCCATCACTTTTTAAATGAAGATAAAAACGAGTCACTTTGTTCGGCTCTAAAATTGGCCTAAACAGGGTTTTTGTATAGTTTAATGATCGCTCTTTAAAAGGCATTATATCCCCGCTTTTTAACAACGTAATCTTCCCACTTGGATCAACAACATACAATTCAGCTACATCAACTATTGCCCTGGAGGTCTCTATAAATGGTCGAATATCGCTTTTTGTATTATTAACAATCTCAAATACTAACCAATAGTTATCATCTGTAAATCCTAAATCTTTATTTTCTACGAGTAATGGTTCAAATTTTAGAGAGGTATCATTAATAATCTCTTGAATTGTATAATTGCGCTGTCCTACATTTACAATTTTGGCATATTTGTGTAAAGAAACTACATCTTTAAATAAAGAATCATTTACTACATATTGGGCTTTTGTAGAAATGCTTAAAAACAAGAAAATTAGCAAGAAGTAAAACGTGCTTAATTGTATTTTATAATTTTTAAATTTCATCTACGATATAATTTATTATCATTTACGTTTTATTAAAACAATTGGTTTTACACTGATTAAAAAAAAATTAGATAATTTAATTTTTCAACAACTACCTATTTGGTCCCTAAAAAAATTAAAATGCATTAAAAATCAATTTGATTGTAGTTCACAAAACTATCAAAATATTAATATATAATAAGCAATTTAGACTCTTTAAACAACAAATAATAGGAAAAAGCAATTTTTTGTTTTTGGAATTATAATCTTATTTTTAAGTTCAATTATTGCTTACTTTTACAAATATAGTATCTTTTTTCCTTTAACAATTTTAGCTGTAATTCTCCTTGGATTTGCAAACAGCACCCAAACCAAGCATGCCATTTTAAGAAATTCTCCGGTTTTGGGTTATTTCAGATATTTGTTTGAAATGATTGCTTCTGAACTTTAACAATATTTTATAGAACGTTCCACAGATGGAAACCCTTCTCCAGAAATCAACGTTCACTTGCCTATCAAAGAGCCAAAAATATTGATTCGACAACCCCTTTTGGAACACAACTAAACTTAAATCAATCAAGTTACGAAGGAATTAAACATTCATTCCCCCACTATTGTCAACGAAGAATTGCCGCGGGTGCTGGTAGGAGGTAAAGACTGCTCACAACCATATCTTGCTTGACTTTTAAATATATCAGCAATGAGTTTTGGTTCTTTAAGTGAAAATGCTATAGTGGCGTTAAATAAAGGAGCGCAAAAAGGAAACTTTTATCACAATACTGGTGAAGGAGGATTAACTGAATTTCATTTGCAAGGTGGCGATGTAACTTGGCAAATAGGAACCGGATATTTTGGTTGTCGTGATGACAGAGGCGGTTTTGATGGAGGTAAATTTACTGAAAAGCGAATTTACCAAAGTAAAAATGATTGAAATCAAATTATCACAAGGTGCAAGACCGGGTCATGATGGGGTTTTACCCCCAGCCAAAAACACCGAACAAATAGCTAAAATAAGAGGTTTACAGCCACTCACCACCATTCTTTTTCCTCATAGCCATTCTGCATTTTCGGACACTAAAGGGTTAGTAGAATTTATTGCAAAATTACGATTGCTGTCTAATGGGAAACCAATTGGTTTTAAACTATGCATTGGCGAAACCCGTGAATTTGAAATGATTTGCCAAGAAATGATTTCTCAAAATTGCTTTCCTGATTTCATCACCGTAGATGGCGCCGAGAGCGGAACTGGCGCTGCTCCGCTAGAATTTGCTGATGGCGTGGGAATGCCATTTGAACCAGCACTTATTTTTGTAAACAAAACTTTAGTACGTTTTAAAATCAGAGACAAGATATGTGTCATTTGTAGTGGCAAAATCGTATCCGGATATTCAATCATTCGAGCGGCAGCCCTTAAAGCTGATATGTGTAACAGCGCACGGGAGTTTGTGTTTTTATGCTGTATCCAAGCCTTGCGATGCAATAATAATCGATTTCCTACCGGAGTTGCGACGCATAATAAAATGCTGATGAAAGGACTGGTTATAACGGAAAAATCAGAGCGGGTATATCATTTTCATAAAAATACGTTACACGCAGCTAACGAACTTCTTGCTGCCGCAGGTAAAAATAGTTTTGCTGAAGTTGACATTAACATTTTAATGCGTGGTGATGAATTTGCCCATTTATCTGATTTGTATTTCCCCGATAATTTAAAAAGTGTCCGAAAACATTAAAACAAAAAAGGAGGACCTTTAGAGTCCTCCAGTTGTCAGTTCTGATTTACCATTATCAACTCATACAATTATAGTAGTATAGCTGGCTATTGAATTAACCTATCTTATTGCAAGATCGATACACTCAAGTAATTAATCAAAACTACACTCAAAGATATTACTTTATTTATTGTAAAATAATGCAAACCAAATATTTAACTAATAATTAACGGGCTAATTTATAGTGTTAAAATTACGACCAAATAGTGATTTTATACTTTTAAAAGTATTTTACTTAATTCTTATCTTTAAAACTAAAATCCTTGGAATTGAACCACAAAAAAGGAGGCCTTTTTAAAGGGCCTCCGATTGTAAATTTTGATTTACCATTTATCAAACATACCGTTCAGTACGAAATGATAATTTGAATACTCTTCTCTTTTCAGATGGTTTTTATTCAAGTGATTAATCAAAACCACACTCAAAGATACAACTTATGTTAGTTACATTATTAAAAAACAACACTTTAACTATTTATTAACGCATTGACATTCAGTTTATTAAATAAATATTTGGTTTTTGAATTCCAAAAAAAATAGAGATCGTTATAATCAACAGGCTGTTCCGGTTACTAAAGACATTCTACCAAGACCAAATTTAAAAAAGTGTATCTTTGAAGTGTACAATTAAAACTAAAAAAATGCAACTTGTTTTCGCTTCCAACAATAAAAATAAAATACTCGAGATACAAAGTATACTTCCCAATACCATCAAAATTCTTAGTTTAGAAAGTATCGGTTGTCATGAAGAAATTCCTGAAACCGCAGATACCATTGAAGGGAATGCCATCTTAAAAGCAAATTATGTTACCCAGAATTACGGCTACGATTGCTTTGCTGACGATACTGGACTTGAAGTGGATTCTTTAAATGGGGAACCTGGAGTTTTTTCTGCAAGATATGCTGGGGAACAGCGTAATGCTGATCAAAACATGAATAAAGTATTAGAATGCTTATCAGGTAAAAATGATAGAAAAGCACAATTCAAAACAGTGATTGCATTAAATTTAAACGGGAAACAGCATCTTTTTACAGGAATTGCCCGAGGCGAAATTACTTTAGAAAAATCTGGTAATCAAGGATTTGGCTACGACCCTATTTTCAAACCTGAGGAATATCAAGAAACTTTTGCTCAATTATCATTGAATATAAAAAATAAAATCAGCCACAGAGGAAAAGCCACACAACAATTAATTGATTTTTTAAAAGGAAATAAATAAACGTCGTAAAATAGAACTTTTTTACAACAAAAAAATAAATTTCATGGCGTAATTTCACTCTCAAACACTAAATCAAAACACACTATTCTCAAATAAAAAATATAACTTTCTGATAATCAAATTATAATAAAACATTAAATCTTAAAATAGCATTAGTTTATATGAATTATAAACAGTAATTTTGCACCCTATTTTAAAAACACATATGAATAAATTTGAACAATTAGGATTGAGTGAATCGTTACTGAAGGCGATTTTAGATCTAGGATTTGAAAATCCGACCGAAGTACAGGAGAAAGCGATTCCCCTATTATTGGAAAAAGACACAGATATGGTTGCGTTGGCTCAGACAGGGACAGGGAAAACGGCAGCTTTTGGTTTTCCAGTTATTCAGAAAATTGATGCCAACAACAGAAATACACAAGCATTAATTTTATCTCCAACACGCGAACTTTGTTTGCAGATTACCAACGAAATTAAAAACTACTCTAAATACGAAAAAGGTATTAATGTGGTAGCAGTTTACGGTGGAGCTAGCATAACAGACCAAGCGAGAGACATAAAGAGAGGTGCGCAAATTATTGTGGCAACTCCAGGAAGAATGCAAGACATGATTAATAGAGGTTTGGTAAACATATCTCAAATCAACTATTGTATTCTTGACGAAGCTGACGAAATGTTGAACATGGGTTTCTACGAAGATATCGTAAACATCCTTTCTACTACGCCAGACGAAAAAAACACATGGTTATTCTCTGCAACAATGCCTGCTGAAGTAGCACGTATTGGAAAACAATTTATGACAGATCCAATTGAAATTACAGTTGGAGCTAAAAACTCAGGTTCTGCTACAGTTTCTCACGAATTTTACCTTGTAAATGCACGTGATCGTTACGAAGCGTTGAAACGTTTAGCTGATGCTAATCCAGACATTTTTTCTGTAGTTTTTTGTCGTACCAAAAGAGATACACAAGCGGTTGCTGAAAAATTAGTTGAAGACGGATACAGCGCTGCTGCATTGCACGGAGATTTATCTCAAGCGCAACGTGATGGTGTAATGAAATCTTTTAGAGGAAGACAAATCCAAATGCTTGTAGCTACTGACGTTGCTGCACGTGGAATTGACGTTGATAGCATTACTCACGTAGTAAACTACCAATTACCTGACGAAATCGAAACCTACAATCACCGTTCAGGCCGTACAGGTCGTGCCGGAAAATTAGGGACTTCTATCGTAATCGTAACTAAAAGTGAATTGCGTAAGATTTCTTCAATTGAAAGAATCATCAAACAAAAATTCGAAGAAAAAACAATCCCTTCTGGAATTGAAATCTGCGAAATCCAATTGTTACACTTAGCTAATAAAATTAAAGATACAGAAGTTGATCACGAAATTGACAACTATCTTCCTGCAATTAACAGCGTACTTGAAGGTTTATCGAAAGAGGAATTAATCAAGAAAATGGTATCGGTTGAATTTAATCGTTTTATCAATTACTACAAGAAAACCAGAGATATTTCTAATCAAGCTTCAGGTTCTGAAAGACGTGAGCGTGATGATAGAGATGGAGCTCCAAGAGAGAATAACAATGGTGGTGCAACAAGATATTTTGTGAACATAGGTTCTAGAGATAACTTTGATTGGATGTCATTGAAAGATTACTTGAAAGAAACATTAGACTTAGGTCGTGATGACGTTTTCAAAGTAGATGTAAAAGAAGGTTTCTCTTTCTTTAACACAGATCCGGAACATACTGATAAAGTAATGGAAGTATTGAACAACGTACAATTAGAAGGACGTAGAATCAATGTTGAAATTTCTAAAAATGACGGTGGCGGAAGACGTGACCATAACGGAAGAAGTTCAGGTGGAAGTTTTGGTGGCGGAAGAAGTGCTGCTCCAAGAAGAGAAGGAAGCTTTGCTCCAAGGAGAGAAGGTTCTGGCGGTGGATTTAGAAGCGACAGAAGTTCATCTGCTCCTAGAGAAGGTGGATTCGGACCAAGAAGAGAAGGTGGTTTTTCATCTGACAGACCTAGAACTGAAGGTTCATCTGATAGAGCCCCAAGACGTTCTGAAAGCTTTGGTGACTCACCAAGACCAAGAAGACCAAGAAGAGACTAACATTCATTGTTAATTTTCTTATAATTATATACTGGAACTACAAAATATTTAATCCTGTTTTATTACTTTTAAAGTCTTAAACCAGTTTATGAAATATTTTGTAGTTTTCTTTTTTTTAGTACTATCCATAACTGCTTTTGCACAAGTTAAAGCACCTTCCAAAAAAGTTAATGGCATCATTATCAGCAATACTACCAGACAAGTATTATCCAGTGTAAATATCATTAATATCAATAAAGTTAGAGGCGCTACTACTGATTCACGAGGATATTTTGAAATAGATGTACAACTAAACGACACACTTCACATTACTAGTTTAGGATTTCAATCGCTTCGCGTTCGTGTGACCAATGACTGGATAAAAAACAAAAGCACTAAAATACAACTTACTGAAAAAGCTATTGCGCTTGAAGAAATTGTAATCAGACCCTTTAATCTAACAGGATATCTAGAAGTAGATACTAAAATCATACCCGTAAGAGAAAATTACAGGTATAGTATTTCCGGCTTAACGCAAGGATATGAAGCTGGAGAATATTCGCCAAATGCTTTTGGAAGAGTTCTTGGATCTATCTTTAATCCAGCGGATATGCTTTATAATTTCTTTGGTAAAAATCCAAAAGAGCTTAAGAAGCTGAAAGAATTAAAAAAAGATGATACGGTACGGAATCTTTTGGAATCAAAATTTGACAGAGAAACTATAGCGGTTCTTTTAGGGATTGATAAAAATGAAATACCTGAAATTCTGCAGCGTTGCAACTACTCTGAATCCTTTATAAAAACAGCCAATGATTTACAAATCATGGATGCCATCAGTGGTTGCTATGAAGAATATAAAGTCCTGAAGAAACAATAAAACATTTTATTAAATCCAAGTTTAGACTTTTCCATACATTAAATCATTCCTCAATTCTGAAAGAAATTGGGGAATTTTATTTTAAAGAAACTAAATTTAGGCTCAAATAGAAATTTAATAATCTAAAAATAAATTCTATGTCAAATATACCATTTCAAACTATTGATTGGGATTCAGTAGAAAAAACCGAACACATTGGAACACCAGGAATAGCGCATTGGCAAACAACACAATTAGACGGACTTAGAATTCGAAAAGTAACGTATTCCAAAGATTATATGGCAGATCATTGGTGCCGAAAAGGGCACAGTGTTCATTGCCTTGAAGGACATTTCATCAGTGAATTAGAATCTGGAGAGCAAGTCCAACTTTCAAAAGGGACGACTTATATCGTTTCAAATGATGCATGTTCTCACCGTTCTATATCCGCTAATGGAGTTGAATTATTAATCATCGACGGGGATTTTTTAAAATAATATTTAAAACAAATCAAAAATATTATATACATTTACCTAAATCAAAATTAAAAACAAAACCTAAATACCCATATCATGGCAAAAAGTCAAGACGCAAAGAAAACTGCAAAGAAAGAACCCTTAAAAACGGCTAAAGAAAAGAAAGAAGAAAAAAGAGATAAGAAGAACACTCCAAAAAGAGACTAAAAATAAGTGGTCAGTATTCAGTTGTTTAGTGGTCAGTATTTATAACTGAACACTTCTTTTTTAACTGAACACTGACCACTTTTTCAATAACTGAATACTATTTTACCGGAATATTGGCTACTATTTCAAGTAAAAATTTCCAAAATTTCTGAGAAGAAGAAATACTTGCTCTTTCATCAGGGGAATGTGCACCATGAATCGTTGGTCCAAAAGAAATCATATCCATATCAGGATAATTCGTTCCCAGAATCCCGCATTCTAATCCTGCGTGACACGCCACCACTTTTGGTTTTTCACCGTTTTGTTTTTCGTATATTGGAACCAAAACATCCAAAATCTCTGATTCAGAATTTGGTGTCCAACCTGGATACGCACCAGAAAACTCTACTTCACAACCCATTAATTCAAAAGCGGAACGCAAGGCATTAGCCAAATCAAATTTAGCCGTTTCAACCGAAGAACGGGTTAAGCATTGTACTGAAAGTTGCCCTTCACCAACAATTACTTTAGCAATATTATTTGATGTTTCTACTAAATTATCAAAATCAGCACTCATCCTGTAAACGCCATTATGAGCCGTATACATTGCTCTCACAAAGTAAAACTGAGCAATTGAAGGCATTACTTTAGCAGGAGTTGAATCCATTTTTTCAAAAACAACTTCTAAATTAGGTTCCGTTGTTTTTAGCTCCGTTTTGATTTCGTTTACAATTTGCTGCATATCAAAAACAAAAGCTTCATCATAGACTTCTGCGATAATTACTTTCGCTTGACTTTCGCGCGGAATCGCATTACGCAAACTGCCTCCTTTTATTTCAGAAATTTGCAAACCAAAATTATCAAAACCATCAAATAACAATCGGTTCATAATTTTATTGGCATTACCCAAGCCTTTGTGAATATCCATTCCTGAATGTCCGCCTTTCATTCCCTTTACAGTAATCGTATATCCTACAGAACCTTCTGGAGTTTCCTCTTCATCATACTCAGCAGTAGCCGTCACATCAATTCCCCCTGCACAACCAATATCTATTTCATCATCTTCTTCGGTATCTAAATTCAACAGAATTTGACCTTGTAAAATGCCTCCTTTTAAGTTCAACGCTCCCGTCATTCCCGTTTCTTCGTCAATAGTAAACAAAGCTTCTATTGCTGGATGTGGAATATCCGTACTTTCTAAAATTGCCATGATAGCAGCAACCCCAAGACCGTTATCAGCACCAAGAGTTGTTCCTCGAGCACGAACCCAATCTCCATCCACATACATATCGATTCCTTGTGTATCAAAATCAAAAACGGTATCCGAATTTTTTTGGTGTACCATATCCAAATGCCCTTGAAGTACAATTGCTTTTCGATTTTCCATTCCAGCAGTTGCCGGCTTACGGATAATTACATTACGAATTTCATCTTCAAAAGTCTCTAATCCCAGATTATTTCCGAAATTTTTCATAAACTCAATCACACGCTCTTCTTTTTTAGAAGGACGCGGTACGGCGTTTAAATCGGCAAACTTATTCCAAAGTGCTTTTGGTTCCAGATTTCTTATTTCTTGACTCATTTATTTTTGTTTGAGGTTTAACATTTACAAAGTCCAAAGTTACAAAGTTTAAATTCTTTATTGATACTAATTGATATTGTAATTATATTTACAGTATTAAAATTCATCCTGTGCGAACAAAATATTTTCTTTCTTTATTTCTTTTTGTCCAAATATTAATTTTGCAGATTCTCCCTTATTTTCCGCTACAAGTAGAACAGTTTTACAGTAATGGTTTTTATCCGATACTTTCAAAATTTTCAAGATTAGCATTGGGAAGCATTCCATTTTCTTTGGGAGATGTACTGTATATTATTGTTATTGCTTTTGTTTTAAAATGGTTTTGGAACCAACGAAAATCTTGGAAGTTAAAATGGAAAAATAATATATTATCTATTCTAAGTTTTCTTTCGGTCTTCTATTTATTGTTTCATTCACTTTGGGCGTTTAATTATTACCGCCAACCGCTTTTTGAAAAAATGGAAATTCAAAAAGATTATTCAGATGCTGATTTATTGACTTTCACCAAAAAATTAATCGATAAAACAAACACCATTCAAAAGCAGATTACAAAAAATGACAGTTTAAAAGTAGTATTTCCGTACACACAAGATAAGGTTTTTAAGATGAATTTAAATGGATACAAAAAACTAGCTGAAGAATACTCCTATTTCACTTATACCCATTTAAGCACCAAGAAATCACTTATCAGTTTGCCTTTGACCTATATGGGTTTTGGCGGTTATCTGAATCCGTTTACCAATGAAGCTCAGGTTAATTATTTGGGTCCAATGTACAGTTTTCCGATGACAACCAATCATGAAATGGCACATCAAATGGGTTTTGCCAGCGAAAGCGAATGCAACTTTATTGGGTTTTTGGCCTCCATAAAAAATGAAAATGCATACATTCAATATTCAGGCTACAGCATGGCTTTGCGTTATTGTTTGGGCAATTGGCAAGTTCGAGACGAAAAAATTTTCAAAGAATTATTAAAAACCGTTCATCTCGGAATTTTGAAAAACTACAAAGAAAGCGAGTATTTTTGGAAACAGTATGACACAATAATTGACAAAGGTTTTCATGCTTTTTATGATAGATTTCTAAAAATAAACCAGCAAAAAGACGGTTTAGAAGGCTATAGTAAATTTGTGAATTTAATGGTGAATTATTATCAGGAAAAAAAGTTATGAGTTATGAATTTTCATACCATTTAAACCCTAACTTAACTCTTAAGAAACTATATTTTTTCCAGTAA
This sequence comes from Flavobacterium glucosi, assembly GCF_048286535.1. Lineage (NCBI taxonomy): Bacteria > Pseudomonadati > Bacteroidota > Flavobacteriia > Flavobacteriales > Flavobacteriaceae > Flavobacterium > Flavobacterium glucosi. Next base: position 30,647 of record NZ_JBLVPK010000005.1, on the reverse strand, counting down.
CAAACCAGTCGCTGTAAGTCCAGGTCCAAATGCCATCGCTACAATTTTCTTACCTGATTCAATGTTTGGATCGTTCACAATTTCGTTTAAAATATGAGGAATTGTAGCCGAAGACATATTTCCCTGACGGCGTAAAATCTCATAAGACCAATTTGCCTGTTCTTTAGTCAATCCAATTGCATCTATTACATAATCAATAATTTTTGGTCCACCCGGATGTATGGCAAAATGCATATTCCCTTTTTGCTGTTCAAGATCAACATTCCCTTTTTTACAAAGTGCGGTCAAAAAAGGTTTAATATTTTTACGAATAAAAACAGGAACTCGCTTAGACAAGGTCATTAAAAAATTATATTCTCCTAAATCCCAAGACATATCCTCTAATGAATCTGGTATGATGACCTCATGAAATGCTAAAATCCGCAGTCCTTTTTTCTCAGGGAAAGCATCGTCATCCAGAAAAGATTCTTCATCAAATAAAGAATAACCAATAAACCCATCTGCAAAAAGAGAGCAAATCATAATATTTGAATTCGAAAATTCGGTCAGATTTAAATGCGCAGATAATAATTCTGTGTGGACTACATCTACCCTACCTCTAGTTGAACTAGCACAAAGTAAACTTCTTCCCGTACGAATTGCCGGAAAGGCTCCATAGCAGCCCATGTGGTAGGAATGTGTAACTTGTACCGTTTCCCAATCTCTTTCTATAACGGCTTCTTGAGCTACACTTGGCGAAGAATATCCGGAACAAGTGACATGTATCAGGTTTTCAGGACTTGTATTTGTTTTTAAATAAAATTGATCAAAAACATATCCCATTTTCCTTTTGAACCATTCCATTCGAACCTCTATTTTAGGCCCATAAAGATTTCCGGATTTGACTTCAAAACCAGCTGGAAAATGATATCCAGAAGGCGAAGTGACTTCCATTATATGCTCAATAAAATCTTCCACTTCCTCAAAAATAATACTTTGTCTGCAATTAATATTTTCGGAAGAAACGGCATACTTATCCACTTGATCGGATATGAACTCAAAAGTAATCGGTTCATCATCAAATGCTCCATTTCCAGCTACACCAGATTTTGGAAGATTTTGAAAATGATAATACAGAAATTTTGTGTACTGATTGAGTTTTTTTTGATCTATCAATTTACCCACTAGAATTGGATGAAAATTGGCAAGTATAACGCTTTTCATTAACTTTTGAATTTTAATTGAATTATAAAATTAAATCAAAAATCAATCAAAAAAATTAAATCAATAAAAATATATCTCTTTAAAAATACAAATACTTGATTATCAATTACTTATATATGTTATAATTTTATTAAAAAACTGAATATCAATTAGTTATAAGAATTATTCTACACAATCATTAATCGCTGACTGTCAAGTATGTAAGAATAAAAATACAATGCTAAAACTCCTGTTCTTAAAGTAAAAATTTACATGATTTTTAAAAATTATTTAAACTTCATCGCTGGTAAATGTCGTGAAACTTTTCTTTTTATACGGCCTGATAATCAAACGTCCTTCACGATCAAAACGAATGTAATTGTAGACCCAATTTAAAAAAACTACAGCTTTATTTTTGAATCCAATAAGTGAAAATAAGTGGACAAACATCCACACAAACCAGGCAAAAACACCGTTGAAATGGTATTTTGGCAAATCGACAACCGCTTTATTTCTTCCTATGGTGGCCATGGAACCTTTATCATTGTATTCAAAAGCTTCCATGGGTTTGTGTTCAATAAATTTTATTAAGTTTTCACCCAATAATTCCCCTTGTTGCATAGCCGGTTGTGCCATCATGGGATGCCCTTGCGGATACGTTTCTGATTCCATGGAGGCAATATCACCTACGGCAAAAATATTATCGTAACCCATCACTTGATTGTACTCATTTACGCGAATGCGTTCTACTTTTTCAACCAAAGATTCACCATCCAATCCCGCAACAAGAGCGCCTTGAACACCGGCGGTCCAAATTACCGTGGCAGTTTCAAAAGTTAAATCGGAATTTGTGGTTATGGTGCGTCCATCGTAATTAGTCACTCTAATGTTTTTCCAAATTTTTACGCCTAAACTGGTTAGAAATTTTTCGGCAGCTTGTGAGGATTCTTCGCTCATCGTGTTTAGAATTCTATCCCCACTTTGAATGAGATTAATTTCCATTTTGGCAATATCAAGATCCGGATAATCTTTTTGTAGAATGGCTTTTTTCATTTCGGCCAAAGCACCGGAAAGCTCTACTCCTGTTGGTCCGCCACCTACGAGTACAAAATTAATGAGACTATTTTGTTCGGCTGCATCTGTTGTTAAAACAGCTTGTTCAAAATTTTCAAGAATCAGACTTCGAATGTTGAGCGATTGCGGTATGGTTTTCATAGCCATACTGTTGCGCTCGATTTCTTTGTTGCCAAAATAATTAGTTTTGGAACCGGTGGCAATGACTAAATAATCATACTTTAATTCGCCAATTTCAGCAATTATTTTTTGGTTTTTAGTGTCGATTTCTTGGACATTGGTAAGTCGAAAGTAAACGTCATCGTATTCCTGGATTACTTTTCGGATGGGATATGCTATAGAACCCGCTTCAAGACCGCCAGTGGCCACTTGATATAATAAAGGTTGGAAAGTATGGTAATTGTGTTTGTCTAAAAGGACAACCTGAACTTTTTTATTTTTTAGTTTTTTGGCTAATGCGATTCCGGCGAAACCTCCTCCTATAATTACTATTCTGGGTAAAGTTGAATTTGGGATGTTCATGTTTTCAAAAGTTCTGAATTGTTGATACTCAAAGATACAATGTTTTCTACTGTTGAATTTCATCAAATAGTATCGAAATTTTTGTTTTTGGGAAAGGTCTTCAGAAAAATAAACGTGTAAATTAGCCCCGATGGGAATGGAAATCCTTTCTAGTCCTGAACTTGTTTCAGGACTAGAAAGATTGTACTGTACAGCGGGACAAGTCATAATTATGAAATGAATAGTGTTGTGCTACTGATTGCTTTGTATATCTCAATAACAAATTTGAGAAGTATTATTTTATTCCTTAATTTGTAACAAAAACTACTTTTAAATTACTAACGTATATATGAGTGATAATCTAGAACATTCTTTTGTAAAGCAGCTGCAGGAAAATCAGAATATAATCCACAAGATTTGTAGGTTGTATACTAATGGCGATGATGCTCATAAAGATTTGTTTCAAGAAATTACGATTCAATTATGGAAGGCTTTTCCAAAATTCAGGGGCGACAGTAAATTTTCTACTTGGGCCTATCGAGTCGCACTAAACACGGCGATTACTTTGTACCGAAAAACAAAACGATCCATAAATACTATTGAATTTGAAGGGCGGCAACATTTCCTGAATGATGTGGAATATGATTATGAGGAGGAAGAACAATTAAAATTAATGTACAAAGCGGTTTATCAGCTGAATGACATTGAGAAGGCATTGATATTTATGTATCTTGAAGATAAAGATTATCAGGAAATATCAGAAACATTGGGAATTAGTGAAGTAAATGCAAGGGTGAAAATGAATAGAATTAAAGGGAAGCTAAAAAAAATATTAAATCCATTAGGCGTATGAAAGAGTTGGATTTATTAAAAAAAGACTGGCAGAAGAGTGCTAATTCTTTTGAGCAAGTATCGGAAATCGAGATTTATAAAATGATCCATAAAAAATCATCTTCAATTGTGAAATGGATTTTGATTATTAGTATTGTGGAAGTTTTATTGTGGACGTGTTTAAGTGTCTGTTTTAACAGCGATGATTATTTAATTAAAATGAACCATCCTGAGTTAATTCAATACTTTGAAGTGTTTGCGTATTTTAATTATGGTGTGATATTGTTTTTTATCTATTTATTTTATAAAAATTACATCACGATTTCGACCACTACTTCAACCAAACAATTAATGTCAGACATTTTAAAAACCCGAAAAACGGTTCAATATTATGTTTGGTACAATCTGGGGATGTTAGTGGTTAGTTTAATTATAGGGTTTATAATTGCATTTGTCTATAATCCCGAGATGAGTGTTTTGAAAGATAAAATTGCGACCAACGGTAAGGTCATGGCAATAACGATAGGGTTCTTGACACTTACAACTTTAGTATTTTTGGGAGCATTCTGGCTTTTTTACAGAGTTGTATATGGGATACTCCTTCGAAGATTGCATGCTAATTATAAAGAATTGAAAAAGATAGACCTTTAAGTCATAATGGAATGTATTAATGTAGAATGTATTTAAAGTTTTAACTTTTAGGCTTTATGACTTGCGACTAAAGTTAATATTCCCATTTTCGCAATCGATTCAGTTCTTCTTGTTCTTTTATAATTTCACAAGGAATAACTTTAAGGAATGAAGGATGTTGCTCGATTGCATATTCTACTTTTTCAACAATTTCTTCAATGGTATCAGTATCATAATCAATATCAAGAGGTTCTTTGATGATAAAGGACTGTAGAATTCCTTTTTTCTTCATTCGAATTCCTTTCTTGTCAAACGAACGACGGAAACCATCAATAACGATAGGCACCACAATAGGCCGGTGTTGTTTGATAATATGAGCCGTTCCTTTACGAACCGGTTTAAACGATTTTGTAGTCCCTTGTGGGAAAGTGATTACCCAACCATCCGCTAGAGCAATTTTAATATTCTCAGTATCGTTAGGGTTAATGTCTTTTTTCTCCTCAACATCAACTCCTTTGGCACGCCAAGTACGTTCTACAGAAATAGCTCCAGCATACGCCATAATTCTTGGCAATAATCCTGCTTGCATGGTTTCCTTGGCAGCTACATAATAGATATTCATTTTGGGTTGCCACAAATAACAAACATTCTTGATGGAATCATCGCGACCACTCAAACTTGCATTAAAAACATGAAACATAGCGACAACATCCGCAAAATAGGTTTGGTGATTGGAAATAAAGAGCACGTTGTTATCCGGTAAATTTCTAATGATTTCCGAACCTTCAATTTGTAATTCATTAAAACCTCTATACCGTCTGTGCGTCATGGCTCCAAAGATTCGGATTAGCCATTTTTTTATAAATAATATGTGTCCGAAAGGATTTCTCTTCAACAATCCCATAAAATTATGTGTTTTTTTGTGAATTTGGATTACAAATTTACGAAATTTATATTTGAAGTCAGTCGTTGAATTCAACAGAACAATTTGAAAAACTCAACCAATTAATTCGCTCTTTTTTAACACTAAAAATTAAAACTTACTATCCTATAACCTCTTTCAAAACCTCTTTTAACTCACTCAACATCATCGCCGTAGTTCCCCAAACAATATGTTCCTCAATTTTAAAAGCTGGAATACTGATATTGTCAGCGTAGGAAGTTGTCAAATTTGTATCTACTACAAGTGCTTCGTCTAAAAAAACCGACAAAGGTAATTCGATAATATTTGCCACTTCAGAAGGCTGCGGTACAAACACCAATTCTTCTTTACTGATACCCAAAAAAGGATGTACCATAAAGTTGCTTGGCGGAATATATAATGCTGTAAAAGGTTTAAGAATTTCAATTTTATCAGGATGAATTCCTACCTCTTCATGCGTTTCCCGAAGTGCCGTTTTAGCAAAATTCTCGTCTTCCAATTCGTATTTACCGCCCGGAAATGCAATTTGAGCCGAATGAACTCCTTTATAGGAATTTCGGACAATCAACACCAAATGTGTTGTCTCATTTTTAGGATAAAAAAGCATCATTACTGCTGCAATTCTTGGTTTTTCATCTTCAATATTGATGTTTTTTAAACTTTCCAATCGTTCTAAAGGCGCCATTTTTACATGTGCGTCATAAGCTGGAAGCTTTGCATCAATTAATTTAGGAACATACTGTAAAAATTCTTGAAAATCCATAATCAAAGTCTATTTTTGCATATAAAACAGCCTATAAATATAGTTTAGAAAATACAATTGCACAAGTTTTCTATAACCAAAAAGTCATTACAAATGTACAGCAAAGAAGAAACACAAAGATTAAAGCGAGAGTTCTGGATTGCATTCGCAGAAAAACACCCTCGAAAATGGGTATTATACGATACTAAAATCAAGGATTTCTCTTTTAAATTTTATGTTGACAATAAAAAAGCGCAAGTTTTAATCGATATTGAACACCGAAGTGATGATAAAAGAATTGCTTATTTTGAAAAACTGGAAGCGCTAAGGACTATTCTTGAAGAGGATTTTATCAAAGACTTGATTTTCGAAAAAGAATATACACTGGAGAGTGGCAAAACCATCAGTAGGATTTGGGTTGAGAAACTGGGAGTCGGTGTGAGTAATCGCAACTATTGGGATGAAATATTTGATTTCTACAACGAAAAAATGAATGCGCTTGAATTGTTTTATTCAGAGTATGATGAATTTATAAAAGACATTGAAAAGCTTTAATGACGTTAATCAATTTATTGTCCAATATATTTTTGTCTCATCGAGTGCAGTCGAGATGCAATACAGGTTCTCGACTGCGCTCGAACTAACAAATTAGGAATAATAGTATAAATTGGAAAGCCATTCACTATTAAAAAAAGCATTAATTTGAACGATTTAATTGTTCAAATTAATGCTTTTTTTATCCAAGTTTACATATTGAAAATATTATACACAATAATCCGATCTTCATAATTGATATACAATTGCTTCCTATTACCCTGCTTTTTTCTGGTGATAATAGATACCGTACAATCTAATCCTTCATTATCCTTACAGGTAAATGAATAAACAATATCAGTATCATTCTCTTCGATAGGTTGATACTCTATGATTTCAAACAGTTGAATGATTTGGGAATAAACCACTATCCTATTTTTATCGGTATCCAATGTGACTAAAATATTGACAAGGTCTAAATCAGACCACTTACCCCATTTCCCTTTTTCTGTTTTTTCTAAAACACTAAAACCCGAGGTTTTAAACTTGTAATTTTGTCCAAAAGAATGTTGTAATCCCATTACTAAAAAAAGTAATACTACATATATTTTTGTCTTTGTCATTCCTAATAAATTAAAAATCAAAATTAACTATTTCTTTTCTGGCTGTTTCAAAATCAATCATCATTTCCTGAATGATTGTTGCGGCTGGTTTTATATCGTGAATCAATCCTGCTATTTGTCCAATCTCTAATTCTCCTTCGATTAAATCGCCTTCAAACATACCCCGTTTTGCTCTTGCTCTTCCCAGCAAACCAATCAGTTCTTCTTTGGTCGGACATTTTTCATACAATTCCTGAACATCCTGATAAAATTTATTTTTAATCAACCGAACAGGAGCGAGTTCTTTCAAAGTCAGTTGTGTATCGCCTTCTTTAAGATTTATAATTGTTTCCTTAAAATTATCATGTGCCGATGATTCTAATGATGCTGCAAATCTACTTCCTACCTGAACTCCATCAGCTCCCAGTACCATTGTTGCAAGCATACCGCGACCGGTAGCAATACCACCAGCGGCAATCACCGGAATAGAAATCTTTTCTTTCACCATCGGAATCAGCGTAAGCGTAGTTGTTTCTTCTCTACCATTATGTCCTCCGGCTTCGAAACCTTCGGCAACAATTGCATCAACACCTGCATCTTGTGCTTTTAATGCAAAAACAGAACTACTGACTACATGAACAACAGTTATGCCATTTTCTTTCAAATAAGAAGTCCATGTTTTTGGATTCCCAGCAGAAGTGAAAACGATTTTCACACCTTCATCAACAATAATTTTCATGATTTCTTCGATATTGGGATACAACATCGGGACGTTTACTCCAAAAGGTTTTGAAGTGGCCTTTTTACATTTTTGAATGTGTTCCCGTAAAACTTCTGGATACATGGAACCAGCTCCAATCAATCCTAAACCTCCGGCATTACTCACTGCACTTGCTAATTTATAACCACTATTCCAAATCATTCCTCCTTGAATTATTGGGTATTTAATCTTAAAAAGGTCTGTGATTTTATTCATGTACTATTAATGTTATAATTTCTTAATTATTTTTCCTGTTTTAGAAAAACCATCTGACTCCATTTTATAAAGATACACTCCTTCATGGAGCGATTTCAATGAAATAATAGAGGCTTCAGGCGTAATTTTTTGTTCTAAAAGTTTTTGCCCCAAAATGGAATAAATAAAGACTGTTCCTCTATCAAATTTTGCAGGTAAAGAAACCGAAACAGTATCACTGGCAGGATTAGGATAGAGTACAAAATCATCTTTAGAAAAAGATTCTAAATCCAACTGGTTACTCACAGCCAACGCAAAATCAGGAATTCCAAATCCATATTGATTATTGGGAGCAGAGAATTTATCTGCTGATTTTAATACTAATTCTCTAATTTCCCGATTTGTTTTTTGGGGAAATGCCTGCCACAAACAAGCAATCATTCCTGCCATTATAGGACTTGAAAAAGAAGTTCCATTAGCAGTCACGATATTTCCAGCAGCATCTGACACTATTGCCGCTTGTCCTTGCGCCATGACTTCCGGTTTTATTCTTTGGTCAAACGAAGGACCTACTGAACTGAACGAAGTTATTACTTCTGAAGAATTTACTGCACCCACAGCTATTACTGAAACAGCATCGGCAGGAGTCGCAATATGTGGATCTGACGTACCGCCTGAATTACCGGCTGATGCCACTATAATCATACCCCTGCTAAAGGCAATTTCAGCCCCACGGGATATGAATGCAGTTGTACCATTTATTTCACTATACGTATGACTATACGCATCATTATCATAATCAAAATACCCCAAAGAAGTATTGATAATATCTACTCCTAAACTATCGGCTCTTTCTGCTGCTTCAACCCAAAGCGATTCTTCAACAGGATTTTCTGAGGTATCATTTTCTGTAATGAATAAATAATAAGATGCGTCTGGTGCCGTTCCCACTAAAGAATTTTCTTTATAACCACCCATTGCCGAAAGTACCGAAGTTCCGTGTGAAACACCTGTATAAAAATTCGGATTTCTTAATACAAAATTATAACCTCCCAAAATCTGGTTATTAGCCCTTAATCTTTGAAAAGGTTGCGCTGTATTGACTCCTGGAAATCCACCATCTAAAACCGCTATTATTTTACCCGAACCGGTATAATTTTGTTGATGTAAATGTTGTCCATTAAGCATCTGTATTTGATTCGATGACGAACCATAAGCATAGTCAATTTTAGTCTTCTTAGTTTTATTAACCTTCTTAATTTTTGAAAGTTTTGCAATTTTGGCAGTTTGATTCAGTGATTTATCTGCAAAATCAACTTTGCTGACAAAAGAAAGCAATGCTAATGAATTTATATTTGTTTGTGATCCCTGAACATGCAACGCGTTCATCCACTTGGATTTTGCCATAACAGTTATTCCAGCAGCTGATTTCACTTGATTAATATAGGAATCTTCGACTGGAATGTCTTTAAAGTCAATTGCAATACTCTGATTGGTTCTCCTATCTAATGCTCTTTGAGTAAGCATTTCCAGAGGTGTGTCTAAATAAAATTGGGAACTGGGCTTTGCATTGAAATATACCCAAGCGTCTTGTTGCGAAAAAACAGTTGAAGTAATTAGTAAAAAAAGAAATATACAGATTTTTTTCATAGTCAACTTTATTTTTTAAGCCACAAAAACTCTAACTATTACTGGAATTGAATCATCATATTTACTTTTCAGCACATCCTTAATTCCAGAAAAGTATCCGTTTTCAGCCCTTTTTATAAATAAAGCACTAAACTAATAAATTACTCCCGAACCAACTAATTCTTCTCCTAAATACCAAGCTACAAATTGCCCTTCTGTTATTGCAGATTGCGGTTCATCAAAAGCAACGTACATTCCGTTTTCAAATTGATGCAAGGTCGCTTTTTGCAAAGGTTGTCTGTATCGAATTCTCGCCATTACATCCATAGTTTCGCCATTGGCCAAAGCCAAATCTTTACGAATCCAATGTACTTCAGTTTTTTCTACAAACAACGCTTTCTTGAATAATCCCGGATGTTGGCTGGTCAATCCAGTATAAATAGTATTGGTTTCCACATTAGTGGCGATAATAAACAATGGATCAGTAGTACCTCCAACATTCAATCCTTTTCGTTGCCCAATAGTAAAATAATGAGCCCCTTGATGTTTCCCAACTACTTTACCCATGTCTGGAGTATAGGGAATCTTTCGTGCATCCGACATCAAACTATCTTCTAAAGCTAATTCGGCGTCTTTTTCAAAACTATAAATGGGATCGTTTTTATCAATTTGAATTATAATACCGTCTTTAGGTTGCAATTTTTGTTGCAAAAACTCTGGCAAACGTACTTTTCCAATAAAGCATAGTCCTTGTGAATCTTTCTTTTCGGCAGTAATCAATTCCATTTGAGCCGCTATTTCACGAACTTCCGGTTTTGTCAATTCTCCGATAGGGAATAATGATTTTGCCAATTGCTCTTGAGATAATTGACACAAAAAGTACGATTGATCTTTGTTGGTATCGGCGCCGGCTTTAAGTTGATAAACCGTTTCTCCATTTACTTCGATTTCACTTTTCTGGCAATAATGTCCGGTAGCCACATAATCAGCACCAAGACTTAAAGCAATTTTCATGAAAACATCAAATTTTATTTCGCGGTTACAAAGTACATCCGGATTTGGAGTACGTCCTTTTTCATATTCGTTGAACATATAGTCCACGATTTTCTCTTTGTATTCTTCACTTAAATCAACTGTTTGGAAAGGAATTCCTAACTTTTCAGCAACTAATAAAGCATCATTACTGTCTTCAAGCCACGGACATTCATTAGAAATAGTAACGGAGTCATCATGCCAATTTTTCATAAAAAGACCTATTACTTCATACCCTTGTTGTTGCAATAAATAAGCAGCAACACTTGAATCTACACCTCCGGAAAGTCCTACAACAACACGCTTCATCTTCAAAAAATTATAATTTTACAAGGATGCAAAGTTACAAAAGATTTACAACAGTATTTGTTAAGTAAAACGTTAATTATTTTTGGATTTAGTTGCATTTTCAGGAAAACTCATATTCGTTTCTTTTACCAATTTCCCTTTCTCAAAAAACTGCCAAATTCCTGATTTTTTACCATTTACAAACTGCCCTTTAGAAACTAGATTCCCATTTGTATCGCTAAAAATTGCTAAACCGCTGTAAATGTTATTCTTAAAAATTGACTCTTCCAATAAAATTCCTTTTTCAGTATATTTTTTATAAAAACCATTCTTCAAGTTGTTTTTATAACTGATTTCTTCTGCTATTTTACCACTAAGATAAAAAACGGTCCGCAAACCTTCCAACTTACCATTTACGTAATGCTCTGTTGTCATAACATTTTTTGAAGCTTGGTGGTAGTACTTCCATTGTCCTTCAAATAATTTATTGACCACTTTACCTTCACTTACTGTATTTTTATTCTGATCATAGAAAATGGTATACGCTGAATTGTCTTTTGTATTAAATTCTCGTGTAGCAATTATGGATTTAGCTTTTGTATCATCGTAAAAATTAAAAATCCCAATTTCTTTTCCGTGATCAAAAGTCCCTTCATATCTGGGTCTTTTTGATTCCTCATAAAACCCTTTCCATACTCCGTGCTTTTTTCCTTTATCATCTAGCTTGTTAAAATCTGTTTGTGCATTAAGACAAAACACATTCAAAAACATTAAAACAAACAGTCCTTTTTTACAAAATGTCTTCATAATTACTTTTTTATAGTAACGGATTTGGGTCGCTTAAATTATATGTAAATAAAAAAAATCCCGAAATATATCGAGATTTTTTATGAATTATTTTTTCTTCTGTTGTGCTTTTTGAGCTTCAGCTTGTTCCATAACTTCTTGCAGTTTTTTCTGGAATTTACCTTGTTTTTTCGGCTCTTTCAATTTGTTTTCTTGAATTTGAGCATGAATCTTATCACTATCGATAAAGTATCGTTTGATAACAATCATAATTCCAATGGTAATTAGATTCGAAATAAAGTTATACAAACTCAATCCCGCACCATAACTATTGAAGAAAAACAACATCATGATTGGCGATACATAAATCATGATTTTCATCATTTTCGCCATATCCGGCATTCCTTCTTGTTGCGGAGCCGCCATTTGTTGGTCACCAGAAGTCATTTTCATATAGAAGAAAATAGCAATCGAGGCAAGCACTGGAAACAAACTGATGTGATTTCCGTAAAAAGGAATATAGAAAGGCAAGCGTATTATTTCATCAAAAGACGATAAATCATCTGCCCAAAGGAAGCTTTTTTGTCTTAACTCAAAAGCCGATGGGAAAAACTGAAACGATGCATACATAAAAGGAAGCTGAATCAAGGCTGGAATACATCCTGCCATAGGATTTACTCCCGCTTTATTATACAATTTCATCGTTTCCTGCTGCTTCTTCATTGGGTCTTTTTTAAATTTTTCTCCCAATTCTGTAATTTCAGGTCGCAATACTTTCATCTTAGCTTGTGACAAGAATGATTTGAATGTAATAGGCGACATTGCTAATTTTATAATTATTGTAAAAATAATAATCGCAATTCCATAAGCAATATAAGTACTTAAAAACCCGAATAAGGGAATAAAGATAAATTTATTAATCCATCCGAAAATACCCCAACCTAATGAGATAATTTTTTCTAAATTTTTATCATAATGGCTTAAAGTCTTATAATCTGTTGGACCAAAATACCAACTCATTTTATGATCTAATTCTCCATTTTCAAAAGCTAATGGGATGTTTGCTTTAAATTGTTTCGTAAAAGTGGTATCTACTTTATCATCTTTAACCAAATTATCAGACTTCACTTTAGCAGTTTCGAAAGGCGTTTTTGTCAAAAGTATCGTGGAGAAAAAGTGCTGTTTGAAAGCTACGAAAGTTGCTTTTTCAAGATCTGATTTTTCAGATTGACCTAAACCTGCATAATCAACTTTTCCTTCTTTATGCTCAAAATAAATTTCAGTATAACGGTTTTCGTAGGATACACTTTTCTCATTTCGGTAAGTTTTCAAGTTCCATTCTAAATCCAACGGTTTAGTTGTATTTAGAACTTTGTTCAACCCTTGAGAACGAATGTCAAAACCAATCATGTAATCGTTTGGTTTCAATATGTATTTGTATTCCAAAAATTCATTAGCTCCCGCTTTTAACTTCATGGACAATACTTGATCTGCTCCTATTTTTGTCAAAGTAGGTTCAAAATATAAGTCTTTAGAATTTAAAGTACGGTTATCACTGGTTAGCAATTGTACATTTAAATCGGCATTATTGTCTTTTATCAATTCAACTAATTGCCCAGAACCTTTCTTGAATTTTTCAAACTTTTTCAAAGTAGCTTCAACAATATATCCTCCTTTATTGGCAATTTTTAATATAACCAATTCGTTTTCAATAGTTGTAAAACCAGCTGTAGCTGAAGGAAGCGTCGCAGAATAAGCAAAATTCCCTAATGTTTTTTGCAATTGGGCCAATTGTGTTGAATCTCCGGTTGCTGCAACGGCAATAGTAGCCTTTGCTACAGTTTTCGCCTCTAATTCTTTGGCTTTAGCCTGCTTGATTACCAGCTCTTTTTGCGCTTTCTCAGCGGCTACCACTTTAGGATCTGGTTGATTTTGGTACATAATCCAAACCAAAATACCAAAAATTAATGCAAAGCCTATAATCGAATTGAGATCAAATTTTTTTTGTTCCATTATAATTAAAAAAAGTTTAAATGTTTAAAAGTGTACCGTTTATTGGAACCAAATCATTTCCAGTTATTTTTTCTTTGCCTGAACCGCTGCTGCTACAAAATTCACAAAAATAGGATGTGGATTCGCTACCGTACTTTTGTATTCCGGATGGTATTGTACCCCAATGAAAAATGGATGATTTTCTATTTCTATAATCTCAACCAATCCTGTATCTGGATTCACACCCGAAGCAATCAATCCTGCCTTTTGCAATTGCGCTACATAATTACTATTGTACTCATAACGGTGACGGTGACGTTCCAAAATAGTCTCTTTTCCGTAAATTTTATATGCCAATGAATCTTGTTTGATATCACATTTCCATGCACCAAGACGCATTGTTCCTCCCTTATCAGTAATCGTTTTTTGCTCTTCCATAAGGTTGACAACCGGATGAGAAGTATGCTCATTCATTTCAGTAGAATTTGCATCGGCATATCCTACAATATTTCTTGAATATTCGATAATTGCCATTTGCATACCCAAACAAATTCCGAAAAACGGTACTTTATTTTCACGAGCATAACGAACTGCTTCGATTTTTCCTTCAATTCCTCTTTCCCCAAAACCAGGAGCAACAAGAATTCCGTCTAAACCGGCTAATTTCTCGTGTATATTTGTTGCGTTAATGTGTTCTGAATGAATAGAAATCACATTTACTTTGGTTTCATTTGCTGCACCTGAATGAATAAATGCTTCCAAAATAGATTTGTAACAATCTTGCATTTCTACATATTTACCGATCAAACCGATGTTTACACTGTGCTTTGGATGTTTCAATCGGCGTAAAAAAGTATTCCAGTTTTTTAAGTCCGGAGCTGCTTTTTTAGGCAAATCTAATTTCTTTAATGCCACAATATCTAGTCCTTCTTCCAGCATTAAATTTGGCACTTCATAAATCGTCGAAGCATCAATAGACTGAATGACAGCTTCTCGTTTTACATTACAAAATAAGGCCAATTTATTGCGAATCTCATCCGAAAGTTCATGCTCTGTTCTACACACTAAAATATCCGCTTTGATACCACTTTCCATCAATGTTTTAACGGAATGTTGTGTTGGTTTTGTTTTCAATTCTCCTGCGGCAGCCAAATAAGGTACTAAAGTAAGATGAATTACGATAGCATTATTCTCACCCAAGTCCCAAACCAATTGACGAACAGATTCTATATAAGGCAAAGATTCAATATCTCCTACTGTACCCCCAATTTCAGTAATAACAATATCATAATCGCCAGAATTACCTAGCAATTGCATTCTTTCTTTAATTTCGTTGGTAATATGAGGTACAACTTGAACCGTTTTCCCTAGAAATTCTCCTCTACGTTCTTTTTCAATCACCGAAAGATAAATTCTTCCAGTTGTAACATTATTCGCCTGAGAAGTAGGAACATTCAGAAAACGCTCGTAGTGTCCTAAATCTAAATCCGTTTCTGCACCATCATCGGTTACATAACATTCTCCATGCTCATAAGGGTTCAAAGTACCCGGATCAACATTAAGATAAGGGTCAAACTTTTGGATAGTTGTACGGTACCCTCTGGCTTGTAACAATTTTGCCAATGATGCTGCTATGATTCCTTTCCCTAGAGAAGAAGTCACACCGCCAGTGACAAAAATATATTTCGTTTGATTCATTCTGTTGTTGTTTGTGTTGTAGTTGTGTAAAAAACTTGGCAAAAGTACAAATTTAATTGGATTATTAGAATATTAGATTGTTAGATTTTCAGACTCTTTTAGATTTAAAAGTCTAACAATCTAATTCTCTCAAAATCTAAAAAGTCTAAAAATATAAGCCGTCTAAACTACGGCTTCGGGTATCTTTTTTTAATATTTCGTATCAATTCCTCTAATCCGTTCAATTTTAGCTCATATATGAGTTGGAGCTGTTGCCCTAGCTCCCCTTTAGGAAATCCTTTATTGCTGTACCACACCACATAATATTCAGGCAAGTCAATCAGATACTTTCCTTCGTATTTACCAAAAGGCATTTTAGTATGAGCAAGTTTGATAAGTTGTTGTTGGTTTTGATCCATTTTTTTTTAATAAAAAAGAAGCAAGAGACAAGAAATTAGAACCATTAATACTTCTTGTTTCTGGTCTCTTGCTTCACAAATCTCTTTATTTCCAGTTAAAAATGATACGTTTTTCGATTTCAGTATTTAAACTTAGAAAAACAGGACATGTCATGGCGACTCTTTCCAGAATAGTTTTGTTCTTTTTATCTACTGCTCCATACATCTCGAATGAAATTTCGATTGCACCGATGCGTCTTGGTTCGGCATTCATGATTTTAGTAACTTCAGCAGTGGAACCTTTCAAATCAACTTCCAAATCACGTGCTTTTATCCCCATAACTGTCATCATGCAACTTGCCAAAGCATTGGCTACAGTATCCGTTGGAGAAAAAGCCTCGCCTTTTCCGTTATTGTCTACAGGAGCATCCGAAATAATTTCAATTCCGGATTGTATGTGAATTGAAGAGGTTCTTAAATCCCCTAAATAAGTTACTATTGATGTCATTAGTTTGCTTCTTTTATCGTTAAATCAGTGTCATAATATAAGATATACACTCCTTTATTAATGTAGCCACCGTCTTCTTTTTTGTAAAATTCGAACTTATTATCTACTTGCTCCGTAGCAGTAATATCAATCGTTTCTTGATATTTCTTGTCTTGTGACAATCGCATCATGGTATCAAAAGTAATATCAAAACCTCTAGTAGCAAATACACTCGGGTAACTTTTGTTTTTCTTTTTAAACTCTTTTTCAAAAACTAAAGCTTCAGGAGATTCATTTTCACGAGAAACAGAAGGATACATTAATTTCAATTTTGTCAAATTCACAAAACTAATTTCGTCTGTATCTAATGTTTCGTTGGGTTCTAAAATAACCAATTGTACTTTATAAGTAGCCATAGCACTTAACATAGCCGCCATGGTCGATTTTATCATTCCCGTATTTCCGGTTTCCATCACCACATAGTTTATTTTATCTTTCACAAATAAACTTTTTAAATTTTCAGCAGACACACCACCATTCGCAGTAAGCGTTGAAAATTTCACATCTTTATGATTTTCTTTGATAAACTGTATAACCGATTCTTTTTTCTTGTCAACAACTGCTACAATATTCCCGTTTTTTGACCTCATGAAATCGAACATCGCATTTTTAACAGTGGTAGCGGTAGGAACCGTTTGAAACATATTGCTAAACGAAAGAGCCGTGTCTTTTGATAAAGGTGAAATCACTGGCACTTGATTTACATTTAACAATTCAGCTGTTTTTTCAACATTATTTTGGTAGAAAGGCCCTATAATAGCATCTGAATTTTCCAGATTATTTTCTTTAATTAGCGCGGCAATTTTAGAAGTGTTTTTAGTTTCCTGAGAGTCAAATACATTTACATCTATTACAAGTCCCAGTTGTTTAGCCGAATCAATTGCTACCAAAGCTCCTGCATAAAAATCCAAAGTCATGTTCAAGAATTTGTCTTTTTTCAAACGCATTGCAGTCGAATTGACCGTATCTCCTTCAATTTTTGAGATATTAAAAGGCAAAAGCAAGACTAGTTTTTTTCTACCGTTACTTTTCTTGGAGATTACAGCATATTCTTTTTTAGCTTCCTGCGGGATATTAATCGTTGCCGGAAATTTCAAAACCATCCCTTCCACCACACCTTGAGACAATGCAGGATTGAGAGTAATTAATTCTTCCTGACTCATTCCTGCCATTTTGGATAAACTATAAAGTGTTTCTTTTGGTTTTACCACATAATTCAAATAATGAACTGCGGTAGAAACTTTTTCAGGACTCGGTTTTATAATTTCTTTTTTAGCTTCAACCACTGTTGCAGTTTTATCTACTTTTGGCCCCAAATTTTCGGGATTCCCTTTGATAATTAATCTATACCCAACAGGCAAATTTGAAACTATTTCAGGGTTTTTTTTCTCCAATTCTTCAATGGTAATGCCATATTTTTTGGCAATAGAATACTTGGTTTCTTTTGGAAGAACATCATGATATACTACTTTTGTTTGTACCGGAGTAGTGTTTTTTTGTTTAATACCAGAAGGAATCTCAAGGATTTGGCCTATTTGCAATCCATCTTTTTCCAAAAAAGGATTTGCTTGTTTTAATGCTTCGTCAGAAACGCCATATTTTTTTTCGATACCATACAAAGTCTCTTTTGGCGCTACTTCATGGGTAATCGCTTTCGCATTTGCCTTAGCCTGAACCGCTACTTTTTGTTTCCCGCTGCTTTTTGGAATCAGCAAAATACTATTAGGTTTCAAACCACCTAGTGCATCTGGATTTAATTGGTAAATATCATACGGAGTAACGTTGTACTTTATTGCAATCTGACTCATTGTCTCTCCTTTCCCTACTTTATGTGTAATAGTTTTTTCTTGTGAAAAAACACTATTATTAAAAAACAAAGCCGTTATACAAATTGCAAAAAAATATTTCATCATTTTTATTTATAAAATTATTCAATCATTAATAACGGAACGGTATCAAATTTTATTCCAAAAATTTGATACCGTTTTATAGAGAACATTAAAATAATGATGCTCAAAGATTTGATTAAAATCTAATTATTATTCCCACTCAATAGTTGCTGGCGGTTTTGAACTAATGTCATACACTACTCTATTTACTCCTTTTACTTTATTGATGATATCATTAGATACTTTCATCAAGAAATCATACGGTAAATGCACCCAATCAGCCGTCATCCCATCCGTAGATTCTACGGCACGAAGCGCTATCACTTTCTCATAAGTACGCTCATCGCCCATAACACCTACACTGTTTACCGGAAGTAAAATTGCTCCTGCCTGCCATACTTTATCATACAATCCCCAAGATTTCAATCCGTCAATAAAAACTTTATCTACATCTTGCAAAATTTGTACTTTTTCTGGTGTGATATCTCCTAGAATTCTAATGGACAATCCTGGTCCTGGGAAAGGGTGTCTTCCTAATAATTCTGGATCAATTCCTAATGAAGCCCCTACTCTACGCACTTCATCTTTGAAAAGCATACGCAAAGGTTCCACAATTTTTAATTTCATATAGTCAGGCAGACCTCCTACATTATGGTGTGATTTAATAGTAGCCGAAGGTCCTTTTACCGAAACTGATTCAATAACATCCGGATAAATTGTTCCTTGCGCCAACCATTTTACATTCTCTATAAGGTGTGACTCATCATCGAAAACTTCGATAAATACACGTCCAATAATTTTACGTTTGGTTTCCGGATCACTTACACCTGCTAATTCAGATAAAAAACGATCTCCAGCATCGACTCCTTTTACGTTTAAACCCATTCCTTTGTATTGGTCTAATACGTTTTGGTATTCGTTTTTACGAAGCAAACCATTATTGACAAAAACACAGTATAGGTTTTTCCCAATAGCTTGATGTAATAAAACTGCTGCCACTGTAGAATCTACTCCACCAGAAAGACCAAGCACGACTTTATCGTCTTGTAATTTTTCTTTTAATTCTGCCACCATTTCTTCAACGAAAGCATTTGGTGTAAAATTTTGCGGCACTTCGGCTATTTTTACTAAAAAGTTTTCCAGCATTTTTGATCCATCTGTTGAATGGAAAACTTCTGGGTGGTATTGAATTGCATAAGTGGTTTCCCCTTCAATTCTATACGCTGCAAATTCCACATCATGTGTGCTTGCAATTTTCACTCCATCAGTTGGTAATGCCTTAATACTATCACTATGGCTCATCCAAACTTGGCTATTCTCTGAAACACCTTCAAAGAAAATTTCATTCTCTTTAATAAAAGACAAATTAGCTCTACCGTATTCCCTAGTATTGGAAGACGCTACTTCACCACCACTAAAATGCGATAAGTATTGTGCTCCGTAACAAACGGCTAATAAAGGTAGTTTTCCTCTAATTTGAGATAAATCAGGATGTGGCGCATCTTCTCCTCTAACAGAAAAAGGGCTTCCTCCAAGAATTACTGCTTTATAAGATGATAAATCACTCGGAAAATGATTGTAAGGGAAGATTTCGCAGAATATATTTAATTCGCGAACTCTACGCGCAATAAGTTGAGTATATTGCGATCCGAAATCTAAAATAAGTACGTTGTGTTGCATGCGCAAAAATACTTTTTATATTTTGAATTGAAAATTGATTTTTGAAAAATATTATTTTATTTGTCACACTTCAATTATTGCTCTAAAATAAAATTAAAACAACCCTTAAAACCCAGACCCGATAATTTTCGTAAGTGAACATATACAGTCTAAAAAATTAATTTAAAATAAAACAACATTTCAATGAGAACAAAAATTTATTTATCAATAGCAACAGTACTGCTCTTAATTACTTCGTGCAATGTGATTGATGATTTATTGACTTTTACAATAGACAATCAAACAACTTTTAAAATTGAAAGTGGATTTCCTCTTGGCACTGCTTTTAATGTAATCACTCCAGATGTTACTACAAACTCAAGTTCTACTTTTGAAAATAACAATACCAAAGCTGAATTAGTAAAAGATGTCAAATTAAGTGAGTTAAAATTGACCATCACAAATCCTAGCAATACCTCATTCAGTTTTCTTAAATCGATTCATTTATACATCTCAACAGATGCAAATGACGAAATAGAATTGGCTTATTTAGATGACATCAATTCGACTTCAAACGTGCTAAATCTAACGTGTACTTCTCAGAAACTAGACAAATACATCAAAGCTTCTTCTTACAAAATAAGAACTAAAGCGGTTATCAAAGAAAGTTTGACACAAGATATCACGGTAAAATCTGATATGAAATTTAAAGTTACTGCTGATCCGTTTTAGGTACATTAAGGCAACTAAATTATTCTTTTGTAACAATAATTGTTGCCTTAAAACCAGTTCCTAGATTCCATTGACTAGCCGAAATTAAACCGCCATTGTCATCATAAATCTGAAATTCAGCCGTATTTGGACCTGAACTTCCTTGATTTAAGGCCTCAAAGTCTATCTTGTTGAATCCTTTTTCCAATACTATTTCAAAACCTTGGAAATTACTATCTAAATTCACTTGATATTCAACTACTTTATCATTCAAGTACACCCGAATCTTATCGCCATCGACATAAGCTGCATCTCTGTATCTTACTTTGGCGGTAAGTGAACTGGTTGTGAAATTTCCTAAATTTTGATTTTTTCTATATACAAGACCTTCAGAATTATCTTCCTTTTTGTTTAATTTATCTCTATAAACATCTCCGGGATTAATAAATTCATTTTTGGGCGTCATCGAGAAATTACTAGTTGGAGTAATCGAAAGTGAAGGACTCGGATTCGGGTTTAAAAGTTCCGGGTTTTTAAATACATTCGGAGTCTTAATAGGAGGAATCTCTGCTTTTGGCGGAGTCACTTTTTTTATTTTAGGAGCATTATTTTTGAGTGGGATGGGTTTAAATTTTGAACTAAATTCATTCTGAGCATATCCACTTAAAGACATGCTTATTACTATCATTAAAAATAAAATCCTTTTCATAACTTTTTTAAATTAGTTTATCAGTGCTTGTAAAATTTTAAAAATAAAAAACTAATCATACATAATGACTAATTATACTATTATTTAACTTTCATTTATAACATTCATTTCTTAAATTTATTGCGTTTTAGAACCTAAAATATTCTAACAATTACCAACAAAAATTGAAGTTTTTAATTAAAAAATACTGTTTTTCATTTCAGTATTTTTTATAAATTGCAAATATTATGCCACACCAAAAATTGCATTTAAACAATGTAAATTAATGCCTAAATACAATTAAAATGAAACGAGAAAACATATTGACAGGTTCACCATGGGAGGACAAAATGGGATATTGCCGCGCAGTACGCATTGGAAATATCATTGAAGTATCAGGAACGGTAGCTATTGTTGACGGTGAAAAAGTAAAAGCTGACGATGCTTATGCCCAAACACTAAATATTTTAGAGCGCGTAGAAAAAGTTCTGGAAGACCTGAATGTAAGTATGAAAGATGTCATTCGTACCCGCATATTTACTACTGATGTGTCTACATTTGAAGCCGTAGCAACCGCTCATGCCAAGTTTTTTAAAGATATAAAACCAACTACTGGTTTCTACGGAATCAATCAACTCGTAGCGCCAGAGTATTTAGTTGAAATCGAATTTACAGCTATCGCTTCTGAGAAACCGTTAATTCAAGAAGGATTGTAATACTTTTGTAAAAAATATCCCTTCAATTTTGGTAATGAATTTAGAAAACGCAAAAAAAATAATGCTTGTCTCTCTCAAATGGATTTTCATATGTGTTCTGACAGGCTTTTTTTCTGGATCGGCATCTGCATTTTTTTTAATGGCATTGGATTGGGTTACACAATATCGGGAACACAACAACTGGATGATTTGGCTTTTGCCAATAGGAGGCTTGATGATAGGATTGGTCTATTACTATTGGGGGAAATCTGTCGTTAAAGGCAATAATTTATTGCTGGAAGAATACGAAAATCCTCAAAAAACAATTCCTTTAAAAATGGCTCCTTTAGTACTTTTTGGCACCTTAATTACACACCTTTTTGGAGGTTCAGCAGGTCGTGAAGGAACCGCAGTACAAATGGGTGGTGCCATCGCCGATCAATTTACAAGAATCTTTAAGCTTGATAATACCGACAGAAAGACATTAATCATTTTGGGAATTAGCGCTGGTTTTGCCTCCGTTTTTGGAACACCTTTGGCTGGAGCCTTGTTTGCTTTAGAAGTTTTATATTTCAGTAAAATCAGTTATAAAAGCATACCATTGTCCTTTTTTACAGCATACATCGCTTATTTCACCGTTGAATTCTGGCAAGTAAAACACACCCATTACAGTATTCCAATCCTTCCCGAAATGAGTTTTACAACCTTATTTTGGATAATTCCAGCAAGTATTCTTTTTGGTTTAGCCGCCATGTTATTTTCCCGAAGTACCCATTTCTGGAGCCATTTATTTTCGAAAATCATTTCCTTCCCTCCGCTTCGACCTTTCGTTGGAGGAATAATTCTTGCGGTGGCTATTTACGGCATTGGAACTACAAAATACATCGGCTTAGGAATTCCGGTGATTGTTGATTCTTTTTCTAATCCAAATGCTTCGTATGATTTTATTTTAAAAATACTTTTCACAGGATTCACGCTCGGAGCAGGATTCAAAGGTGGCGAAGTGACTCCGCTATTTTTCGTTGGTGCCACACTGGGAAGTGCTTTATCGATTGTAATTCCTTTACCCATAGCACTTTTAGCAGGAATGGGATTTGTAGCTGTTTTTTCGGGAGCAACTCACACTCCTATTGCCTGTACGGTTATGGGGATGGAACTTTTCGGGATAGAAAGCGGTATTTTTATTGGTCTTGCTTGTATTATCGCATATTTTTCTTCGGGATCAGTGGGAATTTACAATGCTCAAATAGTAAAAGGAGTAAAATACCAAGTGTATCAAAAATTAAGAAGAAAAAACATGGAGCTTTTGTAACAGTGTAAAAGTTTGTTAATTCCAAAAATGATTTCAACATTACATTAAAAAAATGTAATTTCGCATTCTATGAAAATACAAGATATTCAAGCGATACAGTTGTTATTAGCAACTCCAAAAAAAATTGCCATAATCCCACACCGAGGTCCTGATGGCGATGCCATGGGCTCTACTTTAGGGCTTTACCATTTTTTACTAAAAAACAACCATCATCCTGTGGTGGTTTCTCCCAATGAATTCCCTGATTTTCTGGCGTGGATGCCCGGATCAGAAACCGTAAAAGTATACGAAAAAGACAAAGAAAACTGTACTAAAATACTGGAAGAAGCGGAGCTTATTTTCACTTTAGATTTCAATGCTTTGCACCGTACCGGTGAAATGGAACATGCTTTAGCCAAGCTAAAAGCGCCATTTATCATGATTGATCATCATCAAAAACCTGATGATTATGCCACATTTACCTACTCAGATACCTCGTTTGGTTCCACTTGTGAAATGATTTACAACTTCATATTATTTCTTGGAAAAAAACAAGATATCGATAAAACTATAGGAACGTGTATTTACACCGGAATTCTTACCGATTCAGGTTCTTTTCGTTTTCCAAAAACAACAGGAACAACCCATCGAATAATCGCTGAATTAATCGATTTAGGTGTCGAAAATACGGAAATTCCAACCTTATTATTTGACAATAGCTCTTTTGGAAGATTACAATTATTGGGAAGAGCGCTTCAAAACATGAAAGTGTTATCAGAACACAAAACTGCATACACAACGCTTACTCAAGACGAATTGAATGCTTTTGATTATGTAAAAGGGGATACCGAAGGAATTGTAAACTATGGATTAAGTATAAAAGGAATCGTTTTTACCGCTATATTTATCGAAAATAAAGAAGAAAAAATCATCAAGATTTCATTTCGCTCGCAAGGCGATTTTGATGTCAATCAATTTGCCAGAGATCACTTCAATGGTGGTGGACATCGCAATGCTGCCGGTGGAAAATCAGAAGTATCTATGGAAGAAACAATACGAAAATTTGAAGGTTTAGTACTAACGCTAAAAATATAATAGATGTCTAAATTTAGTACGTTAATCGCATTTGGGTTCTTTTTATCCATACTCGCGTCAAGCTGTAAACAACATCAGGATGCCAGAAAGCCTATATCACAGACTTCCGGAAGCTTTATGAAGAAATCAATCGCACGCAATAAAAAACTGGTTGCCAGCGAAGAAACTCAAATTAAGGCTTTAATCAAAAGCAATCCCAATGTAAAATATATCGCTTCCAAAAAAGGATATTGGTATACTTATCTGACCAAAAATGAAATTGATTCTCTTACTCCAAAAAAAGGGGATGTTGCTTTTTTTGACTACGAAATAAAAGATTTAAAAGGAACCGTTATCTATTCTGAATTAGAATTAAGACCACAAATTTATTATGTGGACAAACAAAACATCATGATGGGATTGCGCGACGGTA
Source organism: Flavobacterium glucosi (assembly GCF_048286535.1). Classification (NCBI taxonomy): domain Bacteria; kingdom Pseudomonadati; phylum Bacteroidota; class Flavobacteriia; order Flavobacteriales; family Flavobacteriaceae; genus Flavobacterium; species Flavobacterium glucosi. The sequence continues at coordinate 5,885 of NZ_JBLVPK010000005.1, read as the reverse complement.
TCAAATTAATGCGTAAAAACGAAAAAGTGAGTTTTCTTTTCCCCTCCAATATGGGATATGGGTATCATGGTGACGATAAAAAAATTGGCACGAATCAGCCTTTGATTTGCACGGTAACTTTACGTGATTTTAAATCGGAAGCAGCATACAAAAAAGAAAGTGAAGTCAAACTAAAAGCAATACCTGCTCCGGCTAAACCTGAAACTAACGCCGTGACTAATCCAAAAGACACTATAACGCAATAAAATTAAATTTAGAAATGAAATCGCCAGGATTCAATCCCGAAGCCTCGGGACAAAATAATAAAGAAGAATGGCGATACCATATTGCTTCGCCTGTTCGCTATCGCTCGAGTCCATAAATATAAAAAAAAATCGTATGAAAAAAAAGATCTTATTCGTATTCCTAGTGGTTGCTTCATTGTACTCTTGCAAAGAAGAGCACAACAATCTTCCTGATGGTTTATATGCAAAAATAGAAACCAATAAAGGAGACATAATTGTACAATTAGATTTCGAAAAAGCGCCTATAACTGTTGCCAACTATGTAACATTAGCCGAAGGAAAAAATGATTTTGTCACTAATGAAAACCTTAAAGGCAAACCATTTTTTGACGGATTAAAATTTCACAGAGTAATTCCAGAATTCATGATTCAAACGGGAGATCCATTAGGGACAGGTTCAGGAGATACCGGTTATAAATTTAAAGACGAATTTTCAGATTTAAGATTTGATAAAGCTGGTATTTTGGCTATGGCCAACAACGGACCTACAACCAACAGCAGCCAGTTTTTTATCACACATCTTGCAACACCTTGGCTAGACGGAAAGCATACTATTTTTGGTCATGTAGTAGACAAAGGAATGGAAGTTGTAAACAAAATTGCACAAAATGACTACATTACTAAAGTTACTATCATCAGAAATGGTGAAGCGGCCAAAAAGTTTAATGCTGTCAAAACGTTCAATGATTATTTTTCAGTAGAATCAGAAAATCAAAAGAAAAAAGCGGCGGTTGATGTTGCAAACAAAAAAAATTACGACGCTAAATATAAGGAAGTTCGGGAACAAAAAATCGCTTATTTTGCCACTTTAAAAGCCAAAGCAACTAAAACACCTACAGGATTGCAATATGTAATCACAAAGAAAGGTGGCGGTAAAAAACCTGCAAATGGCACCAATGTTTTCATACACTACGCCGGTTTTCTGGAAGACGGAGAATTATTTGATGCCAGCGTAGAAAGTGTTTCTAAAACTTTTGGAAAATACGACGAAAACAGAGCCGCTCAAAACGGGTACCAACCCATCCCTTTTCAAGCGGGTAAAAAAGATGGCATGATTCCTGGTTTCATTGAAGGATTAGGAAAATTATCTTTTGGAGACAAAGCGGTACTTTTTATTCCGTCTCGATTAGGATATGGTGAAGCGGGAGCTGGAGGAGTAATTCCTCCAGGTGCTAATATCATTTTCGAAATTGAATTATTGGAAACAATACCGCAACAATAACCGCTTAAAAAAGTTGGACCTTAAATACTTAAAAAATGAAATTTAAAATTCTGTTTTTATTATTTGTGGGGATGTTAAACATGCATTCTCAAACTACAAAGAAAACTGTTCCGGTAAAAAAACCTGTAACAACAGTAAAAGCTGCTGTGAAACCAGTAGTAAAAGCACCAGCAGTAATCGAAGGGATTTTTGCAACAATTGCTACAAACAAAGGAGATATTGTTCTTGAATTAGAATACAAAAAAACTCCGGTAACTGTAGCTAACTTCATCGCACTTGCTGAAGGTAAGAACACTTTTGTAACCGATGCAAAACTAAAAGGAAAACCTTTCTTTGATGGTTTAAAATTTCATCGTGTGATCAAAGACTTCATGATTCAAGGAGGTGACCCTTCTGGAAATGGTTCTGGTGGCCCGGGTTATGCGTTCAAAGATGAATTTACAGACTTAAAGCACAACAAGCCCGGTATGCTTTCTATGGCTAATTCCGGGCCAACTACAAACGGAAGTCAGTTTTTCATTACCCACAAAGAAACGCCTTGGTTAGACGGAAAACATACTGTTTTTGGTCATGTTACTGCGGGAATGAACGTGGTCAACACCATCGCTGCAAATGATGTGATTACTAAAATTACCATCGTAAGAAAAGGTGTTTTAGCCAAAAAATTTGATGCCCCAAAAGTGTTCTCCGATTATTTCAACAATAAATCCGAAGACCAAAAGAAACAGGATGCAATTAACGCTGAAAACAAAGCAAAACAAGCCGCCATTGAAGCCGAAGCCAAAAAAGCATATACTGAAAAATACGGTCCGGTAGTAGCTGCAAAAAAAGCCTATTTAGCCGCCACCAAAGCAACAGCAACCATTACTCCATCAGGATTAGCATACAAAATAACACAAAAAGGAACAGGCGTAAAACCTGCGAACGGAACGACATTTTATTTCCATTATGCCGGTTATTTTGAAGATGGAACGCTGTTTGACAGCAGTTATGAAGAAGTTTCTAAAAGCTACGGAAAATTTGATGCAAACCGTGCCGCACAAAACGGATACCAAGCATTCCCATTTGAAGCAGGGAAAAAAGAGGGTATGATTCCAGGATTTATTGAAGGTTTAGATAACATGTCCTTTGGAGACAAAGCAGTAGTCTTTATCCCATCAAATTTAGCGTATGGAGAAAGAGGTGCCGGTAGCGTTATTCCGCCAAATACAACACTTATTTTCGAATTAGAAATGATAGAAAAACAACCCGCTCCAAAACAATAATTCTCAAAAAACACAAATTAACAAACCCGACAGACTTCAAAATCTGTCGGGTTTATTTTTATACTTTATTCTCTATGATTACAAGAATAGGAATCGGCGATTGTGCGTTTAGTAAGCGTCATCAGCGTTTCATTTTCTATTATTTCTTTCCAAATTTCCAGTCAAATTCATCTTTTTGATTGATAATCGCACCAATCTCAAATTTCACGACCTCATCAAATTCCGTTTGAAAAATAATCCAGTTTTCCTCATTGAAATAGTTTTCGAACGTATCAAATTCTTCCTGAGTAAATTTAGTGATTCCTTTGGCAGCCAAATCTTTTTTGACGTCACTAATTTTTCTATTGATTATTTTATGCCCAAACAAATCCAGTTCCGGGCTAGACGCCACAATATAACCCAATTTGAATTCTTCCTCGACATAGAAAGTCAAACGCATTTTTAGCTTGTTGTAAGCAAAAATCACATTATCATCCTCGTCCTTGTAATTCCTGTCCGGTTTCCCGTAAATAGCGGTAACATCATTTTGTTTCATTCCGAAAATGAGCTTGTCAATTCCGTTTTTTGGATTTATTTTCATACGTAGTTTATATTTATTTTTTAAAGGAACATGCCATTCGTACAACGCTACCGGTGTTTATTTCCAGTTTACGTTATCCTCCTTTTATATCGTATTATTTGACCGCAAAGTTCGCAAAGTTTTTCGCAAAGTCCACTACCTTTTTTATTTAAAAATTAGTGTCAAACAAATACTGCTACTGATTCTAAAATTCACAATTTGGGCGTGACCCGCTAAAAAATCGGGTCGGGCTATCCGTTGCAATCTTTTATTCCGTTGCGCTTCATAAAAGGATTTTCACTTTTATCCCTCACGCAAAAAAGTGGCAATGACAACTCAAATAGTCCTCTCTAAATTCAAAAAGACCCAAGAAATAAAAAGTCCATTTGATGATTTGTAAGATAATAATTAAAGTGTATATTTGAAAGTAATACGCTACGCAGTAGCGCCTATCCACCCAAAATGAGATGTATATGCGCTATTCTGTAGCGCCTATATACTAGTTAGTGGCAACCAATTAAAAATAGTCCCCTTAATAAAAAAAAGACATCCTGTCTGCTGGGAATTAAATAACAACTTTAATAATGTTAATATGTTAGACGACGACCAACAAACAGGAAGTACTTCAAGTAATCCTCCACCTACTCCAACAAGAGATTCTAATGACACTCAAGTTAGAACTGAAAATGATTCTACAGTTGTTAGAAAATAACACAAACAGAATAGATTGTAACAAAAAACAACCCAATCAATAAAATATAAGTAGATGTTTTAAAATTAGTTATTTTATTTGATTGGGATTTTTTATTTTGTTCTATTGCATCATCTAAATTATAAATTCTGTTTTTAAGAATAGAATATTCTTCCCAATCTTTTATTATTATATCCGAAAACAATAATTTACTAGGCGTAGTTCCTTTTGTATATGTTGTTTTTGGGTAAATAATTTTTAATAAAAACCAAATTGAACAAGTATTTATAGCTATTAAAAACAAACAAATTTTTATAGTTGGAGAATTGATATTAATATTTGGAAATCCATTAACTAAATATCCTAAAACTGAAAACAACATAACAATTAAAATTTGAAAAATTGTATTTGCTTTATTTGTAATTATACTTTCTGACGAAAGAGACTCGTCTAAAACCATTTCAGCTTCAGATTTAATTAGTTTTAAAGCTTCAATGGATTCTATTTTATCAAGTATTTCTAATCTTTCATTTTTCATAACATCAAATTTAGTGTATTTTTATTTTTTAATAATATTCATTACGGTCGAAAAAATAATATACTTAACGACGTAAGTTTTGGCAGCCACTAACAGCTAGTAAGCAATAGTCGGGAATTAGGCTAAATGGAAATATTGTTTTGTACTTGGAGATATAGTGATTAACCGAAAAATTAGGACAACTTAGCCCCGACCATCGCCTACTAGCGGGACGTTACCTGCTATTTTACACTACCAACAAAAATGAAACAGAGATTAACAATATTGACTTTTGTATTATTGACAATTAACTTGTTTGGACAGACAAGTTACATAGGTTATATTGATAAATATCCAATTGAACTTGTTACAAATATTTATTCAGACGGAGTAGCAAGAGCATTTTATGTTTACACAAAATTTGACGACCCAATAAAAATTGATGGAACATTGAAGAACGGACTATTGTCGCTAATAGAAAAAGATAGTTTGGGCAAAACCAATGCGACTTTAGTTTTTAATGATTTCAAACCAGATAAAACTAAAATTGACGGCATTTGGAAAGACATTAAAACTAGCAAAGAACTCAAAATAACTTTGACAAAATCTTTTGACATTGATTATGGAGATAGTATTGAATGGACAAACAAAGAAATATTACAACCCATCTCACTAAAAGACAGATATTTTAAACTCATAGTCAGTAAAGTTAAAGGAGATTTTAATGCAAAGGTGACGGGTGTCAAAATCGTTGAAAAAAAGACAGACAAGCTGATACAACAAATCACAAATTTAGAATGCGAAATTTGGGGTTTAGACAATGTAAGTACAGATGATTATAATTTTGACGGAGTTAAAGATTTTTCAGTATTTGAACAAAGTTATGCAGGACCAAATACTTCAAGTTTATATTTCCTTTTCGACTCAAAGACAGGAAAATATTTTAAGAGTTCATTTGAAGGGTCTTCATTAGAATTTGACAAAACGACAAAACGAATATACGAACACAATCAATGTTGTGCAGGACGAAGTCATATGAATGCAGAATACAAAGTGGTAAACAACAAAATGGTTTTAGTAAAAAAGACTTGTCTTGAATATGACGAGAAAACAGAAGACTATAAAAAAGTAAAATGCGAATAAAAACAGCAGGTAACAGCTAGGGTTTCGTTGTGTGCGCAGCACGAACAATGAAGCCCGTGTTGAACGGAACCGAATACCTGCCGTCAGCACTATGGAGTTATCGTAAAGATTGTAGAGGTATTTTCAAGAGGATTTTGTTCCTCTTTTTTTGTGGAGTTGTTTCAACTTGGTTTTTTTCATGTTTTCCTTCATTTTTGAACACAA